>DATMSE010000110.1:0-17871 GCA_035565575.1 Xanthobacteraceae bacterium
CGATCGGACCCGTGCTCGGGCAAATGCCGCCGATCTTGATTTCGGTGTCGGTGATGCCGGGCGAAGCCTTTTCGGCCGCGCCGGCCGCCGAGGCCGCAGCGACGAGAACGGACGTGGCCGCGAGGGCCGGCTTGATCCAACCAAAAGCACGACGCATCTGAAAACTCCCCTTCTTCCGATGCGGACATCGCCGCAATTCTTCACGTCAAATCCAGCCCTACCGCGCGCAACATCACGCCGGGCGAGCGCTTGCGCGCCGCCCGCGGTGAGCTTCTCAGTTGCCGATAGTCGACGGGTCTCTTAAGCGACGGACCCCTTGCCTTGCAGCGATTCAACCAGCTTGTTCACGGCGACAGTCGCACCTTTGCCGGCCTCGTTGCCGAAGATCAGCCGCGCGAATTGTCCGCCGAGATAGGGATGAAGGCCGATCTCGTAGAGCGCGAGAAAATTGCGCGTCTCGATCGCGTGACGCTCATCCTTGCGCAGCGGATAACGATCCAGCACGGCCGCCTCGTTGGCGGCGAACTCCTCGCGCAGTTCCGGCGACCATTTCAGATCCTGGATCAGATCATGCGTGGCGAGCGATGCTTTGAACTTTTCGAGTCCCATGATCGTCTCCCTGTCAGGCCGCGCGCGATTTCGGCATGTTCGGATTCATGTCCCACAACACGCCGCCGACGCCGCACTTGAAGTCCTTGTGAACGGTATAGCCGAAGCTCTTGCCCGGCTTCGAGCCGATGGCGCCGAGCACGACCACCCAGGCCAGCAGCTCCGCGGTGCCGCCGGAGCCGGCCGCCTCCATCTTCTCCAGCGTCAATTCGTTCAGCAGCCTCTCATGATCGCCGGACGCCACGAGATCGAGGAACCAGCGGTCGAACTCCTCGTCGATGAAGTAATAGCGCGCGCCGCCCGGCTCATGGCTGAGGCCGCCGGAGCCCAGCAGCGCCACCCGCATATCGGCCGGCAGATCGTTGCGGATGAAATCGCCGAGCGCCTTGCCGACTTCATAGCAGCGGCGCTGATCCGGGATCGGCGGCACGGTACAGTTCTGCAGCACCGGTACCATCGGAATACCCGCGCTCGCGACATTGGTGAGCAGCACAGGCACCGAGATGTTGTCGTCGAATTTGAGATTCTCGGTCTGCGCGAACATCCTGATGCCGCGCTTGGTCATGCCGTCGAACAACGCCGCCGCCACTTCGGGCGAACCCTTGACGGTATAGTCCTCGCAACCAATCCACGGCTTGAACCACTCGTACGGGCCACGATGCTCCGGCGCCATGCCGATCAGGAAATCGGGATAGGATCGCACCCGGCTATTGGCGAGGTGATCGTTGGCGAAGACGATCAGGACATCCGCTTTCGCCGATGCCATGGCGTCCGCCAGACTGCGATAGGTGTGCGTGACCACATCCTTCACATCGGAGGGGGCGGCTTCCAGCAATCCGATCAGACCCGGCGCATGCGGCGCCCCCGCGGCGTAAACGATCTCGGCCATGGCGTTCTCCTTGTTGGCCCAAACCTGATTGATATTTCCAATCGTGTCAACATTTTCGAAAATCCGTTTGTGCTTGGATTTTGGACAATCGTCGCCCATAGTGGATGCAGATTCGCGACAAATAAGCGCAGCGCATGAAAAACACGCCCAAACAGCTCCCGCGCAAGTGGGGCCCGAGCCTGCATCCCTCCCGTGACGAAACGCCGAAGACGCTCACGGGCCGCGTGGCGCAGCAGTTGCGCCGCGACATCATCCGCCATCAGCTCGAACCCGGCGAACGACTGCAGTTCGAGAAGCTGAGCAAGCGCTACGAGGTCGGCACCAGTCCGCTGCGCGAGGCACTGTTTCAGGTCGCCGCGCAAGGACTCGTGGTTGCCGAAGATCACAAGGGGTTTGTCGTCGCGCCGATTCAGTTCGACGAGATGCTGGACGTTTCCAACCTGCGCGCCAATCTCGAAGCCTACGCCATTCGCGGCGCCATTCGCGAGGGCCGCGAGGACTGGGAGGTCGATCTGCTGTCCGCCTTCCATCGGCTCAAGCTGGCCGGAATCGCGGTCTCCGCCGATCAGGAGGACGACGATCTGCGAACCGAGTGGGAAGACCGTCATCGCGCGTTCCACTACGCGCTGTGCAAGGGCTGCGGATCGCCGTGGCTCCTGCATTTCTTCGACGAGCTATACGATCACATGGAGCGCTATCGCCGCTACTTCTGGAAGTACGCGGAACGCGCCGTCGCCACCGACAGCGAGCACGAGGCAATCATGAAGGCGGCCCTCGCGCGCGACGAGGAGCGCGCGGTGAACCTGCTGCAGGCCCATTTCCAGAAGCAGGCGCGCCTCACCATGAATCTGCGCAAGAAGGTCGAACGCGCGGCCGCGGCGGCGAACTGAGTCCGCCGAAGCCGATCACACCGGCAAACGGGAATGCCGCTCGCGGCGACGTCCCGGCCTATGAAGTTTTCCTGCCGAGGCAACGGACAGCCGCTGCCGAATTCGCCGCAATCCTGAATTATCTCGCTAGGCCGGAACAGCCCGTGCAGCATCAGCCGCAGCGCGCCGCTTCAGCAAGCCGCGATCCACCTTGTTGGTGGCGGCCAGCGGCAGCGTATCGACGAAATAGACGCGGCGCGGATGCTGATAGGCCGGCGCATGGGCGAGCACGAAATCCTTGATCGCCTGCTCCGACAGATCGGCCTCATCGCGCAGCACGACGAAGGCGACCGGCTTTTGCCCCTTGATCTCATCGGCGACCGGGACGACGCAGGCCTGCATCACCTCCGGCATCCGTTCGATGACTTTCTCGACTTCACCGGGATAGACATTCTCGCCGCCGCAATTGAACATGTCATCGACGCGGCCGACAAAATAGTAACAGCCGTCGGCATCGCGCCGGAAAACGTCGCCGGACTTGTACCAGCCGTCCTCGGTCAGCACCTGGCGCGTCTTTTCCGGCAGATTGAGATAGCCGAGCATATTGGCCGGCGTTCGCATCCACAATTCGCCCTCGTTCACCTCGGCGCCGTTGGCATCGACCAGGCGCACCCCGACATCGGGCAACGGCCAGCCCAACGCGTCGCCGCCGGGCATGGTCTTGCCCGGCATCGGCCCGAACACCATCGGGCCCGCTTCCGTGGTGCCATAGCCTCCGGCCACCGAGGCATTCGGAAACGCAGCATGCACGGCGTCATAGAGCTGATGCGTCGCAGGCGCCGAGCCCATACGCACATAGCGCACCGTCGAGGTGTCGACGGCCGCGAGCGCATCCGTCTCACGCACCACCATCGCCATCATGGTCGGCACCGACGTCACCCAGGTCACGCCAAAGGCCCCGATCGCGCCGATGAAATGCCTGGCGTCGAACTGCGGCAGCAGCACCAGACTGGCATGTGCCGCCAAGGCGAATTTCGCGGAGATCAGCGCATTCATGTGGAACAGCGGCGCCGCCACGATCAGCCGCTCATCCTCGAAGGAGGCACGCGCGCTGACGCGCTTCTTCACAGCCCAGAGCTGCCCCTCATGGGACAATTGCACGCCCTTCGGCATGCCGGTCGATCCCGAGGTGTAGAGAATCATCGCGCAGCCGTTCGGCGGCGGCGTCACGGTGTCGAACGGGCCAGGGTCCAGCAGCGCGTCCCATCCCTCGCCTTCCATCGCAACACAAGCGACTCCCTCCGGCACCTGTCTCGTCCGCTCGCGATCGGCGATCACCAGCTTTGCTGCACAATCCTTGAGCACCAACTCGATGGTTTCGGCAGCGAGCTTGTAGTTGATCGGCACCGCGATCATGCCCGCGCGCATGATGGCGAAATAGGCGATGAGATATTCGGCGCGATTGATGCCCATCAAGGCCACCGTATCGCCCGGCTTCAGCCCGCGCTTGACGAGGCCGCGCGCACAGGCGTCCGACAGCGCATCCATCTGGCCGTGCGAATAAAAGCGCGGATGCTGAAAATCCAGACAGTCGATCAAGGCGACCGCATCGGGATTTTTAGCATGATCTGTCAATTTGCCGAGGTTCGTCCACATTCTGCGACCCGTTGTCATCTCACTCGCTACGAAAAAGCAAATTCATTCCGCATCCGCTTCTCTACATAGACCAATACATTTTTCCTGTCAGAGGAGTCGATCGTGACCGACCTTAGCGAATTTTCCGAAACCTACCGCGGTGCGCGCGCCAAATTCCTCGCCGCCGCATCGAAGGCGGGAGCGGAGCTCACCGCCTACCATCACACGGCCCAATCCGGACCGGACGGCGAGGACCTGTTCATGGACGTCGCAAGGCTCGGCCGGAAAGACGCTTCGAAGGTGTTGGTCGTCGGCTCCGGGACCCACGGCATCGAGGGTTATCCAGGCTCGGCGGCGCAGACCGGCTGGCTCAACCGCTTCAAGGCCGGCACGCTGCCGGATGATGTCGGCGTGCTGTTCTTCCACGGGCACAATCCCTGGGGCTTCGCCCATG
The DNA here is from genome assembly GCA_035565575.1 of Xanthobacteraceae bacterium. Lineage (GTDB taxonomy): Bacteria > Pseudomonadota > Alphaproteobacteria > Rhizobiales > Xanthobacteraceae > 62-47. The sequence goes on from DATMSE010000110.1 coordinate 4,457, forward strand.
CAATGCGTTTCACCGAGGAGAACGTCGATCTCAACCGTAATTTCGTCGATTTCGGCAAGCCGCGGCCGGCCAATCCCGGCTATGCCCGCGTCCATGATATTCTCGTCCGCGAGATCTGGAACGACGACGATCTGCCGGGCATCTTCGAGCGCCTGGACGCCCTGCGCAAGGAGATCGGCGAACAGGCCTTCTCCGACGCTTTCAACGGCGGGCAATATTCGCATGCCGATGGCATCTTCTACGGCGGCGCGCGCGAGCAGTGGTCCAACGCCACCTTCCGCCGCGCCGTCGGCGAACATCTCGGACAGGCCAGATCGGCGGCCTTGATCGACCTGCACACCGGCATCGGTCCGCGCAACGGCCATATCTTCCTTTGCTTCCATCGTCCCGGCAGCGCTGCCTTCGAGCGTGCGCGCCGCTGGTGGGGCGAGCGTGCCGTCAATCGCGAAGGCGTCACCCATAAGGCTGTCGCGGACTATCAGGGCCTTCTGGTCAACGCGTTCGTCGACCTGCTGCCGCGCGCCGATACGACCGCCGTGGTCGTCGAATTCGGCACGCTGCCGCGCGACCAGATGCAGCGCGCCGCGATGGCCGCGCGCTGGCTGTGGGCGACCGGCACCGACGATGCGGCGCTGAAGCAGCGCCTCACCTCGCTGGTGCGCGAGGCGTACTATCCGGGCGCCGCCGACTGGCGCGCTGCCGCATTGGCGCAGTCGCAAACCATCATCGACCAGGGACTGGCGGGGATATCCCAACATCCCTGACCCTGCGATCACGCGGCGGCCTGGTTATGGTCGCCGCGATCCCAGAACACCAGCTTGCGCTGCAGAAACTTGATCAGCTGGCTACCGGCGATCCCCAGCACCGCAAGGCTGATCAGGGCTGCGAACATCGTGCTGGTGTCAAGCGTAGTGGTCGCGGCATTGATGAGATAGCCGAGCCCTTGCGAGGACGAGACGAACTCGGCGACCACGGCGCCGATCAGGCCGAGCACCACCGAAATCTGCAGACCGGCAAAGATATGGCTGGCCGCCGACGGGATCTTGATCCGCGTCAGGATATGCCAGCGGCTTGCCGAGAACGCCCGCATCAGATCGATCAGCGAGGGATCCGTCGCCTTCAGGCCCACGGCGGTGTTGATAAACATCGGGAAGAAGCAGACGAGCCCGACCATGACGGCCTTCGATCCGAGTCCGAAGCCGAACCACACCAGGATCAACGGCGCCAGCGCCACCTTGGGCATCGACTGCAACCCGAGCACGAACGGATACAGCAATCGCTCGAGCCAGCGGAATTCAGCGAACAGCACGCCCATGACGAAAGCGATCGAACAACCGCACACGTAACCGATCAGCATCGAGCTCATCGTGTAGCCGAAGTCTTTCCAGAAGGCGCCTTCGATGTAGCCGCGGCGCAACGCGTCGAGCACGCTCTCGAGCGGCGGCAGGATGTAGTTTGGCACGCCCCAACTGCGGACCGAGACGATCCATAGCGCCAGCAGAGCCAGCAGCAGAAGCAGCGGATAGAGGATCGATTTCACACTCTCGTTCATGGCTCGAGCCTATTTCTTGTCATGCGAGAACATCGCCCGAAGCTCGCCGCACAATTCGCCGAAACGGGCACTGGCCAGCGTCTCCTGCGTGCGGGGCAGCGGCAGATCGATCGCGATGTCCTTGATGATCCGCGCCGGACGCGGCGACAGCACCAGCACGCGCGTCGAGAGGAACACGGCTTCCGGAATCGAATGCGTGATGAAGATGACCGACTTGCGCGCCTCCATCCAGATGCGCTGCAGTTCGACCATCATGTGCTCGCGCGTCATGGCATCGAGCGCCGCGAACGGCTCGTCCATCAACAGCAGGCTCGGATCATGGACCAGCCCCCGCGCAATGCCGACGCGCTGTTGCATGCCGCCGGACAGTTCATGCGGATAGTGCTTCTCGAAACTTTCGAGCCCCATCAGCCGCAGCAGGTCGCGCGCGCGGGCAAGCCCAGCCTGTGCATCCATGCCGAGGGTCCGGATCGGCAGCATCACGTTGTCGAGCACGGTACGCCACGGCAGCAACGTCGCCTGCTGAAACACGATGCCGACATCGCGGCGCGGTCCGGTGATCGGCCGGCCATCGAGTTCGACAACACCCGAGGATGGCATCAACAGCCCGGCGGCCACTTTCAGCAGCGTGGATTTTCCGCATCCCGATGGGCCGAGGATCGACAGAAACTCCCCCTTCGCCAAAGTCGTGGAAAAATGCTCCAGCGCCTTGGTCGGTCCTCGAGATGACCGGTAGGTCACCTCGAGATCGTCAGCCCGAAACAGCGGGCTGCCGGCTGTCGTGGAAATGCGTTCGTGCATCATCCGGATCAATCCTTGAAGGATTTGGCCTGCGCAACCACCTTCGCAGCATCAAACTCGGAGAATTTCGGCACGAAAGCATTGGTATAGCAAGCATCGACGTCGACGTCCTTGGTCGACAGCTGACCGCCTTCATACAGCGCCTCGGCGAAATCGACCCAGATCTGCCTGTCGTAAGCTCCCCACTTGCGCGGCTCTTCACCCTTCGGGAACACCAGCATCTTGTCGAAACGGGCGGAGAAGATCTTCACGCCGTCCGCCAGCACCTTGGCCTCGTCGCCGTTCGGCTTGTCGTTCGGATACTCCTTCCAGAACATCTTCACGCAGGCTTCGCGATTGGTCTCACAGAACAGCGTCGCCTTGGCGACGGCGCGGCCGAATCCAGCCAGCACCTGCGGCTTGTCGCGGATCATGTCTTCATGCGCGACGAAGCCATTGCTGAACAGCGCCTCGTAGCGTGGCGCCTGCTCCAGCCGGCGGATCTTGGTGCCTTGGGTCTCGAGCGTCGCATGCTGGGCGTCGAAGAGATTGAGGGCATCCACCCGCTTTTCGGTCAGCGCCAGGAAGGCCGCTGCACCAACACCAACCGGCACCATCGTCGCATTCACCTTCAGTTCCTTGAACTGCGCGCGCGTGATCGGCACATTCCCGAAGCTCATGGCACCGACACCGATGGATTTGCCGTTGAGGTCCGCGATCGACTTGATCGGCGAATCCGCCAATACGGCGAACTCCCAGCCAGACGCGCGCGTCATGTTGTAGAAGAACTTCAGCGGCAGCTTTTCCTTGCCGGCGTCGCGGGAGATGATCAGCGTATCGGGGTTCGGGTAGCCGATATCGACCCGCTTCGCCAGCATCTGCGGGATCAGCGTGCCAGTGCCCTTGAAGCCCATCAGTTCGACCTCGAGCCCCTCCTCCTTGAAGTAGCCGAGTTGCTTGGCGGCGACCATCGGCGCCTGCGACAGCGTCATCGAGGTGACGTTGCCGTAAACCAGTTTGACCAGCTCAGCCTTTGCCGGCGCGCTTGCGATAGTGAGCGTGGACGCCGCAAGCAGCGCGCCAACATACAGGCTTGGTTTCGAGTACCTCATCGTTTCCCCTCCTCGTGAGTTTGCTCGGATCTATCCAGTGGCAGGCACATAAGTGCCGCGGCCGACAGCGACAAGTTTGCCGTCGGCCGCGAAGATATCAACATCGATCACGGCCGACGAGCGGCCGCTTCTGCGCACCACCGCAACGCCATCGACGTAGTCGCCGGTCGCGGGCCGCAGATAATCGATCCGCAAGTTCATCGTCGGAACACCGCCGCCGACCAGCATGCCCAGTGCAAAATCACCGACGACATCGATGAAGGCGGCGAGAATGCCGCCATGAAACTGCGATGTGCCGGGACGGCGCTCGAATTCCGGGCGCATCGGCAGACGCGCAGCGAAACGCGAACCAGCATGATCGACGTCCGTCACTTCGAGATTCATCATTCGGATGAAGGGCGAGCGGTTGAAGATCGCTTCAATGTCGGCCTTCTCCAGTTTTTTGACCGGCGCATCACTCATGGCTTCACCAGAATCTTCCCGAACAGATGCCGGTCTTCCATATGCTTGAACGCGTCGTTGATCTCGGACAACGGATAGGTCCGATCGATCACCGGCTTCAGCTTGCCCTGCTGCACGAGATCGAGAAGGCTCTTCAGATCGTCGCGCTGCCAGCCATTGGATCCGAGGATCTGCAACTCATACGTCCAGATGAAGCGGATATCTTCGGCTGGATCGTAGCCGGCGGTCGCGCCGCATGTCAGCAGGCGTCCGCCACGATGCAGCGTCCGCAGCGACTTCACCCAAGTATCGCCGCCGGTAAAATTCACCACGACGTCCATGCCCTTTTCGTACAAGCGCCGATGCGGCTTGCCGAAATTGGTGAAGACCCATTTCATGAAGTCTTCTTTCTTGTAATCGACCAGATGATCGGCGCCGAGATCCTTCAGGCGCTGCAATTTTTCCGGCGTCGACGCCGCCGCGATCACTTCGGCGCCGGCGAGCTTGGCCAATTGCACGCAGCAGGTCCCAACACCGCCGGACGCGCCGAGGATCAGAACCTTCTCGCCGGCCTTGATCTTGCCGATCGTCACCATCATGCGCCAGGCCGTGCCGTAAGCCACCGGCAGGCACGCAGCGGTCTCGAAGCTTACGTCATCGGGAAGACGCACGAGATGATGGTCGGGAACGGCGCAGTATTCCGCGAGGCCGCCATGGCGCACCTCGCCGAGAACGCCTCCGAAATTCTTGCGATCCGAAGGGTCGATCATTACGCGATCGCCCTTCTTCCAACCACCTTCGACGCCCTCGCCGACCTCGACGATCTCACCGGCGAAATCCAACGCCATGATCATCGGCATCGGCACCTTGATGCCCGGCATGCCGTTGCGGGTAAACACGTCGTGATAGTTCAGCGTGGCAGCATGCACCTTGATGACAACTTCACCGTGACCAGCAACGGGATCGGGGAAATTCGTTTCGTACTTGATGCTGCCCGGACCACCGTGCTCATAAATCACTGCTGCCTTCATCTCGGCTCCCTTGAGACTTAAGTTGTTTGCGTAAAGACGAGCGCACCATGGCTGGCTTCAGATGGCCCGACCCAGATGGATCGCGGCGCATCCAGCGACGGCTGCTCGACATAATCAATGCCGCGGCTCTCAAGGAGCGCACGGAGCTTATCCAGCGATGCAACACCAATGCCCGCGGCCGCCACGCGGTTGACCGGACCCTCGCGATGAACCGGCGAATGCGCGCGCATCGCGGCTTCCGACATCACCCAGAAGCGGCCGACTGCCAGCTTGAAACCGATCGCCTCATTCACCGGCTCGCCGGGCCCCAGGAATCGCGCGAGGCGCTCGGCCGTCTGCGCGACATCGGGACTGACGAAATAGACCGATGACAGTTCCTTGGCGCCGTTCTCATGCTGGAGCAGATGCGGCTGCCAGAGCACATCGGGCGTGCAGTGCTCGATCACGATGAAGCGGGCTTCCGGATGCGCTTCCTCGTCGAGATAGATGTTCTCGAACTTGGCCCGGCGCACCATTTCATCATTGACGCCGAAAGCAGCGTCGCGTTCCAGCTTGGCGGGCGCCGCCGTCTTCACTCCGGCTTGGATCAGCGACTGGTAGGCTGCACCCGAGGACGAACAGTTCATCGCAACGATGTGCAGACCCTCGTAGCGCGCCACCATGCGCTTGACCGTGCTCGGCATGCCGTCATCGACAAGGCCAAGCAACTCGAAGTAGCCGCGCTCGAACATCGCGCAATGATTGCCGGACCCCCACGGCACCACAGGGCCGCCGGGCTCGAGCGCGCCGGCATGCATGCTGCGGGATGTGAGACGGAACCCCATTTTTTCGAACGACGCCCGTGCGTGATCGAGATTCTTGATTCCCAGCCCGACATGGTCGAGACCAAACCCGAGTGCCTTCATGCGCCGCCCATCAGTTTCTGCATTCCGCAATACTCCACCTCTCGCCGCGCGGCCTCACGCCAACGCCGCGCTGCGAACCGCACCGTCATCTGCACCAGCATTGCAGGCCACGTCCAGTGCCTGGCTCATATCCGCAATCAGATCCTGCACGCTCTCAAGGCCGGCATGAATTCTGAGCAGCGGACCTCCGTCGATCGCGGCACTCGCGCAACGGGCCGGCAGTGGATCGACGAGCAGCGCGAGGCTTTCGTAGCCACCCCATGACAACCCGATTCCGAACAATCGCAATGCCTTGAAGAAACAGGACAACTGGGTTTTCGTCATGGGTTTCAGCTGCACTCCGAAGAGACCGCTGGCCCCCTCGAAATCGCGGCGCCAGATCGCATGTCCCGGATGATCCGGCAGCGCGGGATGCAGGACGCGCTCAACCGCAGGATGCAAAGCCAGCGCCTGCGCAAGTTTGACGCCGTTCTCCCAGTGCCGCTGCATGCGCACCGCGAGCGTCCGCAGACCGCGCAACGCCAGGAAGATATCGTCGGGACCCGCGATCTCGCCGAAATGATGGGCGCTGGCCTGCAATGCCGGCCACGCCCTTTCATTGGCGGTCGCGATGCCGAGCAGCGCGTCGGAATGACCAACGATGTATTTGGTCGCCGCGTGCACCGATACGTCAACGCCGTGGGCGAACGGCTTGAAATAAAGCGGCGTGCCCCAGGTATTGTCGAGTACCACCAGCGCGCCCACCGCATGCGCCGCGGTCGCCAACGCCGGTACGTCCTGCATTTCGAAGGTCATCGAGCCCGGCGATTCCAGATAAACGACGCGGGTGCGATCGGTCAGGCGCCGGGTCAGATCCGAAACGTCCGCGGGATCGAAATACTCGACCTGAATTTTCAGCCGCTTCAACACCTGTTCGGCGAAAATACGCGTGGGGCCATAGACATTGTCGGTGATCAGCAGGTGATCGCCAGCCTGCAACAGGCCGAGCAACGTATGCGTGCAGGCCGACAGGCCAGACGGAAACAGAATCGAACCATACCCCCCTTCCAGCTCGCAGATCGCTGCTTCGAGCGCCCGGGACAGCGGTGAACCGAAACGCCCGTAATTCGCCATTGGATTGTCGGCGCTTTTGCGGGATTCCCACTCCTCCAAAGTGGAAGCGAGGATGGTCGAGCCGCGATAGACGGGAATGTTGACCATGCCGGCATGTTTGGAGGGAGCCCTGCCGAGTTGCGTCAGTTGCGTATCACATTCCAAGGGCGGGGATTCCAGTCCAGTCAGTCGCATATCGCATTCCCAATCGAGCAGAATGCGCGGAACATTATACTTCGAATATCGGATTTATGTTGCGACTTCATGCTGAATATTGCTATTTCTGGCATTACCATGCCAAAAAATACTACTCATATGGAATGGTATGCTCATGAAGAATGCCGGAGATACACTGGATCGGTTTGACCGGGCCATTCTCGCGCACCTGCAAGAGGACGCGACGATGGCCATCTCCGAACTGGCTGAAAAGGTCGGCCTGACCTCGACGCCGTGCTGGCGGCGAATTCAGCGGCTGGAAGAGCGCGGCATCATCCAGAAGCGCGTCACTCTGCTCAACCCGAAGCAGCTCAATCTCGGCGTGACCGTTTTCATCGCGATCCGCACCCGCGAGCATCGCTTCGGATGGTTCGAATCATTCCACAAACTGGTCAGCGCAATTCCCGAGGTGGTGGACTTCTATCGCGTGGCCGGGAGCACCGACTATTTGTTGAAAGCGGTCGTCTCGGACATCAGCGGTTACGACCAGCTCTATAAGACACTGATCAAGGGTGCTGACCTTGCCGACGTCACCTCGATGTTCGTGATCGAGGAAATCAAGCACACGACCGCGCTGCCGCTCAGCCACACCTGAACGGCTAGCTTCAGGATGGTAATCGCAGATTCAGCGCGGCTGCATGCGCGCGCCAGCGTCGAGGCTGATCGTCGTGGCGTTGAGATAGGCATTCTCGGCGATGTGCCGCACCAGACTGGCGAATTCATCGGGCTGCCCCATCCGGTTCGGATACAGAATCATGCGGTCGACGATCGATTGCGACACTTTCGGCGGCATGCCCGCAACCATGCCGGTATCGAACAGACCTGGCGCGATCGACACCACGCGAATGCCGTGCTCGGCAAGATCGCGCGCCACCGGCAGCGTGAGACCGATGACGCCGGCCTTGCTGGCGCTGTAGGCTGCCTGACCGACCTGACCCTGAGACGCCGCACCCGACGCCGTGTTGATGATGACGCCGCGTTCGCCGCTGGCGCCTTCCGGCGCATTGCGCGTCATCACCACCGCCGCGAAGCGGATGATGTTGAAGGTGCCGGTGAGGTTGATGCCGATCACCTTGCTCCACGTTGCGAGTGGAAACGGCTGTCCCTTCGATGACACGGTCTTCGACGCATCCGCAACGCCGGCGCAATTGACGGCGATATGCACCGCGCCGAAGCTTTCCATCACCGCATCGATCGCGGCGCTGACGCTTTCCTCATTGGCAACGTCGACGACGCGGCCAAGCGCATCGCCACCCAACTCACGGCAGATGTCGGCCAGTCGCGCCTCATCGCGATCGAATGCCGCGATTCGCGCCCCTGCCTTCGCCAGGGCGATGCACGACGCCCGCCCCAGGCCCGACGCGGCGCCGGTGACGATTGCGACCTTTCCATCCAACTGCATGAGCGTCTCCCGTAATGCTGCTTCTCTTTAACGGCCGAGAATGGTGATGCAGGCCACCGCCTCTTCGATGCCTTGCAGACCGCCGCCGTTTTCAGCGAGCGCGATGCGCGCGCCTTCGACCTGCCGCGCACCGGCCTCGCCACGCAGTTGCGTCACCAGTTCGTGGACCTGACCGATTCCGGTGGCGCCGACCGGATGCCCCTTAGATTCCAGACCGCCGGATGGATTGACCGGAATGCGTCCGCCGAGCGACGTGTCGCCGCGCTCGGAAATGATGCCGCCATCCCCGAAATCGCAGAAGCCAAGATTCTCGATCTGAATGATCTCGCCCATCGCCGTGGCATCGTGCACTTCGGCAACGGACACATCGCTGGGGCCGATGCCGGCCCTGTCATAGGCCTTCTTCGCAGCCAAGGCCGTACAGTGTCGCTCGACCGCCGAGGGATCGCGATCGCTGCCGGTCTGGATCACCGACGCCAGCACGCGGATCGCACGCTTCTCATCGAGGCCGAGCCGCTTCAATCCGGCTTTGGTGACGAGAACGGCAGCCGCCGCGCCATCGGAAATCGGCGAGCACATCGGCAGCGTCAGCGGATAGGTGATCGGCGGCGCGCTCAGCACCTCGTCCACCGAATAGGCGTTGCGGAACTGCGAGAGCGGGTTCTCCACCGAATGCCGATGGTTCTTCGCGGAGACCGCCGCCAGCTGGCGCTGCGTGGTGCCGAAGCGCTTCATGTGCTGACGGGAGAACGCCGCGTAGACGTCCATGAAGACGCTATAGGGCTTATCCGACGTGGTCCCCTCCGGCACCTCGACCCCTTCACCGAGATTGAGCAGGCGTTCGCGGATTTCGCCATCGCGGCTGACGTCCCACGCGCTGTCGAATGCCTCGAACATCAGCTTGCGATCGGTGGAGAACATCTTCTCGGCGCCGAGCGCCAGCGCGACGTCGCCCTCACCGGCCTTGAGGAAGGTCACCGCCAAGTTGAAGGCCGAACTGCCGCTGGCGCAGGCGTTTTCGACATTCACCACCGGGATGCCGCCGATGCCCATCTCCCGCAGCAGAATCTCGCCGCGGATCATGTGCTGACGCTCCATATGGCCCTGCGAGGCATTGGCGAAGAACGCGCCCTCGACATCGGCCTTCTGCAAGCCGGCGTCGCCCAGCGCGGCATCCACCGCGGTGCGCGACATTGTCTTCATATCGACATCGAGCATGCGCCCGAACGGCGTCATGCCAACGCCGACCACATAGATGTCATCCATCGCGTCCTCCCTGCGGCCGAAGCCGTCTCGTCCGCCTAGTCGTTCTTCAGGTCCGGCAGTGCGCGCAGCACCTGCTGGCTATGCTCGCCCAGGCCGGGCACGCCGGAGCGCGGGCCCGGATGCTCGCCGGAAAAAATCAACGGCTGCGCGACATGATGGCGCCGCGTCCCGTCGCCGTCGGCCACCTCGCGGAACAGACCGCGCGCGCGGAAATGCGGATCGGCCGCCACTTCATCGAGCGTATTCACTGGCCCCCACGGAATGCCGGCGGCATCAAGCTTCTCGGCCCACTCGGCGCGGCCGCGCGTCGCCAGCACCGTGGCAACCTGACGCTGCAACATCTCATTCCGTGCCACGCGCTCGCTGCGATTAAAGCCGGCGGCATCGGGCAAGCCAAGCAGTTCACACAATGGCCGCCAGAACCAATCCTCGTGCGCGATCGACAGCGTGAGCAATTTGCCGTCGCCGCATTTGAACACACCGTAAGCCGGTTCAGCGCCGATATCGGCCAGCGGCGCGCCGTTCATCACCGGCCCGAGCATCACCGACATCCACGACACCAACCCATCGGTCATCGAAACGTCGACGTACTTCCCCTTGCCGCTGCGTTCACGCTCCAACAGCGCCGCCAATGTGCCGACCGCAGCGAACATCCCGGACGACAGATCCCCGACCGCGATGCTGCCCGGCTCCTCGACCGAGCCCAGTTCGGCGTGGCGGAACAGGAATCCCGCGAGTGCTTGATATGAGATGTCATGCGCGGGCCGGTCGCGATAAGGACCATCTTGTCCGAAGCCCGAGATCGACACGTAGACCAGCCGCGGATTGAGCTCCGCCATCGCGTCGTAACCGAAGCCGAGACGCGCCATGGTGCCGGGACGATATCCCTCCATCAGCACGTCGGCGGACGCGATCAGACGGCGCAGGTGTTGCTTGCCGTCCTCGCTCTTGAGGTCGAGCGCCACCGACTGCTTGCCGCGATTGAGCGCGGCATGAAACGCCGGAAACTGCCGCGCCGGATCACCGACACCGGGACGTTCGACCAAAATCACCTCGGCGCCGAGATCGCCCAGCAACAGCGTGGCGTAAGGCCCCGGATACTGCTCGGCCAGGCTGACCACCCGAATTCCAGCAAGGGGAAGGCTCATGTCGATACGCGCTCCAACAGGTGCTGAGCTTGCTTTCGCCCCAACAGTCTGTAACATAACCGATAGAATAATCAACTAACTCCATAGTCAATTCTCGGGAGAAGCGCCATGGAATCGGTCATTTCTGAAATTCGCGGCAACGCGATGTGGATCACGCTGAACCGGCCGGATGCGCTCAACGCCCTGACCCCGGCCATCATTTCGGGAATCAACGCCGCGCTCGACAAGGCGCAGCAATCAGACGCGCGCGCGGTGGTCCTGACCGGAACCGGACGCGCGTTCTGCGCCGGCGCCGATCTGAAATTCGTGCGCGGCGAAGCCGGCAACGACGAAACCGCGCTCGGTCGCTTTCTCGATACGATTCTTCTGGTCATGAACCGGCTTGAAACGTTTCCCATGCCGGTGATCGCCGCGCTCAACGGACTGACGCTGGCCGGCGGCCTCGAACTGATGCTGTGCTGCGATCTCGTCATCGCCGCGCGCTCCGCCAAGCTCGGCGACGCGCATGCGAACTACGGCCTGCTGCCGGGTGGCGGCAGTTCGGTGCGGCTGCCGCGCAAGATCGGGCCGACCCGTGCGAAATATCTGCTTTACACCGGCGAGTTCGTACCGGCCGATCAACTCGTCGCCGCCGGGCTGGTGAACCACGTCGTCGACGACGATGCGTTGATTGTGGCCACCGAAGCGCTGGTCGCCAAGCTCGCCAACAAGAGCCCGCTGGTGCTCCGCCGCATGAAGGCGTTGGTCGATGATGGTCTTGAGCAACCGGCTGCGGTAGCCTTGCGACAGGAATTGCTCGCCAGCGAAGTCCACGCCTACAGTCACGACCTGAAGGAAGGGCTTGCCGCTTTCGAGGAAAAGCGCAAACCGCGCTTCACCGGTAGATAACACAAGTAAGTCGCAAGACGTCGAGAGGAACGGCCATGAGTCAGGACAAACGCTTCGCCCGCCTTCAGCAGGTCCAGCAGACCGCTTATCAGCTTGCACCCGCGATCCGGCAAATGTTCGACCGCGCTGGCCTTGCTCCGGCCGACCTCAAGACCGTGGACGATTTGTCGCGGCTGCCCGTTCTGAAGAAAGAGTCTCTCGTCGATCTGCAGCAGCAGCGGCCGCCATTCGGCGGCTTTCTCGCCGCGAAGGACGAGGACATCGCACGCATCTTCGTATCGCCCGGCCCGATCAACGAGCCGCAACTGCGGCACGATCGCGACGGCCATGGTTTCGGCACCGCGTTTGCCGCCGCAGGCCTCGGCCCGGGCGATCGCGTGCTCAACACATGGTCGTATCATCTGGTGCCTGCCGGCCTGCTGCTCGACGAAGGACTGCGCGCGGCCGGCGCCACGGTGATCCCGGCCGGCACCGGCGGGAGCGAGCTGCAGGCCAAACTGGTGATGGACCTCAACGTCACCTGCATCTGCGCCTCAACGGCTTTCTTCATCACTCTCGCGGAAGCGATCGAGGCGATGGGGCACAAACTGCCCGGCGGATGGAAAGTGAAATCCGCGCTGCTCGGCGGCGAATTAGGCGACTGGCTCGGCAAGCGCCGTCGGCTGGAAGCGAAGTACGGCATTCGCACCTTCGCCGTCTACGCGACCGCGGATTTCGGCGTGATCGGTTTCGAGAACGGCGCGCAGGACGGCGGCTACGAGATTCATCAGGACCGCATCGTGCAGATTTGCGACCCGGTGACCGGTGCCCCCCTCCCCCAGGGCGAGCCGGGCGAGATCGTCGTCACCACGCTGACGCCGGGCTGGCCGCTGATCCGGTTCGGCACCGGCGACGTCGCCGCAGCGACGGCCACGAATGCCGACGGCACCGTGCAGCGGATCGGTATGTTGCAGGGCCGCGTCGGCCAGGCGGTGAAGGCACGCGAGATTTTCATCTATCCGCGCCAGCTGGAGGATCTCGCCATCTCCATTCCCGGCATCGGACGCGCCCAGGCGATTGTCGCGCGGCCGCAGCAGCGCGAGGAGATCACGCTGCGCCTTGCGTTGTCGCCGGATGCGGATCGCGATGCCGTGCTGGGCGCGGTGCCTGCCCGCTTCACCGCGCTGTCGCGGCTGAAGGCGGATCGAATCGAGATCGTCAGTGCCGACGAACTTCCGGCCGACGCGCCGTTCGTGGTCGACCGCAAGGATGTCTGACGTACAGGATACCTTGCGATTGAATCATCGGGTGAGGAATTACACCCTCGATGGTGCTCGTTCCCCCTCACCCGGAGCCTGCAGCTCCGACCTCTTCCCCTCGCGGAGCGGTGAGGCACTATCCGGGCGATTCCATCAAATAACTATAGCGCTGTAGCGCTCGTCGCAATTGTGCATGTTCACTTCGTGTTGATCATCTTCAACGTCTTGAACATGACCGGCAGCGCCTTTTTCGAAGTCAGCACCTCGGCCCAGGCCAGACGCGAGCAGCTGTCGACCAGGCTGACGATGAAGGCGGTGCTGGGCGGCGGCACCAGGAACATGTC
>DATMSE010000111.1:0-2504 GCA_035565575.1 Xanthobacteraceae bacterium
TCCCACCGGCACCTCGAAGTGAAACTGCTCGCCGCGTTCTTCGCGAGACGGGCCCCGTCGACGGGCGATCGCCGCGATGCATTGAATCTTTCTGACATTTTCCTTCAACGAGGATGCTTGCTGATCCCGGTACACGTTGACGCCGAACGCTTCAAACGCTGGTGCCACAGCCGATCACGCCCGGTCTCACCGAGAAACGCCGCGACAAGCAGATTGTCCGGTTGATGATCAGGAGCGATCGACCGCCTTGCCTGCACCGTTCAAGCCAATGCTCGCCAAGCCATCCTTGCGTTTCGCCAGCCACCACCCCGCCGAAACATCCCACAAGGCGAAGTCGGGGTCGATGCCAAAATCCTGCGCAGCATGATGCGCCCAGTATGGGTCGTACAAAGCCTGCCTGCCGAGCGCGATGAAGTCGGCGTTCCCGTTCGCCAGAATCTCTTCGGCCTGCCTGCCGTCGAGGATCAGGCCGACAGCGGCGGTGGCGATGTCCGCACCGCGCCGGATCTGTGCGGCATATTCCACCTGATAACCCGGATAACGTTTGGCGTTCTCCAGCGCGGTCGACTGGCGAAGTCCGCCGGAGGAACAGTCGATGATGTCGACGCCGTGGGCCTTCAGCTCGCGCGCCAGCATGATCGAATGCTCGATCTTCCAGCCCTCCGGATGACCATCGACGCTTGAAATGCGGAACATCAGCGGCTTGTGCTCCGGCCAGCGCGAGCGCACCGCATCCGCAACTCTCAAGGCAAAACGGATGCGGCCGGCGAAGTCGCCCCCGTACTCGTCATTCCGGGTATTGATCACCGGCGACAGGAAGCTGGCGATCAGATAGCCGTGCCCGGCATGGACCTCGATCACGTCGAAGCCGGCCGCGTCCGCGCGCGCGGCGGCATCGGCATAGCTTCGCAGAACATCTTCGATGCCTTCCAGCGACAACTGATCCGGCACCACATGTCCCGGGCCCAGCGCCTCCCGCGTCGGGCTCACCAGCGGCCACGGCGGCTCGCCCCGCCTCGCGTCCTCCTCATTCAGCGGGCCGAACCCCTGCCAGGGCCGCTGCGAGGCGCCCTTGCGGCCGGAATGGGCGAGCTGGATGCCGGGCGTACCGCCGGCGTCCTTCACATAATTGCAAACGCGGCGGAGGCCGGCGATATGATCGTCCGACCAGATGCCGAGATCGCCGGGCGCGACGCGGCCGCGCGGCTCGATCGCGGTGGCTTCGGTCATGATGATGCCGAAGCCGCCCAGCGCGAACTTGCCGAGATGGACCAGCAGCCCATCGTCGGCATAGCCGTCGCGCGCGCGATGCTGATTCATCGGAGACAGCATCACGCGATTTCGTACGCTCACGCCGCGCACGGTGATCGGCGTGAACAGTTTCGGCCGAACTGGAGATTTCATCGGGTGCACCTCGCGTGCAGCATTCGCGGCGATGGTTGGTGCCGTTATTTTCCCTCGAGGCGTTGCTCGCGCCACGCCAGCGCCTTGGCCAGGCCCTCTTCCCGCACCACTTTCAGGAAGCCGCGCTTCAGGTCGGTCCCTTCGCCTTCGATCATGATGTCGATATCCAGTGCGGAACGCAGCGCGTCCTTCATTCCCATGATCTCGTAGGTACGATTGAGCGCCATTTTAGTGCGTTGAAGCACCATCGGATCCATCCGCGCCAGCTTGCGGGCAACCGCCATCGCCTCCGGCATCAACTGATCGGGCTCGACGATCTTGTTGATCAGGCCCCACTCCAGCGCCTGCTGGGCGCTGATCGAATCATCTCCGGTGTAGATCACGCCCTTGGCGACTTTCGGCGTGACATACCATGGCAGGATCATCGCGACGATGCCCGCCCCGAACTTCAGCTCCGGCTCGCCGAACGTGGCGGATTCGACGGCGATCGCGAGATCGCAGCCCATCATCAGTTCGAAGCCGCCCGCCAATGCCGGGCCGTTCACGGCGGCGACCGATGGCTTTCCGAGATTCCAGAACTGCATGATGCCCTTAAAGTCGGCTTCGAGCAGCGGCACCCAATCCTTCACGCCGCTCGGCATCGCATCCGCCTGGTCGCGAAGATCGAATCCCGCGCTGAATGCGTTTTCCGCGCCGGTGACCACCACGCAGCGAACGTCGTCGTCCGCGGCGATCACCCGGCAAACATCGTCCAGCTCCTTCAGCATGTGCTGGCTGATGGCGTTGGCGCGTCGCGGCCGGTTGAAAGTGACGAGGCCGATTCCCTGCTCGGGCTTTTCGAATGTCAGTGTGTCCCAGCTCATGTTGGATGTCCTTCTTCTTGATGTAGGGCCTATCGATTGCCGCCGGCGAGGCGCAACGATTCCGGGTCGCGCCGCAGCAGCGTCATCGAGATGACACCGAAAATCGGCCCGACCGCCAGAATGACGAATGCGTATGTCCAGCCGACCAGATCAATGATGATCGGCATTCCTTGAATGGTGAGGAAGGTCAGCAGGAAGCCCGCGCAGGTTTGCAGCGTCAGCATGGTGCCGATCAGA
>DATMSE010000112.1:0-6517 GCA_035565575.1 Xanthobacteraceae bacterium
GCGCACGTGGTGGCCGCGGACGCAGCCAGACCTTCGAATTCGACGGCGGTGGCTTCGGCGCGCCGGACCTCGACCTCAGCGTCGCCATGACGGTGTCGCTGGAAGAGGCGATGAACGGGGGCCAGAAGCGGGTCCGACTGCCGACCGGCAAGGAGCTCAACGTCAAGATTCCGGCGGGCGTGACCTCCGGCCAGCAAATCCGGCTGCGCGGGCAGGGCGAGACCGCGCCTGGTCATCCGCCCGGCGATCTTCTGATCACCATCACCATCGCGCCGCATCCCGTGTTCAAGGTCGAGGGCGACGACCTGCGGGTCGAGCTGCCGATCACGCTTTACGAGGCGGTGCTCGGCGGCAAGGTGCGCGTGCCGGTCCTGGGCGGGGCGGTCGAACTGACGGTGCCGAAGAACACCTCGAGCGGGCGCACCTTCCGGCTGAAGGGCAAGGGCTTGCCGAAGAGCGATGGCAGCAGGGGCGATCAGTTCGTGACCACGCGCATCATGCTGCCGGACGGCAACAACGCCGAACTGGAAGCCCTGATGCAGAAATGGCGCGACGAGCATCCCTACAATCCGCGCAGCGCGATGGAGTGACTGCTTAGCCGTCACCCTGAGGTGCCATTGCGTAGCAATGGCCTCGAAGGGCGACGGCGATCCTTCGAGGGTCGGGCTTTGCCCTCGCACTTCAGGATGACGCCGTCGCGCGTTGCTGCGCTTACGTCTCGCTGACGAACGCATCCATCAACGCATTGAATTTGTCCGCCTGCTCCCATTGCGGCAGGTGACCGGCGTTGTCGATCACCTGCACCTTGCCGCGCCATAGCGTCGGCATTTTCAACGTGTCGAAATAAGCGCCGTTGATCAGTTGCTCGTCGGCGCCGTGCAGGACCGCCAGCGGCTGCTTCAGCTGCGCGACAATCGCCACCTCGTCGCGAAATCCGTTGGGACCGATGCTGAGGGCAAGCTGCGCGCGGGCGCGGCCGTCGGTGCGCAGTACGTCGGCGATCATCTGCGGCGGAAGATCGGCGACGCCTGGCCGGAACGCGGCTGCGACATAGGCGCGCGCCTGTTCCTCGTTCAATTCCGGGGTGAAAGTGAAGGCCATCGCCGGCGTCGGCAGGAATGCCTGCTCCATCGCCGGCGGGAAGCCGAGCGGCGGCGTGCCGAAGATCGCAAAACCTTTCGCACGCGGCAGGTCCGGCGCGGCTTCCAGCACGATATGGCCGCCGAGGCTCCAGCCCGCGAACACCGCATCCTCGGCGCCGAGTTGCTTCACCACGTCGCGCAGCACGCGCGCATAGCCCGGCATGTTGTAGGTGGCGGCGGGATCGGTCGCGTTATCGGAGTCGCCGTGCCCCGGCAGGTCGAATGCGATCACCCGATGCGTGCGGCCGAGTGGGCTCTCAAATTGTTTGGCGAAGGCTTTCGACGACGCGGAATTGCCGTGCACCAGCACCAGGGTCCGGCCCGTTCCGTCGCTTTCGTGGCAGACGATCTTGCCGGCGTGGCTTTCAAGCGTGGTCGTTTTCATCGTGGTTCTCTCCCGGTGCGCGTGCCGGGAGAGTGGCCCGAAAACGGTCCTGGCGGAAGAGGAGGAGGCCGCCGTGTTGACAACGATCCTCAGCCGCCGTTCTTCTCGGTCTGGTCGTAGACCGCGCGCGCGACCTGCTGGAGGCGATCCTTGTTGTCGTCGGGACCGGACAGCACATAGCCGACGCCGCGATCCGACCAGTAGAGCGCGCCATCGCTGGCGCGTGTCATGTAGCGCATCTGGGTGGTCGGCGTGGCGGCGCGCGAGGTATACAGCGTGAAACGCTCGCCGTTCGGGCTTTCGTACATCAGGAACGCCGCCGGCGCATGTGGTCCGGGCAGCAGCCGTCCGCCGACCAGCTTGAGTCCGGCGGCGTCGAGTTCGGGAGCCTTGATGGTGTAGCCGACGCGGCGCGACAGCCATTGCTGCAGATGCGCGCGCTCCGAGCCGGCCACTTCTACCGGATGGCGCACCTCTACGACATAGAGCCGGTGCGCTTCCAGCGCGTCGAACGTGAACGCCTGCAGCGATGACGGCGCGGTGCTGACGCCGTGCGCAAGCCATCCGGCTGCGCCGCCGGCCAGAAAGGCCGCGAGCGTCGCGGCGATCGCACCATAGATCACGCGGCGCTGCGGCCGGGCGAGACGATCGAGCGCGAGCCGCTGCGGCACCGGCTCGTCGGCCACCGCGTCGTAGCGCGCATGCAGCGCCTCCGCCATCGCGCGCCATGCCCGCACGCGCTCGGCATCCGCGGGATGGGTCGCCAGCCACGCCTCGACGTCGCCGCGCCGCTCTGCCGGCAACTCGTCGTCGACATAGGCGTGCAGTTCGTCTTCGGTGACGGGGATGTTCGGTTCGGTCATCATCGTCTCATCTTGCTCGAATTACTTGATGCGCCGGAGCGTGGGCCGCTCGCCGTCCAGCGCGGCGCGCATATGGCTGCGCGCGCGGGCGAGGCGGGACATCACGGTGCCGATCGGAACGCCTTGAATCTCGGCGATCTCGCGATAGCTGAGGCCTTCCAGCGTCACCAGCAGCAGCACGGCGCGCTGATCCTCCACCAGGGTGGCGAGCGCGCGGGCAATGTCGCATGCCTCCGCTTCGGTGCCGCTGGCGCCCGCCGCGCTGTCCGGCAGCGGCGCGAACAGAGGTTTGCGCGCCAGCGAGCGCCGGCGATTGCGGTTCAGGTTGGTCAGGATGGTGTAAAGCCAGCTGCGCAGGTCGCCGCCGACGAACAGCCGTTCGGAGCGCAACGCGCGCACCAGCGCATCCTGCACCAGATCGTCGGCGACATCGACGTCGCGGGTCAGCGCCCGCGCGTAGCGCCGCAGGGCCGGGATCATGGCTTCGACACTGTCGCGAAAGGTGTTCATCGTCTGCCGTCATATCAAAGTCAGGGAGCGATGGCTGGTGTCCACGCAAGCTCGGAATGATTCGGCCTGCGCGCCGGCACGCTCGTTGATAGAACACCGGCACCGCGTGGCTATTCCAGCCTCGCCGTGCGTGAGCCGAAAAACACCCGGTTTTCAGACGATTTTGGGCTTTGCCGGGCCGCAAGGCTGGTGTACCCGGAAGGGCTGACGCGGCGGGAGTGGATTTGACATTCGCGAACTGCATGGAAGCAGCTTCGGACAGCGAGTGTCGAAGCCAAAACTCCACTGGAAACTTGTAGTTGCCGGTGGTCCCCGATCCTGACATTTGCATCGACGCCCTGACGTGGGCAGCAGATGTCGGCATCGGACCCCCGGATCGATGGGAAATCGGAATGGGACAGAGCATGGGCCTGATGCAAGGTAAACGCGGGGTCATCCTCGGTGTGGCCAACAACCGCTCGATCGCCTGGGGCATCGCCAAGGCTTGCCGCGCGCAGGGCGCGGAGATCGCGCTCACTTGGCAGGGCGACGCGCTGAAGAAGCGGGTGGAGCCGCTGGCGGCGGAATTAGGCGGCATCCTGCTCGGCCATTGCGACGTCACCGACCCGGCGACCATCGACGCGGTGTTCGAGGAAGCCAAGGCGAAGTGGGGCAAGATCGATTTTGTCGTCCACGCCATCGCGTTTTCCGACAAGGACGAACTCGACGGCCGCTATATCGAGACCACCGCCGACAACTTCAGCAAGACCATGCTGATCTCGTGCTATTCGCTCACCGCTATCGCGCAGCGCGCCGAGAAGCTGATGACCGATGGCGGCTCGATCCTGACGCTGACCTATTACGGCGCCGAGAAATGGATGCCGCACTACAACGTCATGGGTGTGGCGAAGGCCGCGCTGGAGGCGAGCGTGCGCTATCTCGCCGCCGATCTCGGCGAGAAGAACATCCGCGTCAACGCGCTGTCGGCGGGCCCGATCAAGACGCTGGCGGCGTCCGGCATCGGCGACTTCCGCTATATCCTGAAGTGGAACGAATACAACGCGCCGATGCGCCGGACCGTGACCATCGAGGAGGTGGGCGACAGCGCGATGTATTTCCTCTCCGACCTGTCGCGCGGCGTCACCGGCGAAGTGCATCACGTTGATTCCGGCTATCACGTCGTCGGCATGAAGCGGCCCGATGCACCGGACATCTCTCTGGCGAAAGATTAGTCTTGCAGACGTATCACCGGCGCCACTTGCGTCCGGCATGCCCGCGCATTGTCCCTCGAGGAACGGCGGCGCGTCGCTCGCCGATGTCGCAGGTATCACGTCTTGACACGGTTGCAGTAAGCAGAGATGGCCGGAACAAGTCCGGCCGTGACCGGTACTAGCGATAGGCGCAATCCATAGACTTCGAGCATCATGCCCTCACTCACGATCTACTTCATCCGCCATGGCGAGACGGCGTGGAATGCCTCGGGCCGTTTTCAGGGCACCAAGGACATTCCGCTCAACGAGCTCGGCCGCAAGCAGGCGCGTCACGCCGGTGACGTCCTCGGCGACCTGGTGACGCGGAACGGTCATGTGCTGGATGCGCTCGCTTTCGTCGCAAGCCCGCTGATCCGTGCGCGTACCACCATGGAATTGGTGCGGCAGCAGCTGGCCCTGCCGCCGGATGATTTCGCGCTGGATGATCGTCTGCGCGAAATTGCCTATGGCGAATGGGAGGGCTCGACGCTGCAGCAGATGCGCGTGTCGCATCCCGATCTGTTTGCGGAACGCGAGCGCGACAAGTGGCACGTGTCGCCTCCGGGCGGTGAAAGCTATGTCTCGGTCACCCAGCGCATGCGGGAATGGTACGCTTCGCTGACCACCGATACCGTCGCGGTGTCCCACGGCGGCACGGCGCGGGCGCTGATGGTGGCGACCGGCGTCGTCTCGACGCGGACGGCGGCCGACCTCTTCATCGAGCAGGGCGCGGTCTACGTCTTCAGCGGCGGACAGCTCGCGAAGTATAGCTGAGGCCGGTTTGCCGCAAAATTTGCGATTTTCGCAACAAGTCGTTACGACGTGTAGAAATTCGCTACCTTGAGGCGGGTGCATGTCCCACAACACCTTCGGCCATCTGTTCCGTGTCACCACCTTCGGCGAGAGCCATGGGGTGGCGATCGGCTGTGTGGTCGATGGCTGTCCGCCGTTGATCCCGCTGACGGCCGAGGACATTCAGCGCGATCTCGACCGCCGCCGGCCCGGCCAGTCGCGCTTCACCACGCAGCGGCAAGAGCCGGATCAGGTCAAGATTCTTTCAGGGGTGATGGCGCATCCGGAAAGCGGCGTGCAGGTGACGACCGGCACGCCCATCGCGCTGCTGATCGAGAATACCGACCAGCGCTCCAAGGACTATTCGGAGATCAAGGACAAGTTCCGCCCCGGTCATGCCGATTTCACCTATGAAGCGAAATACGGGTTGCGCGATTATCGCGGCGGCGGCCGTTCCTCGGCGCGCGAGACCGCGAGCCGTGTGGCCGCCGGCGCGGTGGCGCGCAAGGTCATTGCGGGCGTCACCGTGCGCGCCGCGCTGGTGCAGATGGGACCGCACAAGATCGACCGCGAGAAATGGGATTGGGATGAGGTGGCACGCAACCCGTTCTTTTGTCCGGACAAGGACAAGGCGGCGTTCTTCGAAGGCTATCTCGATGGCATCCGCAAGAGCGGCTCGTCGATCGGCGCTGTGATCGAGGTGGTGGCCGAAGGCGTGCCGGCAGGATGGGGTGCGCCGATCTACGGCAAGCTCGACAGCGATCTCGCCAGCGCGCTGATGAGCATCAATGCGGTGAAGGGCGTCGAAATCGGCGAGGGCTTCAATGCGGCGGCACTGTCGGGCGAGGACAATGCCGACGAAATGCGCATGGGCAACGACGGGCCTGCGTTTCTGTCGAACCACGCCGGCGGCATTCTCGGCGGGATCTCCACCGGGCAGCCGGTGGTGGCGCGCTTCGCGGTGAAGCCGACGTCGTCGATCCTGTCGCCGCGCCGAACCATCGACCGCAGCGGCGTCGATACCGACATCTTCACCAAGGGACGTCACGATCCGTGCGTCGGCATCCGCGCCGTGCCGGTGGGCGAGGCGATGATGGCCTGCGTGCTGGCCGATCATCTGCTGCGCCATCGCGGACAGGTGGGCTGAGGCGGTTCGAGAGATGCAGGCCGGCCGTCTCCAAAGCGTGATGGAGTGGCTGAGCGACGGAGCGCGATCGACGCCCGAGGTCGGTCGTTTCATGGCGGAGAGCTGCGAACTGCACGTCGGACAGATGCTCCACGGCAATATCGGCGGCGGCAGGCGGCTGGATTTCACCTGCATCGGCCCGGCCGTGAATCTTGCGGCGCGGCTGGAAAAGATCGCCGGCACGCTCAATCGGACGGTGGTCGCCTCACCGGTATTCGCAAGCGCTTTTCCGAAGGTTGGTCCGATCTCGGCGAGTTTCCGATCGTGGGCTTTCGCAGCGCCGAGCGGGTCTATGGTTTGGCCGATGAAGACGCGCTGCGAGCGATCACGTGATGTTGCGATGGATGTCATCCTTCGCCAGCCGATGCCGTGGCATCAAGGACAACGGCGCGACTCGAGAAGAGTCGCGG
>DATMSE010000113.1:0-32319 GCA_035565575.1 Xanthobacteraceae bacterium
CGAGAACGTTGCAGATCGCAGATGCGGTGGCCGCGCTCTCAGAAGCATGGCGGAGATTGCGCGGTTGATGCCTATAATGTGCATCAAACGCAGCAGATGCCGTTGAGAATGACGGAATGAACTTGTTTATCTTCGGCCTCGGCTATAGCTGCCGCCACTTTCTCGATCGGTTTGCCGGCGCGAATATCTGCGGCACCGTTCGCGACGCGGCGCGCAGCCCGGGCCGGCACGATTGCGAGACGCTAAGTTTCGGTCCCGATCGCACCGACCCGGCCATTGCCGTACGCCTGGCCGCCGCCGACGTTCTCTTGGTGTCCGTCCCGCCCTCCACGGCCGGAGATCCCGTCGTCGCGCGCTTTGGCGAGACCCTCGCGACGAGCCGCATCCAACGCATTGTCTATCTCTCGACACTCGGCGTTTATGGCGATCATCACGGCGAATGGATCGATGAAACCGCGCCGGTCGCGGCGAGCAGCGGCCGCCGCCGCGCCCGCGCCGACGCGGAAGCCGCCTGGATGAGGCTTGCTCCAGAACGAACCACCATCCTGCGGCTTGCCGGCATCTATGGTCCCGGCCGCAACGCACTGATCAACCTGCGCGCCGGCACCGCGCGGCGGATCGTCAAGCCGGGACAGGTGTTCAACCGCATTCACGTCGATGACATCGCACGGACGATCGCCGCCGCCATCGCCAGCGACCGGACCGGCATCTGGAACGTGTGCGACAACGAACCGGCGCCGCCGCAGGACATCGTGACCTTCGCCGCCGAACTGATGGGCGTGGCTCCACCGCCGGAGATTGATTTCGCAAATGCGGAGCTCAGCGACATGGCCCGGAGTTTCTACGCCACCAGCAATCGCGTCTCCAACGCGCGATTGAAACGCGACCTGAAGATCGATCTCGCGTATCCGACCTATCGCGACGGGCTGCGCGCGCTCTGGGCGGCGGGCGAAGGCGCGGACACGTTGTCGAAGTAGCGATGCTTGCCGTCAATAACGGGCGTCAAGAACGGGCCTCATGCCTTGGCCTGAGCCGCGCATCCATCTCGGAATTGCGGCGTCCGGCCGAAGCGACGTCGCTAAGACCCGTTCAGCACCCGTCCGCCCTTCCATCGGCCGGTCGCGGCGAGATCGAGCAATGTCGAGCGACACAGCGTCTCGATCTTGGCAGCAGCATGGGTGAGCGGCCGGGTGTTCGATTGCACCAGATGCACCGTGCGGCGAAGGTTCGGTCTGGTCACGCGCCAGGCGCGCAGCTTTCCGGTCTGGACCTCGTGCGCGATCGAATGAAACGGCAGGATGGAATAGCCGAGCCCGGTTTCGACCAGTTCCTTGATGTTGGCATAGGAGTCCGCCTCGATATCGGTGTTGAGCACGATGCCGTGGCTCGACGCCTCCTTCTCGAGCAGGGCGCGAAGTCCGTGATGACGGCTGGGCAGGATCAGCGGAAGCGCGGCGGCCCGCTTGTAGGTGCATGTATCGGAGGTCGGCGCCTTGACATCAGGCATCGATACGACCGGACCGAACAGCCACAATTCCTCCGTCAGCAGCGGCACCGACGCCAGCGTCCGATCCGGCGCCGGGCCGTACAGCACGGCGAGATCGACACGCGCCTCGCGCAGCCACTCCAGCACGAAACCGCTCATCGCCTCGACGATGCGCAGCTTGACTTTCGGATAGCGCCGCCGCGCTTCGACGATCACCGGCACCGACAGAATCTGGCTGATCGTCCCCGGCAGGCCCAGGCGGACCTCGCCGGCGGGCTCCGCCTCATGGCCCTTGATCTCGTGCTGCGCGATCGCGAACTGGTCGATGATGATGCGCGCATTGCGCAGCAGGATCTGGCCGGCCTCGGTGGCGGCAACGCCGTGCGGACTGCGGAACAGGAGCGGCGTGCCAAGCTCCGCCTCCATGTTCCGGACATGAAGGCTCAGCGCCGGCTGCGCCACGTTCAGCAGTTCGGCGGCCCTGGAAAAGGATCCCTGCTCGACGATGGCCATAAAGTAGCGAAGCTGCCGCAGATCCATGGCCATCCATCATTTTGCTATGGCACCAGCGCCAAGCGCGAATTTCTGTATAGCCGATCCGACGCGCGGACTGTCAAGCCGAGCCCGTCGCAATCGCCGCGCGGATCGATTGAACGCCCGCCGCCAAGCGCTGGCAAGCGCGCGGCATTGCATCTTAGACCCCACACCCGAGCGGCGACTGACGCGTCCGCACAGCGACGCGTCAGCACGCGCGCCTTACGCCGACGTCTGCAAGACCAGACGATTGAGCCTCGCGGCAAAGCCGGCTGGATCCTCCGGCAGTTCGCCGTCGAGAATCTGCGCCTGCTCCAGCAACAGCATCGACAGATCGTCGCGCTTCGCCGAGCCGGCTTCGGCGCCGACCGCGGCCGCCACCAGCGGGTGGCGCAGGTTGATCTCGAGGATCGGCTTGCTGCGGCTGCCGCGATTCTGCTGCGCAAGCAGCCGCTCGAGTTCGCGATCCGGCCCCAGGCTGTTGGCGACAAGACAGGAAGCGCTGGTGGTCAGACGGCGCGAGACTTTCACATCGGCAACACGATCGCCGAGGCTCGCCTTGATCGCCGCGATCACTGATGTCTCGTCGAGTTCAGGCGCAGCTTCGTCCTTGCTCTTGTCGTCGAGCAGCGGCACCAGATCGAAATTGACGTCGCCCTGGCTGAGCGACTTGAGCGGCTTGCCTTCGAAGTCGAACGGCATCGAGGTCCAGAATGCATCGACCGGATCGGTCAGCAGCAGCACTTCGATGCCGCGTGCCGACGCCGCCTCCAGCATCGGATTGGACTTCAGCCGCTCCACGCTGTCGCCCGCGAGGAAATAGATCTCGGTCTGGTTCGGTTTCAGATCCGCGAGATATTGCTTGAGCGAGCGGCGCTCGCCGCTGGTGGTGCGGAAGCGCGCCAGCGACAGCAGCTTCTCCCGCCGCTCGAAATCCTCATAGAGCCCTTCCTTGATGACCGGCCCGAATGCATCCCAGATCTTGTCGAACTGCTCCGGTTGTTTCTCGCCGAGGGTCTCAAGTTCGGAGATCACCCGGCTTGTCACCGCCTTGCGGATTTGCGCGAGTTGCGGATTGTTCTGCAGCATCTCGCGCGAAATGTTCAGCGGCAGATCCTCGCTGTCCACCACGCCGCGGATGAACCGCAGATACGGCGGCAAGAGATCGGCGTCAGCGGTGATGAAGACGCGGCGCACGTAGAGCTTCACGCGGCCCTTGCGCGTCGGTTCGAACAGGTCGAAAGGCTTCGTGGACGGCGCGAACAACAACACGGCATAGGCCTGCCGCCCCTCGGCGCGATAATGCAGCGTCATCGCCGGCTCGTCGAACGCGCCCGCGATCGATTTGTAGGCGCCGGCATAATCCTCCGCCGTCAGTTCGGATTTCGGACGCTGCCACAGCGCGCTGGCCGAATTGATCTGGCGCGGCTCGCCGCCCTCGGCGACAAGCACGATGGGGAACTGAATGTTATCCGAATAGGCGTGGACGATCCGCTCGATCCGCGCCGGCTCGAGATATTCGCCGGCGTCGTCCTTGAGATGCAGCACGATCTCGGTGCCGCGCACGACGCGCTCGGCGTCTGTAGCGCTGCCCGGCGCGACGGTGAAGCCGCTGCCCCCCGAGGATGACCAGACCCAGACCTCATTCGTTCCGGCTCGGCGACTGGTGACGACGACGCGCTCGGCCACCATGAACGCGGCATAAAAACCGACGCCGAACTGCCCGATCAGCCCCAGCCCGTCCTTGGCGTCCTTCAGGCGCGCGACGAACGATTTCGTTCCGGAGCGCGCGATAGTCCCGAGATTGTCGATCAGCTCCTGGCGATCCATGCCAATGCCGGTATCGACCACCGCCAGGGTTTTCGCCGCCTTGTCCGGAACGATCCGAATCTGCAGCGGACCGCCCTTCTCCAGCAGTTCCGGCTTCGCAATCGCTTCGTAACGCAGCTTGTCGCAGGCGTCGGAGCCGTTGGAAATCAGCTCGCGGAGAAAGATCTCGGTTTCGGAATAGACCGAATGCACCATGAGCTGCAAAAGCTCGGCCACCTCGGCCTGAAACGGTTGGGATTGTGTGCTGGCATCAGTCGTCGACATGGCAAACCCTGTGGCTACCCGAGTCATCATGGTTTTGAGGTTGGAAACGGGACTGATATAGCGCGCGCTCTGTCCCGATCAAGCGCGGGCGGTTGCGTCTCCAGCGGCAACTGCGTCCGCTCCGAGCCGATGCCCGCTTATCGATGGCGGGAAAAATCGCAACGCGTTGGCGCGGAGAAATCGCGCCGCCCGCGCATCACCGCGCGCTGGCCTTCACATAGCGGCAGATGCCGCGAGGCGCGGGCGGAGCAGCGGCAAGAGGCCGTCGCTCTCACCGCTGCTCCGGATGTCCAGTCAGATGATGACAGAAATATCTCAGCGCTGATGGCCGAGTCCGATGCCGAGCTTCATGGCCTTCTGGCGCAGCGAACCGACGGTCCGCTTGGTCAGCTTCGCGATCTTTTCGACCGGCGTTCTGGCTTTGGAATGCGCCCGAAGCTCCTTGATATCTGCCTTCGAATAAGGGCGCCGCGTGATCTTCGTCGTCTTCGCAGCCTTCGCAGTCTTTGTCGTCTTCGCCTTCGTGGTCTTCGCTGCCTTGGCAGACTTTGCTGTCTTCACCGCCTTTGCGTTGCGAGCAATTTTCTTTGCTGTTTTAGCCACTGATATCTCCTCATATGTGCAGGCGCGCTTCTAGCACACATCGCCGCATCTGCAACTCACACAGGCGGCATTTCAGGGACGCAGCAGCGATTCGATGATTGCATCGGCCACGCGCGATGCGTGTTGCAATGACGCGCTGCATGATCCGCGCGCGGAGTGATCAGTTCGCCATGATGACATCATCATCCGCATGCCGCGCAACGACCGGAAGGGCGTCAACAGAACCAGTCACTTAGCAACAATGAGCGCAATTCGACGCATGTGGAGACGATTGAGTTTCATATTGACAAACGGCTTCGTTATTATCAAAAATTTGTCAATGCCGCCCCGGCTGGGGTTCAATCGATGATCGGCCCGTCACAAGAACGGGCATCGCGGGGAGTGAACATATGAAGAAATCATTGCTGGTCTGCGCCCTGCTCGCTGCCATGAGCTCGACGGCAAGCGCGCAGATTTCCGACGACGTCGTCCGGATCGGCGTCCTCACTGATCTGTCGAGCTGGGGACGCGACAACAGCGGTCCGGGCTCGGTCGAAGCCGCGAAGATGGCGGTGGAGGAATTCGGCCCCACTGTTCTCGGCAAGAAGATCGAGATCGTCAGCGCCGATCACCAGATGAAGACCGACGTCGGCGTGCAGATCGCGCGCGAGTGGTTCGACAACGGCAAGGTGGATGCCGTGGCCGACATCCCGAATTCCGGCATCGCCATCGCGGTCCACAACATGGCCAAGGAGCGCAACAAGATCGCGCTGCTCTCGGGCCCCGGGGCCAGTTCGCTGACCAACGAACTCTGCAGCCCAAACACCGTGCATTTCGCCTATGACACTTACGCCTTGTCGAAGGTCACCGCCTCGGCCGTGCTCGCCGAAGGCGGCAAGTCGTGGTTCTTCGTGACCGCCGATTATGCGTTCGGTCATCAGCTCGAGAAGGACGCGACCTACTTCATCAAGGAACTCGGCGGCACCATTCTCGGCGGCGTCAAGCATCCGACCAACACCGCCGACTTTTCCTCCTTCGTGCTGCAGGCGCAGAATTCGAAGGCCAATGTCGTGGCCTTCGCCAACGCCGGTCAGGACACCGACAACGCCATCAAGCAGTCCGGCGAGTTCGGACTTGTGCAGGGCGGGCAGAAGCTGGTCGGCCTGTTGATGTTCGACACCGACGTGCACGCCATCGGCCTGCAGGGCGCCCAGGGCACCTACATGACCACCGCGTCCTACTGGAACATGGACGACAAGACGCGGGCGTGGTCGAAGAAGTTCTTCGCCAAGACCAATGTCATGCCGACGATGATCCACACCGGGGTCTATGGCTCGGTGCTGCACTACCTCAAGGCCATCAAGGCTGCCGGCACCGACGATCCGGCCAAGGTGATGGCGAAGATGCGCGAACTCCCGATCGAGGATGCCTTCGTGCACGGCGGCAAGCTGCGCGAGGACGGCCGCGTGATCCGCGACATGTATCTCGCCCGCGTCAAGAAGCCGTCGGAATCCAAGGAGCCGTGGGACTATCTGGAGATCGTCAAGACGATCAAGGGCGAGGACGCGTATCGCCCGGTCTCGGAATCCAAGTGCCCGCTGCTCAAGAAGTGACAACAAGAACAAGGCGAGGCTTATGGCGAACGGGAATGGTGTTGCAAACACTTATGAGTGCGATGTGCTGGTGGTCGGCTCCGGTGCCTCCGGTATGGCGGCGGCGGTCACCGCAGCCCATCGCGGCCTCAATGTCCTGATCGCCGAGAAGGAGCCGCGCTTCGGCGGCACCACGGCGCGCTCCGGCGGCTGGCTCTGGATTCCCGGAACCTCGCTGGCGCGCGCGTGGGGTATCGAAGAGCCGCCGGAGCTCGCCCGCACCTATCTGCGGCACGAGGCCGGCAACAGTTTCGACGCCGCACGCGTCGATGCGTTTCTGTCGGCCGGCCCCGAGGCGGTGGATTTCTTCACCACGCAGACGGCGCTGCGCTTCGACATGCCGCTCACCTTTCCGGACTATCATGCGGAAGCGCCCGGCGGCACGCAGGGCGGCCGCTCGATGGTGACACGCCCGTTCGACGGCCGCGAACTCGGCGAGCACATCAAATATCTCGGGGCGCCGCTGCCGGAATTGACGGTGTTCGGCATGATGCTGGGCTCCGGCAAGGAGATCATCCACTTCATGCGCGCGACGAAATCCCTGACGTCCGCGCTCTACGTGATCAAGCGGCTGTCGAAACATTTCCGCGACGTGATGAAGTACGGTCGCGGCATGACGCTGACCAACGGCAACGCCCTGGCCGGTCGGCTGGCGAAATCGGCGTTCGATCTCAAGGTCCCGCTGTGGCTGTCGTCGCCGGTGCGCGAGCTGATCGTCGAGAGCGGCGCGGTGCACGGCGCCATCGTGCAGCACGAGGGCAAGGACGTGCGCGTCAAGACAAGGCGCGGCGTGGTGCTCGCCTGCGGCGGCTTTCCGCACGATGTGGCGCGGCGCAAGGCGATGTTTCCGCACGCGCCGACCGGCACCGAGCATTATTCGCCCGGCCCCACCGGCAATACCGGCGATGGGCTGCGTCTCGCGGAAGCCGCTGGCGGCCGGATCGAGGATACATTGCCCAATGCCGCCGCCTGGGTGCCGGTGTCCATCACCACGCGCAAGGACGGCAGCAAGGGCGTGATGCCGCATTTCATCGACCGCGCCAAACCCGGCGTCATCGCGGTGATGCGCGACGGCCGGCGCTTTGCGAATGAGGGAAATTCCTACCACGACTTCGTGCAGGCGATGGTGAAGGCGGCGAAGCCCGGTGAGGAGATCGCGGCGTTTCTGGTCTGCGATCATCATGCCTTGCGCAAATACGGCCTCGGCTGCGTGCCGCCCTTCCCCATGCCGCTCGGCCATCATCTCAAGACCGGCTATCTGATGCGCGGCGCGACGCTCGCGGAGTTGGCGCAGAAGGCCGGCATCGACGCCAAAGCTTTCGAGGCGACGGTAGCTGCGTTCAATGCGCGGGCGGCGAGCGGGCTCGATCCAGAATTCGGCAAGGGATCGCGGGCCTACAACCGCTATCAGGGCGATGCGCTGCATGGCCCCAATCCCTGCGTCGCGCCGATCGCGCACGGCCCGTTCTACGCCATCAAGATGGTGATCGGCGATCTCGGCACCTATGCCGGCATCAGGACCGACGAACATGCACGCGCGCTCGATGCGAACGGCGAGCCGATCCCCGGCCTCTATGCCGCCGGCAACGACATGGCGAGCATCATGGGCGGCAACTATCCCGGCGCAGGCATCACGCTCGGCCCGGCGCTCACCTTCGGCTATATCGCAGGGCGGCACCTCGCATCCACCGCGACGCGGGGCAATGAAAGCGAAAGGACTTGATTTCGACTCAAAAGCCGTTGCGTTGCCGTCACCTGTCCATCTTGCGTCGACGAGCAAGGAACGGATAGAGCCTTCGCCATGGGCAAACAAAGTCGCGGCATCCAGTCCATCGAAGTCGGCGGACAACTCCTGCGCGCGCTGGCGCGCAGCGACGGACCGATGATGCTGCGCGATCTCGCGCGCGAAGCCGGCATGACGCCGGCGAAAGCACATCCGTATCTCGTCAGTTTCCTGCGCCTTGGTCTGATCGAGCAGGACGCCGCCACCGGCCACTACGAATTCGGCCCGATGGCGCTCGAACTCGGCCTCACCACCCTGCACCGGCTCTCTGCGGTGCGCATCGCCACGCCGAAAATCGCGGCGCTGGCGCGCGACATCAACCACGCCGTTTCGCTGTCGGTGTGGGGGACCTACGGTCCGACGGTGGTTCGGCTCGAGGAATCGAGTCATCCCGTGCACATCGTCATGCGGGTCGGCTCCGTGATGTCGATGCTGGAAACGGCAACCGGGCGCATCTTTGCGGCGTTCCTGCCGCCGAACGTCGTCAAGGCCGCGCTGGAATCCAAGCTCGACCGGCTTGGTGTCGGCTATTCCCCGCGACGCGCGCCGCGCGCCGCCGATGCCGAGGAGATGCTGGCGGACATCCGCCGGCGCGGCATCACGCGCGCGATCGGCGATCCGCTGCCCGGCGTCAACGCTTTCGCCGTGCCGGTGTTCGACCACGCCGGGGCCGTTGTTCTCTCGATCACGGCGATCGGCCCGGCGGGCACGTTCAATTCCGACTGGAATAGCCCGATCGCCAAGGCCCTGCTCGAATGCGCGCACGCAATTTCGCGGCGGCTGGGTTACGCGGGCGACCGCCGCCCGCGCAGCAAGGCCTGAGTTCAGCCCGGCAGCACGAAGCGGATCACCAGCAGGCTCGCCACCACCAGGAACACCAGCGACAGCGTCACCGCCGCGGTGACCTTGCCGCCGACCTCGCGAATGACGCGCAGGTCGACACCGAGGCCCAGCGCCGCCATCGACAGCACCGTGAGAATGCTGGCGATCTTCTGGATAGCCGGCAGCACCGCATCGGGAATCCATCCGAACGAACGGCCCGCCGACAACAGGAAGAACGCCACGATAAACCACGGCACTGCATGGAAGAAGCCGAGCCGCTTTGCCGCGCCGTCCTCCGTGCCGCGTTGAAGCCGGCGCGCGGCCATCGCGATGCAGGCGACCACCGGCCCCAGCATCATCACCCGCACCAGCTTCACCAGTGTGCCGATCTGCGTGCTCACCAGGCCCACCGGCACCGTCGCCGCCAGTACTTGCGGCACCGCATAGACCGTGAGGCCGGCCAGAATCCCGTATTGCGTCTGCGACAGCGCCAGCAGCGGAAGCAGGATCGGCAGACCGAGGACGATGACGACGCCGAGAATGGCGGTGAACGAAATCGACGACGCGATATCATCGGAGCTGGCGCCGATTGCCGGCGCCACGGCGGCGATGGCGGAGTTGCCGCAGATCGAATTGCCGCAGGCGATGAGGATCGACAGCCGCGCCGAAAGTCCGAGCGCGCGGCTGATGCTGTAGCTCACCGCCAGTGTCAGCACGACGATGGCGACGATCGAGCCCAGCAACACGAGACCTGACGAGGCGATCACCGCGAAGGTGACGGAGGCCCCGAGCAGCGCGACCGCGACTTCCAGCAGTTGCTTCGCGCTGTAGGCGACGCCGCTTCGCCACCGCGCGCCCGGCGTCCAGATCGCGCGCAGCACCATGCCGAGGAGGATCGCGATGACGATCGCTTCGAGATAGGGATGGCCGAACCACGTTTCCTGAACTGTCTGGATCGCGATTGCGAGCGCGGTCACGGCAGCGCACAGCGCAATACCGGGAAGACGCGTGGTGACGTGAGTGAGGAGGCTGGATGGAGGGGCGCTTTGCGCCCGTTGGGATTGATCTGACACGTTATATCCTGCGATGCAGGACGAATATGCGTTGCAGCGGCCACCATTGGAAATATTATTCTCTCATAGGCCAATAGAGTTCGATTATGTCGCTGAACCTCCACCTGTTCCGCATGTTCGCCGCGGTGGTCCGCACCGGAAGCTTCTCGCGGGCCGCCGAAGCGCTCGGCATCAGCCAGCCGGCCATTTCCA
This sequence comes from Xanthobacteraceae bacterium, assembly GCA_035565575.1. Classification (GTDB taxonomy): domain Bacteria; phylum Pseudomonadota; class Alphaproteobacteria; order Rhizobiales; family Xanthobacteraceae; genus 62-47. The sequence goes on from DATMSE010000113.1 coordinate 10,219, forward strand.
AAGGCGTGCGGGACTTCGAACTGCAGGTCGGCTGCCGGCTGCTCAACCGCACACCCAAAGGCGTGGTGCCCACCGAGGAAGGTCTCGCGCTGTCGCGTCATGCCGAAGCCCTGTTCGCGGTGGAGCGGGCCGCCGAGGACGAGCTGTCCGCGCTGCGCGGCCTGCACAATGGCTCGCTGCGGATCGGCGCCAGCACCACCATCGCGACCTATATGCTCGCGCGATATCTCGGCGCCTTTCATCGCGCCCATCCGAATGTCGATCTGTTCCTGGTCAGCGCCAACACGCGGGATATCGCCGAGCAGATGGTGCAGCAGGAGATCGATCTCGCGCTGGTCGAAGGCCCGGTCGATCTTCGCGGCCTGACCGCGGTGCCGTGGCAGACCGAGGTGATGACGCTGATCGTGGCACCCGACCATGCTTTCGCCCGCGAGCCGCAGCCGATCGATCCGAAACGGCTCGAAGACGAGATCCTGATCGTCCGCGAACCGGGCTCGGGCACCCGCGAGGTGGTGGCGCAGGCGCTGACGGATCACGGCATCGAGCCGACGCGGACGCTGGAAGTGGGAAGCACCGAGGCGATCAAGCAGGTGGTGGCGGCCGGCGTCGGCGCATCCATCGTCTCTGCGGCGTCGGTAAGCGATCAGGTCGCGCTGGGCCGTCTCACGACGATTCCGATGCGGGGGATCACCATCGAGCGGACACTATGGCAGCTCAAGCCGCCGGGCCGCGTGGCGATGCCGGCCGCCCGCGCCTTCGAGAAACTGCTGAACGATCGGACGCTGCGCCTGGAGGATGAGGCACGCCCGCGCGTGACGGCGATGTTCACGCCTTCCTCTTAAGGTCTCTTGAGAGCTCTTAAGGTCTCCTGAGAGCGCGCCGACGCAGGCGGCGCGCGATGCATTCAGCGCGTGATCGCCTGCGGCGGCGTCTCGAGCGCGGGAAAGCCGGCGGTCTGCCCGGCCGAGAAGCAACCAGCCCGAATCAAGACGATCGCGAGCACCAGCAGCCAGAACAGGCCCTGCCCGATGCGTATCAGTCCAGTGCGGCCAATCGCGGAAACCGCCAGCCGGCCGGTACTCCGCTCGCCCGGGAGACGTTCGCCATAGGCTTCAAACTGCTCCGACTGCATCGCCGCTCCATGCTCGTGCCGGCGCGATAATGTTGTCGGTCGGACCTCAAAACAATGGCCGGGAATTTCGAATTTGCCTGCGGTCGGAGACGAATTCATCCGTCGCCGGCCGCCTTTGCAGCAAACCCTGCTGGCGGTGAGCCGCCGGGCGTGAACAAGGCCGAGGTTGCGGTTGAACTCGGCGCCGTCTGCCGATAGACAGGCGTCCGCCGGACCGGTTTCAGCGCGAGCGCTGCCTGTCCGGGCCGATCGTTGGGGCGTAGCCAAGTGGTAAGGCAGGGGATTTTGATTCCCCCATGCGGAGGTTCGAATCCTCCCGCCCCAGCCAGTTGAAATTACTGCAAAATTTATCGTTTTCCCGCGCCGTGGTGGGAGCGGCTGACGCGGCCTGGAAAACGCGCTCCCGGCCTGTCTTTGGCGCGCCTACTCGCCTCCGAGCCCCAGCCTGTTCGGCATGCGCTTCTCGATGTTGAACTTGAGCAGCGCCGCGGTCCGGAAGATGCCGTGCGCGAACTTGCCGTAAGGCAGCGTCAGGAACAGCGCCATCACCGTGCCGAGATGGATGGCAAGCCACAGCGCCATGACGCGCGTGTCGCGCAGCAGCAGAAGCGCGAACCCGGTGACGCTGACCAGCAGCAGCAGCATGATGAAGCCGCGATCCATCGCGTTCTGCTTCACGTCCGCGCGCTGCGCGTCGCGCTTGAGGTTGAGCCAGAGCAGACCGGCCGGACCAATGATGAGGCCGATTCCGCCGAGCGTTCCGAGGATCACTGGTGCACTGAGGAAGGCGTAAGGCGCGTGCAGATCGAGCAGGTAGTGATACAGCGTCGCCACGCTGGTGGCGGCGAAGCACAAGAGGAAGCCGTAAAGCGTGACCTGATGGAAGCGGCGCCGCCACAGCGTGAAGGCGTCGTCGTCCTCGTTACAGCCCTCGCCGTGACCGCCGCCGAGATACGTCAGCCGCGCAATATCGTGGGTCGCTTCGGCCACCGCCGGAACGCGCGCCTTGGCGGCGGCGGCGATATCGGCGGCATTGGCGTCCTTCGTCGGCGAGACCGCGCGCCAGAACCTGACGACGCCGATGGCGAGCGCGAGGATCGCGAACAGGAACACGACGCCGAACAGCGACGCCAGGAAATTATGCGGGAAGATCGCATAGAAATTCCCGGCCAGCGGCTCGTGGATCAGGCGACCGTTCATGGCGATGGCGAGGATCATGAACAGCGCGAGGCCGCCGGACAACGCGAAGGCGACCGTCAGTCCCGCCCGCTCATAGAGACGGCCGAACGCGCGCGGCCAGGCATAATCCTGATAGGTGCGCACGCGCAGCCGGGCCATCGCCTGCGGAACGTTGACCGCGAATTCATGCGGCGGCGCGTATTGGCAGGCATAGAGACAGGAGCCGCAGTTGTGGCAGAGATTCGCCAGGTAATGCGTGTCGGCCTTGTTGAATTCGAGCCGGCGCGTCATCGCCGGAAACACCGCGCAAAACCCTTCGCAGTAACGGCACGCGTTGCAGATCTGCATGACGCGCGCGATCTCCTGCTCGTCGGCGGAAAGCGCCGCGACGAGATTCACGCCGCCTTCGCAGGCGCCGCCAGCAACGGGCGCAGCCATATCAGTGACCGGCGGCATAGGCCAGTTCCTCCTGGAATGTGGGATGGCGATGACCGGCGCTCGCAGCGGCATTGACGCCGGCGATGCGGCCGAACGCGGTGCCGATGCTCATGCCGACGCCGGCGGTGTAGCCTTTGCCGAGCACGTTGCCGGCGACCATCTCGCCGGCCGCGAACAGATTGCTGCTCGGCACGTCCTGGAAACGCACGGCGGCTGTCGCATCGGTCTTCATGCCGAGATAGGTGAAGGTGATGCCGGGCCTGAGCGGATAGGCATAGAAGGGCGGAGTGTCGATCACCCGTGCCCAATGGGTCTTGGCAGGCGTCACGCCCTCGGTGCGGCAATCGTCGAGCGCGGTATGATCGAAGGTGCCGGGCCGGCAGGCGGCGTTGTAGGCGTTCAGCGTGTCCATGAACACCGCAGGATCAAGCCCGATCTTGACGGCAAGCTCGGGCAAGGTGTTCGCCTTGGTGCCTTCGAACACCGGCGGCATGAATCGGCCGATCGCCTTCTGATCGATGATCGACCACGCGGTCTGGCCGGGCTGCTGCGCCACCAGGCGTCCCCAGATCGCGTAACGCTTCGGCCAGAAATCCTCGCCTTCGTCGTAGAAGCGCCTGGCCTCGCGATTGACGACGACACCCAGTGACACGCAATCGATGCGGGTACAAATGCCGCCGTCATAGAGCGGCGCGCGGGCATCGATGGCGACGCAATGCGCCTGCGTCGGATCGCCGATGGAATCGGCGCCGGCGTCGATCATGAACTTGAGCAGAACGCCCTGATTGAAGCGGGTGCCGCGGATCAGGAAATTCTCGGCGGTCCACTCGCCGCGCTCGTTCTGCCCCCACGCCTCGCGCTGCCATTCGAGATTGGATTCGAAGCCGCCGCAGCCGAGCACGCAACTCTTCGCCGTGATGCGTTCGCCGGTTTCGGTGATCGCGGCGATGAACCGGCCGTCTTCGAGCTCGAGGCTCTTCACCGGCGTATTGTAGCGGACCTTGACGCCGAGCGCCTCGGCGCTGCGGTAATAGGCATTCACCAGCGCCTTGCCGCCGCCCATGAAGAAAGCATTGGTGCGCGCGACGTGCAGCGCGCCTGACAGCGGCGGCTGGAAGTGGACGCCGTGCTTTCTCATCCAGGGCCGGCAGCGCGACGAATGGCGGATGACGAGACGCGCCAGCGGCTCGTTGGTGATGCCGCCGGTGACCTTCAGCAGGTCCTGCCAGAATTCCTCTTCCGGATAGGCTTCGACCAATACATCCTGCGGCGCATCGTGCATGCAGCGCAGATTGCGCACATGCATGGAGTTGCCGCCACGCCATTCCCTCGGCGCCGCCTCCAGCAGCAGCACCGAGGCGCCCGCCTCCCGCGCCATCAGCGCCGAACACAGCGCCGCATTGCCGCCGCCGATGACGAGAACGTCAGGGGAAGCGCCGGTCGGCGCGGCCCTCGCGAACCGCGTATCGGTTTTGGTGGCCGCGCGCTCATCGACGCTGCGCTCGTTGCCGTGCATGGTGTCTCCGTCAGTCGGATCGAGCAGGCCGTAGGCGCTGCCGACCCGCGGCTCCCGCCGAAAGACGCGGGAGGCGCGTAACACAAATTTGCTGGATCTTTCGACGCGCCGGACATCTGCGCCGCGTGGCGCAACCAAGCGGTCGCACCGGCAATGCGGCCTTCCGTCCGAGCGCTTCGGGATCGTCGCGCACCGCTTACACGCGGTGCGGTCCTATGTGCAAGACCGCCGTGATTTTTACGCGCGGAAACGGCAGAAACCGGCGATTCCGGGCTGCTGAGGGAAGAGCCGCATTCCGAGGACCAGAATGGTAACGCGCAGGTTCGCGAGACAGAAACAGTGGCGTTGCGCCTGATGGAACGCGTGCTCCGTAATGCTGTCTCAGGTGAAGCTCTCGGCGGCGGCGCGAGAGCGCTCGCGGCGCGATGCCGCACTCCGCGCAGCGACGATCAGGTCTGCTCGCGCTCCTTCAGCTTTGCAAAGCCTTCGCCGGTCAGCGAACGCGCCTCCTCCGCGGCCTCGCGCGCTTCGCGTTCGTTGCGCTCGGGGTCCTCGCCGTCCTTCTCGCAAGGCAGAATGCGATAGTCGTTATCCAGCAATTCCTCGGTCTTCCCGCCGGATTTCTGACGCACGTCGACCACGAGGCCGTTTTCGCGCGCGTGGGCCCAGACGTCCGCCTCGGTGGGAAACGCTTTGCTGATCTTCTCGTCGTCACAGAACAGGGCGTACGGCATTTGCAGCCAATGATCGGAGCCGGCTTTTCGTTCCCTGGTGCCGGCCGTGATGTGGCGTCGTCCCGCTCCCCGCATCGCAAGTTTCCGACGAAAAACTTGGAACAACGCCTGAGCGCGGCGCATTTGACTCCGGTTATCTTTGAGTCAGTGCGCAGTGAGGAGCAGCCGATGAACTTACACGCCAGTCCGGAATGGATCTGGGCCGTTCTCATCGCGGTGCTGCTCGTCGCGATCATCTATGGCGTCGTCAAGACAAGCCGCCGCCGCAGGATCGAACAGCAGATCACCGATGAAGGCACGAAGCAGGTTTATCGCAAGGAAGATCGTGCGGAGAAAGGGCTTCCGCAATAACGCGATGCCGCAGGAGCAGACATGCGCAGTCCCAAGCTGGCGCGGCTCGGTTTCGGTCAAGCCGTTCTCGCCGTCGTCCTGATCCTGATTCTGATCCTCACCGTGGTATGGGGCGTATCGGCCTGGAACGCCGCCGATGGCGCTGCGATGGGAAAACACGGATGGATCGCGCTGATCCTCGGAACGTTCTTTTCGCTGCTGATCGGCTGCGGGCTGATGGCGCTGATGTTCTTCAGCAGCCGCAGCGGCCATGACGAGGCCGCCGATCCATTCCGTCCCAAGGACAAGCGGAACTCATAGCGCCCCAGCAATATCGTCTGCGGATCGCGATGCCGATGGCGACGGATCAACGATCCCCGATCGACTTGATGAATCGCAACGAGGTGCAAAAGTTCACCGCACGTTCAATGCGACAGCATCGTGCTGATCTCGCGCGCGCGTTCCATCTGCTTGGCCTTTTCGAACAAGGCCAGCCGTTCCCGGATCGACGAGGCCTGGCGGCCTGCTGCTCGCAACCGCTGGGCTTCCAACAAAAGGCGCTCCTCCAGGGAGAGAACCTGCTTCCTTCGACATCGTTTGGCTTTTTCCATGCACGTCTCCGGCGTCATTCCCCACCGGCATCATCAAACAGTCGCGTCGCTGCGTCATATACCTAGGTTAAGCTGCACCAAATCAGGACGTGCAATCTCGCACCTTCCTTGGTGCATGCAGGCATGATGCGCGTTACGGCGTCAGGATCATCTCCGCGAGTTCGCGCGCCATCGCGCCGACATTGATCGGCTTTTCCCATAGCGGAACGTTGGCGAATTCGCTGCTGACGACCCTGTCGTAACCCGACGTGAAAACAAACGGCACCTGACGGGCGCGCAGTTCCTGCGCGACGGGAAAGATCATCTCGTCGCGCACGTTGATATCAAGGACGGCGCCGTTGATGACGTCGCCGGCGCTTAAGATGGAGAGAGCGTCATGCACGTCGCCGACCGGGCCGACGATGTCCGCGCCGAGTCTGCGGAACGCCTGTTCGATGTCATCCGCGAGATAATACTCGTCCTCGACAATCAGGATGTTGCGGCCAGTCAGCAGCGGCATCTGTTGCAGTTTGGGTGATGGGGCTGACATCATCTTCTCGCCCTTGAGTCGCTTGAGCCTCAATCGCTGGCGGGAACATGACACCGCCCTGCACTGTTAGAAGTCAATTGCTAAAGTTGGGTTCCATGCATAACCGCGACATCGTCGTCATCGGCGGATCCTCCGGGGCGGCTGCGCCCCTCAGGCACATTCTGGGCGATCTGCGGCCCGATCTGCCCGCGGCGATCTTCGTCGTCCTGCACGTGCCGGCACAGGGCACCGGCCTTCTCGCAACCGTGGCGAGCGCGGCCAGCCCGCTGCCGGTGCGTCAGGCCGAGAACGGCATGGCGATCGAGCCCGGCCACATCTATCTGGCGCCGCCGGATCATCATCTCCTGCTCCTCCCCGGGCGCATGATGCTTGGCCGCGGCCCGCGGGAGAACATGGCGCGACCAGCGATCGATCCATTGTTCCGTTCTGCGGCGCTGCATTATGGCCCCCGAACGATTGGCGTCATCCTCAGCGGCTTGCTGTCCGACGGAGCCGACGGTCTCAGCGCCATCAAGCGCTGCGGCGGCGTCGCCCTAGTGCAGGAGCCGGCCGATGCCACGGCCGACGAGATGCCCCGGCATGCCATAGAAGCCACCACCGTCGATCTCTGCGTTCCCGCCGCCAAGCTCGGCGACGTCCTTTCCGATCTGGTGCGCGAGCGCGCCGGCACGGCGATGCCGATTCCTCCCGACATACAGTTGGAAGTGGATATCGCTGCCGGCGAGCGGATCGACAGCCGGCGCCTGATCGATATCGCGGAGCCCGCCGCATTGACGTGCCCGAGCTGCGGCGGGGTTCTGTCCAAGCTGAAGGAGGCGCATCCGCTCCGGTTCCGATGTCAGGTCGGCCATGCCTTCAACGCGGACGTCCTTGCCCAGCAGCAGGAAAGCCGGGTCGACGAAGCGCTTCGGGTCGCGTTGCGGATCATCGAGGAACGTGCCGAACTGGTGGAGCGCATGGCCGCCGACGGACGGCGCAGCGGCCGCCGCGCGCTTGCGGAAAGCTACGATGTGCGGGCGCGCGAGTATCGTGAATACGCTGATCTGATCCGTCAGGTTGTGCTGGAAACCCTGGACAAATCACGCGCCGCGCCGGCCGGACAGGACGCCGGCGGCAAAGACGGGTGATCCCATCACGACACGGATCGTGCTGCCGTTTCGGCCGGCCGGTGTTCCTGCCGTTTTCTCCTCAGCGCAGTCTGCGGCGCGCCGCACCGGCGACCCGCGGCCGCCGATCTCAAATCCCCGCGAACCAAATTCCTTGCTAAAATGTTGGAACATCGTCGAATCCTGCTATTGCATGACGACCCCCGTCCGCGCGTTCGACCAGGAAAGGCATGTTGGACTATGAGCGAAGCCGGCACCTCGCCCGCGGAAGGGGAGCATCACGCCAAACCACCGCTGAACATCGGCGTGGGCGCTTCGACGGCAGCCATCGGCAGTATCGAGCGTTTCTTTTCCAGACTGGCGCTTGAGCCGGACCAGACTGTGGTGCTGGCGCTGCAACATGCGGAAGGCTTCGACGAGGATCGTCTGCGCGACATGTTGCGGCAGCAGCACGGGATGCAGCTTGCCACCATCGCCGACATGGCTCCGATCAAGGGCGGCCTGGTTTATATCTGCCCCATCGGCATGATCACGACGGTGCAGGACGGCCAGTTTCACGTCCGCAAGGCCGAACAGGCACCGGGCGGACGCGCCACCATCGACAGTTTTTTCGTCTCGTTGGCGAAGGAGCGCACCGAACAGGCGATCGGCGTGGTGTTGACCGGCACCGGCGGCGACGGGACGCTCGGCGTTGCGACGCTGAAAGATCACGGCGGATTGGCGATCGCCGAAAGAACCGACCAAAGTGACAGCGACCCTCTGGTCGACAGCAAGTCGGCGGCCGCGATCGCCGATTACATTCTGCCGGCGGAAGATATCCCCGAGCACATTCAGGTCTATGCCCGCCACCTGCGTCGTCTCGACGAAAAGCAGGGTTTCGACGAGGTGCTGGAAGCGGCAGCCAGTTCGCTGTCGCGCATTGCCGACATTCTGCGCAACAAGACCGGCAACGACTTTCACGGCTACAAGCAGAACACCTTCCTGCGCCGCGTGCAGCGGCGGATGCAGGTGGTTCAGATCGACGAGATTTCAAGCTATGTCGACTTCCTGCGCAACGACAAGGACGAAGCGCAGCATCTGTTCAACGATCTGTTGATCGGCGTCACCGAATTCTTCCGCGACAAGCGCGAATTCGAGCTGCTGGAAACGCAGATCATTCCGAAGATGTTCGAGAACAAGAGCGCCGGCCAGCATATCCGCGTCTGGGTTCTGGGATGCGCGACCGGCGAGGAAGCCTATTCCATCGGCATCCTGCTGCGCGAATACATGGCGAAGATCGAGTCGCCGCCGCAGGTGCAGATCTTCGCCACCGATATCGACGGCCGTGCCCTAGCGACGGCGCGCGTCGGCCGCTACCGCACCAATATCGAAGACAACCTGTCGCCGGAACGGCTGGCGCGCTGGTTCGTGCGCGAGGGCGACACCTATTGCGTCGTGAAGGAGCTGCGCGAAATGTGCATCTTCTCGCAACACAACGTCATCAAGGACGCTCCCTTCTCGAAGCTCGATCTCGTCTCGTGCCGCAATCTGCTGATCTACCTGAATGCGGAATTGCAGAACCGCGTCATTCCGTTGTTCCACTTCGCGTTGCTGCCGGACCGCTTTCTGTTTCTGGGCAGCTCGGAGAACGTCACGCGCCATCCGAAACTGTTCGCTCCGGTCGATCGCCGCGTCCGCATTTTCAAGAAGCTGGAGACCGGGACCCGGCTGCCGCCGGAATTCCCGATCACCACGGCCACCGGCAAGCCATCGATTGAACTGCCGCCGCTGCGGCCGGGCGGCTCCGATGTCGGCCTCGAGCGCCGCGCGCAGCGCATCGCCGAGCGATATGCGCCCGCTTTCGTGATCACCGACGACAACTTTCACATCCTGCATTTCTCCGGCCGCACCGGCCGCTACATCGACCCGAGCGCGGGCACGGCGACGCTGGACCTGCTGACGCTGGCACATCGCGATCTCCGGCTCGAATTGCGCATGGCGTTGAGTCGGGCAGCGGAAACCAACGAGGCCGCGCATGCCGAGCAGGTGCAGCTTGGCGTCAACGGTCATCGCCTGCTGGTCGACATCACCGTCGAGCCTGTGCTGGACGGTCCGGGCAGCTATCGCAATTTCGTGGTGCTGTTCAAGGACCGCCCGGCTCGCGCGGCGGAGGGCAAGGAGGACACGCCGGGCGCGCTGGTTCGCGGCGAACACGTCCAGCGGCTGGAGAGCGAATTGCGTGCCACGCGCGAGCGCCTTCAGGCCACCATCGAAGAGTTGGAAAGCACCAACGAGGAATTGAAGTCGTCGAACGAGGAATACCAGTCGCTCAATGAAGAGCTGCAATCGGCGAACGAGGAGCTGGAAACCTCGCGCGAAGAGCTGCAGTCGGTGAACGAGGAACTGACCACCGTCAACGGCGAACTGGCGCATCGCGTGCAGGAATTGACCCGCGCCACCAGCGACCTGAAGAACTTCCTCGAGAGCACGCAGATCGCGACGGTCTTCCTGGACAACGATCTCAAGGTGATGAACTTCACCCCCGCGATCACCCAGGTGCTGCATCTGGTCGAAACCGATGTCGGCCGGCCGATCGGCCATATCAAGGCGCGCATTCCCTTCGAGGAGCTTTACACCGACGTCCGCCATGTGCTGCGGACGCTGGCGAGCGCCGAGCGCGAACTGACAGCACCCGACAGCGGCACGCGCTACATCGTTCGCATCCTGCCCTATCGCAGCATCGACAATTTCATCGCGGGCGTCGTGATCACCTTCATCGACATTACCGCGATCACCCGCGCCGAGGAGCGCCAGCGGCTGCTGCTGGCCGAACTGCAGCATCGCGTTCGCAATACCCTCAGCATCGTGCGCTCGATCGCGCGGCGATCGGCCGATACCAGCTCGACGGTCGAGGAATACGCCGCTCACCTCGACGGCCGTCTCAACGCGTTCGCGCGGATGCAGTCGTTCGCGACCCGCGATCCGGAAGGCAGCGTCGATCTGGAATATATCGTGGTCGAGGAATTGCTCGCCTACAATGCGCGCGAGGGCGAGCAATTGCGGGTGTCCGGGCCGCCGGTGCACCTGCAGCCCAAGGCGGCCGAGATCTTCGCCCTGGCGGTTCACGAGCTCGCCACCAATGCCCTGAAGTATGGCGCATTGAGCCGCGCTGCGGGCCGCATCGAGGTGTCGTGGTATATCGACGCCATCGGCGACCCGAAAGAACTCGTCTTCGACTGGCGCGAGCGCGGCGGCCCGACCGTCGCGCCGCCGCAGCGGAAGGGATTCGGCACCGAACTCCTCGAGCGAACGCTGGTATTCGAATTCAGGGGCAGAACCACCCTGGATTACGATCCTTCGGGATTCCACGCACGGATCGTGATTCCTCTGAGCGGGCGGGTGATCCACATTCCGCCCTCCGAGGCTTAGATGCATCCCCCGCCCCTTCAGGGGAATCTGGCGCAATCCGCAATCAGGCGGCTGAACGCGTTAAGGCAGCTGTCGGATCAGGCGATCGCGCTGCTGCAACAGGCCATTCAGCAGCGGATCAGGCGCGTCGGCGCTGGCGAGGATCTGGCATGCGAAGGCGATTCGATCGATAGCGTGCGCATTCTCCTCTCGGGATGGCTCTGCCGCTACAAGACACTCGAGGACGGACGCCGTCAGATCGTTAATTTCGTGCTGCCGGGAGACACCTGCGACGCGCACGTCTATCTCCTCTCATCGATGGATCATGCCATCGGCACGCTCACGCCGGCGGTCTACGCCGAAATCCCGCGCGGGAATTTTGAAGAGCTCCTGGCCGGCGACCGTTCGCTCGCCGAGGCGTTCTGGTGCGAGACCATCGTGAACATCGCGATGCAACGCGAATGGACGGTGAATATCGGCCGGCGCACGGCGCTCGAGCGCGTTGCGCACATGCTGTGCGAGGTGTTCGTGCGGCTGCAAACCGTCGGGTTGATCGAGGACAATACCTGCACGTTTCCCGTGACGCAGATGGACATGGCCGATGCCACGGGCCTCTCTGTCGTCCATGTCAATCGCACGCTGCAGGAATTGCGCAACTCGGGCCTGATCAAGCTGCGCGACCGGGTTCTCACCATCGTCGACGCCGAGGCGCTGACCATCACGGCGTTGTTCTCGCCGGACTATCTGTACACCAAGCGACCCGGCTGATCCGGCTCGCGGGTCCCGGCGGCTGCGCGCCGTCATACCGGCGGCTTCAGTCCGCGCGATTGCAGCCAGTCCTTGGTGCGGTTGGTCGCCTCGATGCGCCGTGCCTCGCACAAATTCCTTTCGGTTTGAATCCGTGCCGACGTCTCGCGCAAGTGCGTCGCCTGATTGATGAGGCGCTTCGCGAAAGCTTCCGCTTTTTGCATCATGTGGCCCCGCCTGATCATCGCCCTACTCCACACTGAGTACTCCGGGGACTTAGAGTGCGTCCGACATCGGGGTTCCTCCAATCACATAGGTGAATCGCGCGCGCCGAGAAAAATTGTGCAGCCGCTTACAGCCGCTTCCGGGCGCATAACCCCGGCATACTCGATGTCCGCGTGCCCAGCGCTGAAAGCGCCGGACGCAGGGCCGTCGGACCCGATTTGCTCCCCGTTAGGAACGCACGTTTTGACTGGGCTTTATCCCGCACCGAAAAACTCAGGAGATATTGCAATGAGAAAAATCGTGACAGGTATCGCCCTCGTTGCTGCGCTGGCCATCGGCGGAGCGCAGCTTTCGTTCGCGCAGGGCGCGGGCGGCGGTGGCGCGGGGGGCGGCGGCGCGGGCGCTGGCGGCGCGGGCGCTGGTGGAGCGGGAGCCGGTGCTGGCGGCGCCGGTGCGGGTGCGGCCGGTGGGGCCGCAGGCGGTGCCGGTAGCGCCGGCGGCGGCGGCAACGTGAACTCGGATCGTGGCGGCCAGGGCGCCGGCAGCGCTCACGGCGCGCGCAACACAACCACGCCGAGCTCCACCGACATTCAGGGCAAGAAGGACCGCTATCGGTAACACTCTTGGTGCTGCGTGGATATGCAACGTGCAGTTTCCCTTCTCGGCGGTGGCAATCCAGTCCGGCCAAACCGCCGACGACGCTGGCGGCCGCCTTGAAGGCGGCCGTCAGTTGTCCTGACCTCCTCACAAGATGTCACCTTCCGCATGATGCGGTCAGCCGCCATCGAACCGCGGTCCGGCCGGCATCGCCATCGACAGGAACGATTCATCTTTGGCTGCATTAATTCCTTCCCGAGCAGATCGGGGAATGTGGCATCGGCGGCCTTGGCTAACCTGCCCAACCTGCTGGGACCGTCGGTGCTGCGGTTCTTGCCGTCTCGCTCCGTCCGAGTTGTGTTTTTGCTCCGGAACGCGTCGGCGCATCAATGGGATTTGGTATCTGCTGTGATGGAGAGCGAACGGATACGGCGGCTCCGGTTGCTATGTGATAGGACCGGAGCCGCTGGTGCTGTATCATCGGCCTTATCCTCATGCGGAGGTCTCCATCATGGATCGCGCCCTCCTTCAGCAGCACCTGACGCGTGCCGAACAGCATGCCGCTGAGGGCGAGCGTCACCTCGCGCGCCAGGAAGCCTTGATCGCGAGGCTCGATCGGCAGGGTCACGACACCGCCGAGGCGCGGAAAATTCTGGCCACATTGAGGGCCAGCCAAACCCTGCATGAGCAGGACATCCAGCGCATTCTGAACGAATTGGAGCATGACGGGCGTCGCGACCGCGGTAAGCACGCCTGAGGCAAGCGCGTTCGCATTCGCCGCTGAGCACCGCAGGCGGGGAGCTGTTCGCGCGATCGGTTGTCTGTGCCGGGATCGGCGTTCGCCCTCGCAGTTGATGGTCTTGAACCAGACAACAAAAAGCCCCGCCGCGGCGGGGCCCCGTTGTTACCAGGTCTGACGACCGTACCAGTCGTCGATTTCCTTTCTGACCTGATCCTTCTGATAGCCGTAGCGCTCCTGAAGCTTGCCTTCGAGCTGATCGCGGCGGCCGCCGATCACGTCGAGATCGTCATCAGTGAGCTTACCCCACTGCTCCTTGACCTTGCCCTTGAGCTGCTTCCAATTTCCTTCAACTCGATTCCAGTCCATGTGATCATCTCCTGACTTACGTAAAAGACGAGAGACGATCAAACGAACGAGTGACGCAGTCCGTTCCTGCGTTACGTTTTGGACACAGGAACGAATGATCCTGCCCGTTGTTTTCAAGGCGTCCTACCATGGAGGTTACCTTGAAGACACTCGTTACCGCCGCCGCCCTTCTCATGATCTCGAGCGCATCGTTCGCACAGACCACGACGCCGCAGACGACGACACAGACTCCCTCACATACGCAAACGCCGTCGCAGGCTGCGGCGCCGGTTGCGGCCGAGGGCGACTGGCGCGCGTCCAAGCTGTCGGGCGTCAACGTCTACAATGATGCCAACGAAAAGGTCGGCGAGATTTCCGACGTCATCATCGACTCGCACGGTCAGGTCAAAGGCGTCGTCCTCGAAGCCGGCGGCTTTCTCGGCCTCGGGACGCATTATGTGCTCGTCAAGATGGACAGCCTGAAGTTCGCCAACAAGGCGGACAAGACGACCGGAGGCAAGACATCGGACAACTCCAAGCAGTGGTATCCGGATCGCGCCGTCATGAACGTGACGAAGGACCAGCTCAAGGCGATGCCTGAGTTCAAGTACTGACCGCAAATCATGAGGGCCCCGCAGCCTGGCTGCGGGGCCCTCAATCATGTCAGCAGCATCTCAGCAGCATCGGCCAGTGCGGCCGATCGGCCGGTCAGCGCAGGCCAGCCTCGCCCGCTGCCTTGCACGCCAGCGAGCCGGCCGACGGCGGCAGGACCGCCCGCTCCAGTTCGCTCAGCCGCGCATCGATGTCGGCGATCCAGTCGTCCGTGGCGACGATCGAGGATTGTCGCGGCCCGGGCGCACCGATCACCGCTTCCTTCAATCGCCGCAAGCGGCCGAGTTCAACCGCGGGCGGCAACTGCGGCATATTCATCGTCACCTCCCGCGGACTTTGCCAGTCTCTCAATCGCCGATTTCTCCTCGGCGATGCGTCGCGTCACAAACTGGCGCTCCAGCTCGGTGAGTTCGGTTTCCAGCAGCCGCTTGTAACGGCGAATATTGTTGCGATGCGCCCGCAGCGCCGCTGTGCGCATCTCGCCATCGTCGCGGCGCCCCGCGCGGCGATGGGCCATCGCCGGCACATGCCGCGTCGCCCTGGCATTGATGCGGATGGCCGCCGGTGGAGCGATCTGCGCGGCGGCACCGCGCGGCGGCGGATCGTCGGGATCGAGCGAGCGCAGCGCGTCGAGAATATCGCTCAGTCGCATCGGGGCGGCGTGGCCCGGAATCGCGCGCAGGCCCGGCGCGGATTCGACCGCGTACATGTCGGATGCCCAGGCGGACAGGATGGCGCGCTTTTCATCGCACGACAGGCGACGGTCGCCGAGCACGTCCTTCACCGAGC
Organism: Xanthobacteraceae bacterium; assembly: GCA_035565575.1. Lineage (GTDB taxonomy): Bacteria > Pseudomonadota > Alphaproteobacteria > Rhizobiales > Xanthobacteraceae > 62-47. Next base: position 25,238 of record DATMSE010000113.1, read on the forward strand.
CATGATGCGTATCGGGCCGGAATGGAATCGAGGTCGTATGCAGGTGATCGATACGAGTCATGACGTTCCCCTCCATCTCCTTTCAATGGGGACATGTTTGCCGATGACGCGCCGGGCGGGGCGGCGTGGCCGGCGCCCGGACGCAGATGTCGATGTGATTTACGCAGCCTGCTTGGCTTCGATCTGCGCGTTGCCGCCGACGCCGATCGGGATGCGCCGCGGCTTCATCGCCTCGGGAATCTCCCGGATCAGCTTGATCAGCAGCAGGCCGTTTTCGAAGCGCGCGCCTTCGACCTTGACGTAATCGGCGAGATTGAAGGTGCGCTTGAAGTGGCGCGCGGAAATTCCCTGATACAGGTAGTCGCGCGTCGCCGTGTCGCTCTTGCGGCCTTCGACCGTCAGCACGTTCTGCTCGGCCGTGACGGTGATTTCGTCGGGCGAGAACCCGGCCAGCGCCAGCGATATCTGGTAACTGTCTTCCGACAGACGCTCGATATTGTAGGGCGGATAGTGATCCTCGCCGTCCGCGCGCTGCGCGGCATCAAACAGGTCGAGGAGACGGTCGAATCCGATCGTGGACCGCCAGAGCGGGGCAAAGTCGTAGTTCCTCATAGCCAAATCCTCCTTGGAGCAAGATGGATACGAGCGGACGCCGGACACCTGCCGGCGCCCGTCTCAGTGCTTCGGACCCTACGGCATCCGAAGGCCGCGTGATCGGCGGCAAAATCCGAATTAGAAGGGCGGCGGCGGATTTCAAGGGCCGTCCTCGAAATTTTTTTTTGGCCTTCCCGCCCCTCATCCGCCCTCGGTTCTGCGGGCCGCGCGGACGGCGGTCCGGCAGCCTGCGGCGACGGACGGAAGCTGGAAACACGAACGGGCCCGCGATCGCTCGCGTGCCCGTTATGTTGCGATGAAGCCGCGATGAAGCAGGATCAGGCTTCGACGACGCGCTCGATGAAGACGCGGCGGCAGTCCATCTCGTATTCGAGGTCCTGCACCGGCGGCCGGTTGAAATGCCAGGTCAGGCCGTTGCGGAAGACGCCGCGCTTGGCCAGTTCGCCCTCGAGGAAGGGGAAGATGTCGTGCACGGTGTAAAGCTGCACGGCGGTCAGCTTGCTCCAGTCGCCGCCGAACGCCGCCATGCGGCGCTCCATCTCGCCGAGCACCCACTTCGCCTTTTCCTGCATCGCGGCGGGGCTGGTGTCGCCGAGCCGGATCGTGTGCTCGCGATAGTCGCCCTTGCCTTCCGGCGCCTCGCCGCTGCCGGCAACGACGAACGAGTCCGGCGCGTTGGACGCCTCGACCGTGAAGGAGAACGCATGGAAGCTCGGCACCGCCGGCGGATTGACCTTCGGGCAGACATTGCTGCGGGCAACCGGGTTGGCGCCGCCCTTGAGCAGGCCCCACTGGTCGAGGAACTGGGTGTATTCGCCGTTGAAGCTGCGGAAGCCGCTTTCGGTGAACGGCGCCGGCGAGCGCAATTCGCAGGCCGCGAAGGCCGTCAGCGGACGGCCGGCGGCCTTGATGATCTCGGCCGCGCGCGCGAAGCCGTCCTTGATCGGCACCGGATTGGCAAACCGGACGCGCTCGATGGCAAAGCCGGGCAAGGCGCCGACGCCGGCGGAATACTGGCTGACGCCGGGAATGAACCTGTAGCCACCGTCACGCAGTTCAACAGTCTCGGTCATGATGACGCATTACCTCTTTCGGTCGGGGGAGAAAACGGCGGGCGGGCTCGGATTACTTGAGCACGCCGAGATAGGCTTCGCCGATGATCGGATCGGCGAGAAGATCCTGTCCGGAGCCCGATCGCACGATCCGGCCCATATCCATCACGAACGCGGAATGACACAGGTCGAGCGCGGTGATGACGTCCTGCTCCACCAGCAGGATCGACACGCCCTCCGCATTCAGCGTGCGCAGCGCCGCGACGAGTTGTTCGACGAGAAGCGGCGACAGGCCGAGCGACAGTTCGTCGATCATCAAAAGCTTCGGCGCGCACATCAGGCCGCGGCCGATCGCGCACATCTGCTGTTCGCCGCCGGACAGTGTGGCGGCGGCCTGATTGCGGCGCTCGAACAGCTTCGGGAACGTGGTGTAGACGCGGTCGAGATCGCGCTTGAGTTCGGCCGACGACACCCGGCGCGAATAGGCGCCCATCAGGAGATTGTCCTCGATGCTCATCGCGCCGAACAGCCGCCGCCCTTCCGGCACGTGGACGATGCCGTGCGCGAGAATGGTGGCCGCGGTGGCCTTCGACAGGTCCTTGCCGTCCGACAGATAGATGCCGGACTGCACCGGGATGAGGCCGGACAGCGCCCGCATCAACGTGGTCTTGCCGGCGCCGTTGGAGCCGATCAGCGCGGTGATCTCACCTTTCGGCACCGCCAGGTCGATGCCCCACAGCACCTGCACCTCGCCGTAGCCGGCGCGCAGTCCCTTCAGTTCGACGATCATGGTATCAGCCATGGATGCCGGCCCTCTGCGCATATTGCTGACCGAGATAGGCCTCGATCACCGCCGGATTCGTCATCACCTCGCGCGGCTGGCCGTCGGCGATCAACTGGCCGTTGTGCAGCACCACGATGCGCGAGCAGACGTTCAGCACCACTTTCATCAGATGCTCGATCATGACGATGGTGATGCCGTCGGCGGCGAGCTGATGGATCAGTTCGGTCGCCCGCTCCACCTCGGCGCTGTTGAGACCGGCATTGACCTCGTCGAGAAACAGCAGCTTCGGCCGCATCGCCAGCGCCTTCGCCAGCTCCAGCCGCTTGCGCATCGCGAGCGTCAGCGTCGCCGCTTCCTGATGCGCCTGCGCCTCCAGTCCGACGAAGGCCAGATGCCGCCGCGCCTCTTCACGCGCCGCTTTCAGGCCCTCGCCCGGCTTCGAGAACAGCGCCGCCGCGGCGACGTTGTCGAGCGCGCTGAATTCAGCGAACGGCTGCACGATCTGGAAGGTGCGCGACAGGCCGAGCCGCGCCGACTGGTAGGTCTTGACCCGCGTGATGTCCTGGCCGTCGAAGGTGACGCTGCCGCCGGTCGCGGGGGTGACGCCGGTCACGACATTGACCAGCGTGGTCTTGCCGGCGCCGTTGGGACCGATCAGGCCGATCACCTCGCCTTTGTTCACCGTGAGCGAGACGTCGCGCAGCGCCTGCAGGCCGCCGAACCGGCGCGAGGCCGATTGAAGACGAAGAATCTCAGACATTCTTGGTCCTCCGCCACCACTGCCGCACGCGCACCGACATCAGACCATGCGGCAGGAACAGCAGCAGAAGAACGATGATGACGCCGAGCACGCCGCTGTGGATCTGGATGTAGTTGCGCCAGACCACTTCCTCGAGGCCGAGATAGACGAAGGCGCCGATGGTCACGCCCAGCGGCGAGCCGAGCCCGCCGATCAGCGCCATCACGATCGGCTTCACCGAATAAAGAATGTCGAACACGTCGGACGGATCGATATAGTGGACCCAGGCGGCGTAGACGCCGCCGGCGCCGCCGACGAAACAGGCCGACAGCCCGAACGCGATGCTCTTGTAGAGCGTGGTGTTGAGCCCGACCATGTTGGCGGCGGTCTCGTTCTGCCGGATGCAGGACAGGCCGAAGCCGAGCTTGGACAGCGACACCGCCATGACCATCACCGCGGTCGCCAGCAACAGGCCCCACATTACGTAGAAGAAGAAGGTCGCGTCCGCCATCACGCCGGCGCTGGCCGCCAGCGGAATGTTGAGGCCCATGCCGCCGCCGGTCAGGTCGGTGGCGTTGTTGACCAGTTCGCGGAACACCTCGATCAGCGACAGGCTGGCGATCGCGAAGTAATGGCCGCGCAGGCGCAGCAGCGCCGCGCCGAGCAGCGCCGCCACCAGGAACGAGTCGATGCCCGCGATCGGGATCGCCCCCGCCAGCGGCATTCCGCGCGCCAGCAGCACGCCCGCGATATAGGCGCCGAGGCCGAAGAAGGCGGCGGTGGCGAAGGACGGATAGCCGGCGAGACCGCCGACGACGTTCCACGACAGCGCCAGGATCGCGTACATGCAGGCGATGGTGCCGAGACGCAGCGCGTAAGCCTCGCCGAACAGCGGCAGCGCCGCGACGCCGGCGATCAGCACCAGCAGGAAAAGGTTTGAGCGGCTCATTCGAAACCCTTCCGGCCGAGCAAGCCCTGAGGCCTGAGGATCAGGAATACGATCAGCAGCGCGAACGACAGCGTTGTCGCATGCGCCGGCCCGAACATCGCCGAGCCGACGCCTTCGATCAGCGCCAGCAGCAGCCCGCCGGCCAGCGCGCCGGAGACGCTGCCGAGGCCGCCGAGCACGCAGACCACGAAGGCTTTGCCGAGATAGGCGGTGGAGGTCAGCGGCGAGATCGGGAAGATCAGCGCCATCAGCACGCCGGCGCATCCCGCAAGCGCCGCGCCGAGCCCGAAGGCGATGGCGTAGATCGAATTGACGTCGACGCCCATCAGCACCGCTGCGTCACGGTCGAGCCGCACCGCCACGATGGCGCGGCCGACGCGCAGCCGGCGCAGGATCAGATAAAGAACGCCGGTCAGCGCCAGCGCCGCGACGGTGGCGACCAGCCGGTCGATCGGCACCACGACGTCGAAAATCGAGACCGATCCCATCGGCGGCGTCAGCGACAGCTTCCGATAGTCGGCCTTGAAGTAATAGATCATCGCGTTGTTCAGGATCAGGTCGAGCCCGAACGTCATGGTCAGCGTCACCAGAACCGGCGCGGTGATCACCCGGTTCAGGATGACGCGCTGGATCACGTAGCCGAGCACGAAGAACAGCGGCGCGGCGATTACCAGCGCGTACCATGGCGAGATGTGGAAGCCCTGATACAGGCTCCAGGCCAGATAGGCACCCAGCACGATGAAGGAGCCGTGGATCAGGTTGATGACGTTGAGAACGCCCCAGACCAGCGAGAACCCGATGGCGATGCATGCATAAAGGCAGCCCAGCACCAAGGCGTTGATGAGAATCTGGGCTGCAAGCATGTCGTGTTCTCGCGTTCGATCCGGTCAGTGCGCGATCAGTTCACGCCGAGCTTGAATTCGCCCTGCTTGATGATGTCCGGAGACAGCACCACAGCCTTGCCGCCCTGCAGCTGGAAGACCGGCGGTTCGAGCGAATTGATCTGACCGGTCGGACCGAACCGCACCGGACCCCAGAAAGTCATGACGTCGGTCGCCGCCAGCGCCTCGCGCACCTTTTCCTTGTCGAGGGTGCCGGCCTTCTCGATCGCCATCTGGAACAGCGCGCCCGACACTGAAGCCGACGCCTGCGCATAGTCCGGATCCGACTTGAACTTCTCGCGGAACAGCTTCACGTAATTCGCCGTCGTGCCGAAAATGTCCTTGCCGTTGTACTGCGCGGCCGGATGCCACCACGCCGCGCTGGTGATGTTCTCGCCGCTCGGACCCGCCGCGTCGATGAATTCCTGATAGGCGGGACCGGCGATCATCGACACCACGTCGGCCTTGATCTGCTGGTCGCTCATCTGCTTGCGCACCAGAAGCAGGTCGTTGATGTAGCCGGTGACGAAGATCCACTGCGGCGCCTGGGTCTTGATCTGCGACAGCGTGGCCGAATGGTCGAGCGTGCCGATGGCGTATTTCTCGAAATAGACCACCTCGAAGCCGTTCTCCTTCGCCGACTTCTCCATCTCCTGCGCGATCGCCAGCGGGAACAGGTCGTTGCGGGCGAGGATCGCGACCTTCTTCACGTTGGGCGCCTTCGCCTTGACGATCTTGGTCAGCGGCGTGGTCAGCGTGTCGTTGGGCGTGAAGGTGCCGAACAGATACTTGTAGCCCTGGTCATAGACCTGCGCCGAGGACGCGGTCGAGGCGATGGTCGGCATCTTGTAGCGCTCGGAGACGCTGCTCGCCGCCTTGGCGGCGCCGGAGCCGAACGGGCTGAACATGAAGTTCACGCCGTTCTGCGTGATCATCTGCTCGGTGGTCTGCACCGCGCGCGGCGTGTTGGACTGATAATCGCTGTAGACGATTTCGACCTTGTACTTCTTGCCGCCGACCGAGATGCCGCCCGCCTTGTTGACCTGCTCGGCCCACAAATCATAGCCCTGCTGCTGCTTGATCGCTTCCGGCGCCAGCGGTCCGGTCAACGGCAGCGGCGCACCAAACTTGATCACGTCCTGCGCGAGCGCGGCGGATGCGGAGAGCGCGAGAGCGGCCGCGACGACAAGCGATCGCGACAAACGCGCATAGCGGGGCAGAGAGCGGGCCATCATTGGAGATCCTCCGTTCTTGGTCGGCGCATCGGCGGCGCAGAATTTGCGACCGAAAGATGACAAAGGAAGAAATCGAATTAAAGCGTTGAATTTCGAAAGCCGCGATCTGATAATTAGAACGTTGTGCAATGCAGTGATCGCTTTTTGATCATACCTCCCCCGCCGCCAACGGACTGAAAAGCATGATTGAATCCACCGCCCTGCGGTATTTCCGTGAGGTCACCGAACGCGGCTCGATCAAACGGGCGGCAGATTCGCTCCGCATCGCACCCAGCGCCATCAGCCGGCAGATCCAGGGACTCGAAGAGGAGCTCGCGGCCAAATTGTTCGAGCGCGGCGCGCGCGGCATGAGCCTGACCGACGCCGGCAACCTGCTCTATCGCTTCGCCGTCGAGAACCAGTCCCGGCTCGACGATATCCGGGCCCAGGTGGAGGCGTTCGATTCGCTGCAGCGTGGCCATGTGAAGATCGCCACCGTCGAGGGCCTGCTCGCCGGCTTTCTGTCGGACTTCGTCGCCGACCTCGGGCGCATGCATCCCGGCATCTCAATGTCGGTGACGGCGGTGGGCTCGCGCGCGGTAGCGGACATGATCAGCCGCCACGAGGTCGATCTCGGCTTCGTGTTCGGCCCGGCGCCGCGCCGCGACCTCATCGAGCTGGCGCATATGCGGCAATCGCTCTGCGTGATGGTGGCGCCGCATCACCGCCTCGCCGGCATGTCGTCCTGTACGATCAAGGATTGCGCCGGGCTGCGTGTCATCCTGCCCGATCCGTCGTTCGGCATCCGGCAGGAAATCGACCGCGCCTGCGCGCAGGCCAATATCGAG
>DATMSE010000114.1:0-45412 GCA_035565575.1 Xanthobacteraceae bacterium
GCCCGGCCGCGTGAAAGATGCCATAGGCGAACGAGATGCCGAGCAGCGTCCAGACCGCGCTGCCGTCGCTCTTTGCCGCGCGAATGGTCGACGACATCGCCCGATAGAATTCGGACTGTTTGGCGAGTATCCAGGCGAACAGGCCGCTCGCCTGCGGCTCCGGCGCCTTGCGCGGCGCGCCGAATGGATTCTGCGCCAGCGCGGCATGCCAGAGGAGGCCGTCAAACATCATCGCCGCGGCGATGAGCATGATGGCACCAATTGCGAGTCGCGTGAGCGCGGCGTCGTTCCGCGACATCATGGACAGTTCACCGTGACCTTGTTGGCGAACATCGCGCCGAAATTGGCGTTGCTGCCGTCGAGGAAATTGTCCTCGCCGAGCTTGGTCGCGGCGGCGGTGCCGCCGCTCGGCCGTTCGATTGCCATCGCGCAGGCGGCCGGCGCATTCACCAGCCGGATCGGATCCTTGTCCTGCAACTGGAAGTCCACGAAGTACGACGGATCGAAGATTTCAAGCTGCATCTGCCGTGATTTGAACGGCGTCTTGAACGGCAGCACGAAATGCAGCACCAGCGCGGAATCCTTGTATTCGAGGTAATAGTCGGTCGGCTCATTGAACTTCTGCTTCCTGCCGTCCGCCTTGGCGAAACTGAAGAAGCCGAATTCCTTCAGCGATTCCACGTTGGTCTGCGCCAGTGGCGCCAGTTCTTCGCGGGTGTAGACGCCCTTGGTCTTGGTCTCGATCCCTTGCAAGGCATAGGTCGAGAACATGTCGTCGAAGGTCCAGGCGTGCCGCACACCGGTGATCGTACCGTCCGGCGCATAGATCAACTCGCTCGCGGCCTTCACCCAGACATGAGGATGTGCGGAGGCCGCGCGGGGCCCGGCCAGCAGCGCGACGGTCAGGATCAAAAGGCCGAAGCCGTGGCGGAAGAAGGACCTCACGTCAGGCGGCCTCGGGCGTATCGAGCAGGCCGCGCCCGCGCAACAACGCGTCGGGCTCGGGTTTGCGGCCGCGGAAGGCGACATAGGCCTCTTCCGGCTCGCGCGCGCCGCCGGACGAATAGATGTCGTCATGCAGCCGCTTGGCGACGGCGGGATCGAAGATGTCGCCGGCCTCCTCGAAGGCCCCGAACGCATCGGCATCCATCACCTCGGACCACATGTAGCTGTAGTAACCGGCCGCGTAGTGATCGCCGGAGAAGATGTGCGCGAATTGCGTCGGCCGATGCCGCAAGACGATCTCCGCCGGCATGCCGATCTTGTCCAGTTCGCGCTGTTCGAAGGCGCGCACATCGCGGCTCGCCGCCGCCGGCTGGGTGTGGAATTCAAGATCGAGTAAGGCGGAGGAGATGAACTCTACCGTGGCGAAACCCTGGTTGAACTTGCGCGCCGCCAGGAACCGCTTCAGCAGGTCATCGGGCAGCGGCTCGCCGGTCTCGTAATGGCGGGCGAACTGGCGCAGCACCTGCGGCTGCTCCTGCCAGTGCTCGTAGAGCTGCGACGGCAATTCGACGAAATCGGTGAACACGCTGGTGCCGGACAATGACGGATAGGTGACATTGGACAGCATGCCGTGCAGCGCGTGGCCGAACTCGTGGAACAGGGTCCGCGCGTCGTCCGGCGACAGCAGCGCCGGTTGCCCCTCGGCGCCCTTGGAGAAGTTCATCACATTGACGATCAGCGGCGCGACGTCGCCGTCCAGCTTCTGCTGGTCGCGCAGCGAGGTCATCCAGGCGCCGGAGCGCTTCGAGGGGCGTGCGAAGTAATCGCCGTAGAACAGCCCCTTGTGGTTGCCGGCGGCGTCTCTGACCTCCCAGACGCGGACGTCGGGATGCCAGATCGGCACGTCCTTGCGCTCATTGAAGGTGATGCCGAACAGCCGCGTGGCGCAATCGAACGCCGCGGCGATCATGTTGTCGAGCGCGAAATAGGGCTTGATCGCGGCGTCGTCGAAATCGGCCCGGCGCCGCCGCACCTTCTCGGCGTAGTAGCGCCAGTCCCATGGCGCCAGCGCGAAGTTGCCGCCCTCTTCCGCGATCAGCGCCTGCATTTCGTCGCGGTCCGCCAGCGTGCGCGTCAGCGCCGGACGCCAGACCCGCTCGAGCAGATCGCGCACCGCCTCGGGCGTCCGCGCCATCGAATCGGCGAGCCGGTAGGCGGCGAAGGTCGGATAGCCGAGCAGCCGGGCGCGCTCCTCGCGCAGGGCCAGGATCTCGACGATGGTTGCGTTGTTGTCGTTGGCATTGCCGTTGTCGCCGCGGGCGATGAAGGCCTTGAATACCTTCTCGCGCAGATCGCGGCGGCTCGAATCCTTCAGGAACGGCTCCACGGACGAGCGGGACAAGGTGACGATCGCCTTGCCTGGCATGCCGCGCTCGGCGGCAGCGGCCTCGGCGGCGGCGATGAAGCTCGCCGGCAGCCCCTCGCGATCGGCCTCGCCGAGTTCGATGAACCAGGCCTGCTCGTCACCCAGCAGATGATGGCCGAAGGTGGTGCCGAGTTGCGCCAGCCGCTCGTTGATCTCCGCCATGCGCGCTTTCGCCGCATCGTCGAGGCCGGCGCCGGCGCGCTGGAAGCGGGTGTAGGTTCGCTCCAGCAGGCGCAGCTGCTCTGAGGTCAGCCCAAGGCTGGCGCGGCTCTCGTGCAGCAGCGCGATGCGGCCGAACAGCACCGCATTCATCAGGATCGGATTCCAGTGCCGGGCCTGCCGCAGCGACACCTCGCTGTCGATCGCAAGCAGTTCCGGGCTCGAATGCGCCGAAACCAGGTCGTAGAACACCGCCGCAACCTTGCTCAGCAGCTTGCCGGACCGCTCCAGCGCCACGATGGTGTTGGCGAAATCCGGGGCGGTCGGATCATTGATGATGGCCGCCACTTCGGCGGCGTGATCGGCGAACGCCTGCTCGAAGGCCGGCAGGAAATGCTCGGGCCGGATGGCGTCGAACGGCGGCGTTTCGTGCGGCGTCATCCACGCCTGCAACAGCGGATTTTCGGTGGATGGAGCCGGTGCAACCGAAGTCATGCTCGTGCGATCCCGTAATGGTGATCTGAATCGTCTTGGTTCCGCCCAGCTATAGCACGTCATACGGCTTTTTTAGGCCTTTAACGCTTGCCCCAAGGCCGGTTTTCGGAGACATTGCGCCCGCTCACAGGACCCGATCATGACCACCCCATCGACCAACGAACGCCGCGAAATCGCCTGGCCCAGCGTCCTCACCGTCATCTCGGCGGCGATCCTGATCGGCGCGGAAGTATTCGGCGCGGCCTTCGCTGGCGGCTGGGCGCTTGCCATCCTGTTCGGCCTCAGCGGGTTCATGTCTCATGTGCTGCAGGCGATCCTGTTCATCATCGGCGTGGCGATCATGATCGGCTTCATCCGCGGCGCGCAGCGCGTCGAGCCGTTCACCCGCCGCGTCTGAGGCGATCATCGCTCTCGCGCGCGGATTTCGTTAAGCGCCATTAACGTCCGTTCATCTTCCGCCCCGCCGATCGCCGCCGACGTGATCCGGCGATCACGCGGGTGGGGAAATTTGCCGCGCCCGTGAAAAAAATCTTGCGCAGCGAATGCAAAGGACTTATCTCCCGCTCTGCCCAATTTCGCACGTGCCTGTGGTCGTGTGTCAGTCGGTGGGTATCCGGACAAGAGGCCGGACAGCCGCCAAGGAAATGGGACCCAGCATCTCTCTCCAGGGATGCGCCGTTTGAGGGTTCTGTTGACTTGCAACCGTGACTGACAGCCGGAGGCGAACCGGCGCACCCCGCTCTCAACGGGGGACGCGACTTAAAGCAACGACGGAACGGGCTTTTTTGGTCTCTACCGGCAGTCCAACGCCGGCGCGGGCTACTGAAAAGGCTTGTCCTTCATTGCCAGGTGTGCGGGCGGGAATTTCCCAACCAATCCACGGCAGCACAGTTCGGTACTGAGTCCGAGGCTTTGTCGCACCTCCATCGTGCGGCCAGCCAAGGCGCTCACGTCCGAGAACCAATTTTTTCAACGGTCCGTCGCTGGGCCGATTGGGAGAGTGCGATGACCGAACGCATCCAGGAATTCCTCCGTAACCGTCGCCGCGAGGGCTTGGACAACGAGCCGTGTCTCGTCGTCGACCTCGAGGTCGTGCGCGACAATTACCAGACCTTCGCCAAGGCGCTTCCCGACTCGCGCGTGTTCTATGCCGTCAAGGCGAACCCCGCGCCGGAAGTGCTGTCGCTGCTCGCCTCGCTGGGCTCGTGCTTCGACACCGCGACGGTTCCGGAGATCGAAATGGCGCTGGCCGCCGGTGCGACGCCGGACCGCATCTCCTATGGCAACACCATCAAGAAGGAGCGTGACATCGCGCGGGCCTTCGCGCTGGGGATTCGCCTCTTCGCGGTCGACTGCACTGCCGAGGTCGAGAAGATCGCCCGTGCCGCTCCCGGCGCGAAGGTGTTCTGCCGCATCCTGTACGATTGTGCCGGCGCCGAGTGGCCGCTGTCGCGCAAGTTCGGCTGCGATCCGGAAATGGCGGTCGACGTGCTTGATCATGCCAAGCGCCTCGGCCTGGAGCCGGTCGGCATCTCCTTCCATGTCGGCTCGCAGCAGCGCAAGGTGAAGGCCTGGGACCGCGCGCTGGCGATGGCCTCGCAGGTGTTCCGCGACTGCGCGGAGCGCGGCATCAGCCTGTCCATGGTCAACATGGGCGGCGGTTTCCCGACCAAGTACCTCAAGGACGTGCCGCCGGTCGTGCAGTACGGCCGCTCGATCTTCCGCGCGCTGCGCAAGCACTTCGGCAACCGCATCCCGGAAACCATCATCGAGCCGGGCCGCGGCATGGTCGGCAATGCGGGGATCATCGAGACGGAAGTCGTGCTGATCTCGAAGAAGAGCGACGACGACGAGAACCGCTGGGTCTACCTCGACATCGGCAAGTTCGGCGGCCTTGCCGAGACGATGGACGAGTCGATCCGCTACGCCATCAAGACGCCGCATGACGGCGCGGAGATGGCGCCGTGCATCCTCGCCGGCCCGACCTGCGATTCGGCCGACGTGCTGTACGAGAAGGTGCCGTATCCGCTGCCCGTCACGCTCGAGATCGGCGACAAGCTGCTGATCGAAGGCACCGGCGCGTATACCTCGACCTACTCGTCGGTGGCCTTCAACGGCATCCCGCCGCTGAAGACGTACCACATCTGAAGCGCGGGCTCGGGTCGTCTCCGATGCCCGCGTCATCACTCACGTCATCACCGGGCTTGACCCGGTGATCCATCTCCTTCGCAAAAATGTCGTTCAAACGGATGGATGGCCGGGCATAGGCGAGCGAAAGCGACGCCGTTCTTTGAACGGCTATGCCCGGCCATGACGGTCCGTAAAGCTCGACGGGGATGATGTCATGACCGCTCTGAACAACATCGCCGCCCTCGCCGCCGACACCGCTCCGTTCACAATCCGTGCGGAGCGTACGGCGGACGTTGCGGCCCGTGAGGCGCTGCTGGATGCGGCCTTCGGCGAAGGCCGGCATGGACGCACCTGCCAGCGCCTGCGCGACGGACGCATGCCCGCCGAAGGTCTTGCCTTCACGGCGGAGCGCGATGGCCGCGTGGTCGGCTCCGTGCGGCTGTGGCACGTCAGCGCCGGCGGAATACCGGCGCTGGTGCTCGGCCCGCTCGCGGTCGACGAGTCGTGCCGCAAGCTCGGCATCGGAGCGGCACTGATGCATCATGCGCTGACCGAGGCGGCGGCGCGCGGCCACGGCACGGTGATTCTGCGCGGTGACCCTGCCTATTATCTGCGCTTCGGCTTCAGCGCGCAGAAAACGGGCGATCTGGCGCTGCCGGGTCCGTTCGAGCGCGAGCGGCTGCTCGCTATCGAGCTTCGCGCCGGCGCGCTGGATGACGCGTCCGGCATGATCGTCGCCACCGGCGTCAAGGCGCGGCGTCCGCGCGCGCGCCGCAATGTCGCCGCTGCACGCGCGGCTTGATCCGGAGAATGCCGATGTCGCGCCGCCTGATCTCCACCGGATCGCCGTTCGAAAAGACCGCCGGCTACAGCCGCGCCGTGGTCGATGGCGATTTCGTCTTCGTCTCCGGCACCACCGGATATGACTACGCCACGATGACGATGCCGGCCGACGTCGCGGCGCAGGCGGCCAATTGCTTCAAGACGATCGGCGGCGTGTTGCAGGATGCCGGCTTCGCCGTGGCCGATATCGTGCGCGCGACGTATTACATCGTCGACCCCGCGGATGCCGATGGGGTGTTCGCGGTCTGCGGTCAGTACCTCGGCGATATTCGTCCGGCGGCGACGCTGCTCGTGGTCGCGGCGCTGCTCAAGCCCGAGATGAAGATCGAAATCGAAGTGACGGCCAAACGCCGGAATTAAGCAGCTGCGAAAACACCTGCGCCATTCGGCTTCGCGGCATTCGCGCCAAAATGTCGCGCCCCAGGCGTTGACATATCGCAACGAGGACCTACCTTTAATCCATTATGTCGAACACGCGCCAAACACGATTGCTGCTTCGCGCCGGCCACCTGATCGCAGGAAGGTAGCCCGGGCGGACGCGCGCATGCGCCGTCCCGGGACAAGCTTTTCGACATAACCTTTCGACAACGTCATCTTCTCACATCGCTGCACCTGAGCACCACGCGTCATACGTCATGCGTCGTCATTGCGTATGAGCACGGCATCCGGCCCGATGACCGGCAATCCCCGACCAACCAATGGTGAAGAACATGGATCACGATCTGCAAACTCGGCTCCCGAGCATCGCCATCAGCGCGCGGGATATCGAACGCCTCCGTAATATCGCCGATGCCGCCGCGGAAAAGTATCCCGCGACCGCGGACTTCCTTGCGCGCGAACTCGATCGCGCGGAAATCCGCGACAACGATCAATCGATGAGCGGCGTCGTCGCCATGCAGTCCGAAGTGACATTTCGCGACGACGTCGGCGGCCAGACCCGCACCGTCACGCTGGTTTTCCCCGAGGAAGCCAATGTCGACGCCGGCAAGATCTCGATTCTCACGCCGATCGGCGCCGCATTGATCGGCCTTTCGGCCGGACAGACCATCGAGTTCCAGACGCCCGCCGGCGGCTGGCGCGCGCTGACCGTCATCGGCGTGAACTGACTATCACTCCGATCAACGAGGACGAATCCCCTCGTTCTGTCCGACAACAGTTTCGCGCCTCGCAGTCCATGCGCTGCGAGGCGCGATTTATGAAGACGGTATGACGCCGCCCTTCATTCCGCAGCGGCTTTTGACCTTGATTTTCACGGCCATTTGTCGTTTTCAACGGCCTGGACGCCGTCGTTCCGGACAGCGTTCCACGCTAGCTTTTTCCGCTATTTCCCTTGGAGTTCGTCAATGTCGTCACCCGCTTGGCCCGTGCACGCGCGCATCACTGGCCCGATCGTCATGGTCGGCTTCGGATCGATCGGCAAGGGATTGCTGCCGCTGATCGAACGGCACTTCGATTACGACAAGTCGCGCATCACGGTGATCGATCCCAAGGACGAAGGCCGCAAGGCGCATTGCGAGAAGCACAATGTGCGCTTCATCCAGCAGGGCCTGACCAAGGAGAATTATCGCGAACTACTGACTCCGCTGCTGACCGAAGGCAGCGGACAAGGTTTCTGCGTCAACGTGTCGGTCGACACCGGCTCGACCGACATCATGGAGCTCTGCAACGAACTCGGCGCGCTGTATATCGACACGGTCAATGAGCCATGGCTCGGCTTCTATTTCGATGCGTCGAAGGGCCCTGAAGCGCGCTCCAACTATGCGCTGCGCGAGAACACGCTGGCGGCGAAAAAAGCGCGTCGCCCCGGCTCGACCACGGCGGTCTCCTGCTGCGGTGCCAATCCCGGCATGGTCTCGTTCTTCGTCAAGCAGGCGCTGATGAACATCGCCTCTGACCTCAAGCTCAACGCGCCGAAGCCGCAGAGCCGGGCGGAATGGGCGGACCTGATGCGTCAGGCCGGCATCAAGGGCATCCACATCGCCGAACGCGACACCCAGCGCTCGAAGAAGCCGAAAGAGCCGGATGTCTTCGTCAATACCTGGTCGGTGGAAGGATTCTTGTCGGAAGGCGTGCAGCCCTCCGAGCTCGGCTGGGGCACACACGAAAAATGGATGCCCGCAAACGCACACACCCACAAGGCGGGATGCGGCGCGGCGATCTATCTGATGCAGCCCGGCGCCGATACGCGCGTGCGCACCTGGTGCCCGACCCGCGGCGCGCAATACGGCTTCCTCGTCACCCACAACGAGTCGATTTCGATCGCAGACTACTTCACGGTGTTCGACGCGTCGGGCACGGCCATCTATCGGCCGACCTGCCACTACGCCTATCATCCCGCCGATGACGCGGTGCTCTCGCTGCACGAAATGTTCGGCCGCGCTGCCAGAGCGCAGGAGAAGCATCACATCCTCGACGAAAACGAGATCGTCGACGGCATCGACGAACTCGGCGTGCTGCTCTACGGCCACGACAAAAATGCCTACTGGTACGGTTCGCAGCTCTCCATCGAGGAGACGCGCAAACTCGCGCCGTATCAGAACGCCACCGGCTTGCAGGTGACGTCGGCGCTGGTCGCCGGCATGGTGTGGGCGCTGGAGAATCCGAACGAGGGCATCGTCGAAACCGACGAGATGGATTTCGATCGCCTGCTGGAAATCCAGATGCCCTATCTCGGTCCGGTGAAAGGCTACTACACCGACTGGACGCCGCTGACGGATCGTCCCGGCCTTTTCCCGGAAGACATCGACACCAGCGATCCGTGGCAGTTCAAGAACGTCCTGGTTCGGTAGAGTCTATCCGCGTTTAGCGGAATCCCCCGGACGATGCATCACCTCTCCCCATCGGGGGAGAGGTCGGAACCAAAGGCTCCGGGTGAGCGGAATCGGGCATCCTGAGGCTGTAACCCCTCACCCCAACCCTCTCCCAACGGGAGAGGGAGCGCGCATCGTTCCGCGGCAGATGTTTCCATCAAAATCGAAAACGCTCTGGCGCGTCATAACAATCGCAACGATGAAATCGCCCGGCCTCACCTGCGTGAGCGCCGGGCGATTTCATTTCAGGCTCGGCAACGAGTCTACGAGTTACTTCGCATCGATCGGCGGCGCTGTCTTCTCCGCGGGCGCCGGCGGCAGCGCCGGCTTGGCGCCCTTGTTCTGCGCATCGACATCGGGGCGGGCCGGTTGCGGCGGCGGTGTGGTCGGGCGCGATGTCGGATCGACAGGAGCCGATCGCTCGGCATTGGAATCGGCGGGCGGCTTGGCCTTGTCGTCCTGCTCGCGCGGAGCCGGCGTGGTCTGAGCCCACTGCGTCCGGGTCAGCGCCTGCGAGCCGTCATCGGTTGCGAATTGCAGCAGCGCGACTCCGGCGACGATCAACCCGCCGGCGATCGCCGCAGCCGCAATGGTAAAATCGCGGCGCTCAACCCGATTTCGCTCGCTCGATGTCATTGTCCCCTCTCGCATCCTCTCGCAGCACCAACCTGCAGGCCCGATGAATGTTCCGCAGGCGCCGCAGTGCAAGAGCGCGAGGAACAGACCTCAGTCCTTGGTGCTGACGTCCCACGTCGCATGGCGAACGCCGGAACGGCGTGCGAGATCGGCGATGACGACATCCAGTTCCCGGGCTTCGACGGCGGTGCTGACCAGCGTCGCGACGATTTCCACCACATCGTCGGCGCGGTCGATCACCTGCACGTCGCCGACCGGATAATGCGCGGCTTCGAGCCGGGCAACCAGCACGTCGCGCAGGTCGCTCATCGCCGAGGCATCGACGGTGAGCATTACCTCATAAGTGGCTTCCGACGCGCGCTCATCCAGCGGCCGCCTGTTGATGGCATTCACCAGCGGACGCAGCAGCGTGTTGCCGGCGAGCACGAAGAGCGTCAGCGCCACGGCCTGCGCGATCAGGTCGGCGCCGGTGCATGCGCCGACCGCCGCCGATCCCCACAATGTCGCGGCGGTGTTGAGGCCGCGGACGTTCATGCCTTCCTTCATGATGACGCCGGCGCCGAGAAAGCCGATGCCCGACACCACATAGGCGATGATGCGCACCGCGCCGTCCGCGCCCGTGAGATGCATGCCGATATCGACGAAAGCGGCGGCGCCGATAGCCACCAGCACGTTGGTGCGCAGGCCCGCGGTGCGCAGACGGTATTGCCGCTCGGCACCGATCAGGGTGCCGAGGATGAACGCCGCTCCCAGGCTGATCAGCGTGTCGAGAAAGTCATAGAGCTGGAACGTGGCGAGGAAGCGCATGATACGTTGCTAGAGCGTCAGGAGACCGGCATCGCCATCGGCCGCGGCGAAAGCCAACAGACTCCCGTTGGCGTTCCATGCCAGCGCCGTGATCGGCTGCGCGCCCTTCCGCCGCACCAGGATTTCGGCGCCGTCCGACATGCGCACCATCAGCACCGTGCCGTCGCTGTAGCCCGAGGCCAGAATGTCCTGCCTGGGATGGCACGCCACCATGGTCACCCGCGCCGGCATCGGTGCGAGAATGCCGGGCTCCTTGCCCATCGGTCCATCCTTGCTGGCGAACGGCCACAGAATCACGGTATCGGCGCCGGACGTCGCCAGCGACTTGCCGTCCGCGCTCCACGACATCGACTTGACGCGGGTCGGATAGCCGGTCATCCGCATGTGCCGTCCGTCCGCGAGCCGCCAGCCGTGCAGCGCCGGCTCATGCATCGACGTCACCACGAACTTGTTGTCGGG
Organism: Xanthobacteraceae bacterium; assembly: GCA_035565575.1. Taxonomy (GTDB): domain Bacteria; phylum Pseudomonadota; class Alphaproteobacteria; order Rhizobiales; family Xanthobacteraceae; genus 62-47. The sequence goes on from DATMSE010000114.1 coordinate 10,711, forward strand.
GCTGAAGACGACGCCCAGATGCGAGCCGGCCCAGTCGAACACCTCCGGCTGCGCCGTCATGTTGGGAAACCACAAGGTGACGCCGTTGTAGTGCGAGATCGCCAGCCGCAGCCCCTTCGGGGCGAAGGCGAGGCCGCCGACGGTCGACACCACCTCGCGGGATTTCTCCTCGCCCTTCGGGGTGCGGATAAAGGCCGTCTTGCCGGCCGACCAGGCGACCGTGCCCTCGCCATGCAGCGCGACGTTGTCGATCCAGCGCCGCTTCGCATCGCTCGCCAAAGTCTCGACGCTGGCATCGGCTGTCACGGCGACAACCTTGCCGTCGTCGCCGCCGGAGATGATGCGCTTGCCATCGGACGCCGCGCAGAGAATGGCGCCGCCATGAACCGGCAGTTGCGCCGCCTCGCCGCTGCCGGTGACGAAGGTCAGCGCCTCTTCGTCGCCGACAAAAACGGCGGTGTCGCCGAGAAAATGCACGCCGCCCACCGGCATGCCAACCGCGACACGCCGCACACGATCCGTCACCGAGACGATGGAATCCGAATTGTCGGAAGTGTCGAACTTGCTCACGCCGCGATGCACCGTTCAAAGCCGTCGCGGATCATCTGCTCGGGCAGTTCGCGGCCGATGAACACCAGCCGGCTGCGGCGCGGCTCGCCCTCCTTCCAGGCGCGCTGGTGATCGCCCTCGAGCATCATATGCACACCCTGGAAGACGTAACGATCGTCATCACCGTCGAAAGCGAGAATGCCCTTCGAGCGCAGGATCTTCTGGCCCTCGGCAGCGACGAGCTGCTGCAGCCAGGGCATGAACTTGTTGGGATCGAGCGGCTTGTCGCTATGCAGCGACAGCGACTGCATGTCCTCGTCATGATAATGCTTCATGCCGTGACCGTGATCATGATGGTGGTGATGATCGTGGTCGTGATGATGATGCTCGTGGGTGCAGTTCTCGTCGTGGCAATGCTCGTGGTCATGGTCGTCGGCCGCGAGGAATTCCGGCTCCAGTTCGAGAATGCGGTCGAGATCGAACGCGCCACGCTCCAGCACATCCGACAGCGCCACCTGACAACGCTGGGTGCGATGCAGCTTGGCATAGGGGTTGATGGCGCGGATGCGACCTTCGACCTCGGCCAGTTCAGCCGGACTCACCAGATCGGTCTTGTTCAGCACGATCACGTCGGCGAAGGCGATCTGGTTCTTGGCTTCCGGCGCGTCCTTCAGGCGGTCGCTGAGCCACTTGGCGTCGGCAACCGTCACCACCGCATCGAGGCGCGCATTGGTCTGCACGTCCTCGTCGACGAAGAAAGTCTGCGCCACCGGCGCCGGGTCGGCGAGGCCCGTGGTCTCGACGATGATCGCGTCGAACTTGCCGCGGCGCTTCATCAAACCGTCAAGAATGCGAACGAGGTCGCCGCGCACGGTGCAGCAGATGCAGCCGTTGTTCATCTCGAACACTTCTTCGTCGGCGCCGATGATCAGGTCGTTATCGATGCCGATCTCGCCGAATTCGTTGACGATGACGGCGTATTTCTTGCCGTGATTCTCGGACAGGATGCGGTTCAGCAGCGTGGTCTTGCCGGCGCCGAGATAGCCGGTCAGCACGGTCACGGGGATTTTTTCAGCAGCGGTGGTTTCGGACATGATCACTCCGGCGGGACGGAACGCAAACCGGCGCGACAGGGAGGACCTGCCTACTTATCCAGCGCGTCTTGCAACGTCTTAATATTGTGCCTGACCATGTCAATGTAAGTGGGGGCCCCGCCCTTTTCATCGGTCAGGCTGTCGGAATACAGCGTGCCGCCGATCTTCGCCTGCGTTTCCGCCGCCACGCGCCGGATCAGCCGCGGATCGGTGATATTCTCCAGGAACACCGCCGGAATTTTTTCCTTGCGAATCTGGGCGATGATCTTTGCGAGATCGCGGGCGCTGGGTTCGGATTCGGTGGAGACGCCGAGCGGCGCGATGAACTCCACGCCATAGGCGGCGGCGAAATAGCCGAAGGCATCGTGGGTTGAGATCACCTTGCGGCGGTCTGGCGGAATCCGCGCCACCACCGCGCGCACCTCGCGGTCGAGCGCCTCCAGTTCGGCGCGATAGCGCGCGGCATTGGCGCGATAGGTTTCGGTGGATGCGGGATCGATCGCGGCGAGCGCCCTGCGGATATTCTCGACATAGATCTTCGCGTTCGGCACCGCCTGCCAGGCATGCGGATCGACATTGTGGTGACCGCCGGGCGCCTCCTTCAGCGGCACGATGCCGTCGGTCGCCGCCACCATGCGCGCGGTGCCGCCGCTGGATTTGACGAGACGCGGCAGCCAGCCTTCGAGGCCCAGCCCGTTGACCACGACCAGCTTCGCGGTGGCGATGGTTTTCGCGTCCGCCGGAGAGGGCGTATAGACATGCGCATCGGCATCGGGGCCGACCAGCGCCGTCACCTCGACCCGGTCGCCGCCGACATTGCGGACGAAATCGGCAAGGATGGTGAAGGTCGCCACAACCTTGATGCGCTCCTCGGCGCGCAGCCGCATCGGCGTCAGCGCGCTCGCCACACAGAACACCGCAACAAGGATGGCGCAGATACGTCGCATCTCAAGCCTCGAGGTGACGCCCGGGAAACCACTGCCGCAGCAGGCCGCTGACGCGGCCGAACAGCACCGAAACGACATACAGTACGGTCGCCACCAGAATGATCGCCGGCCCCGACGGCACGCCGCCGTGATACGACAGCACCAGCCCGGCATAGCCGGACAGCGCAGCGCTCGCGACTGCGATGACGATCATGCCGGTGATGTCGCGCGACCAGAAACGCGCGATGCCGGCCGGCAGGATCATCAGGCCGACGGCCAGGAGCGTGCCGAGCGCGTGAAAGCCGTTGACGAGATTGATGACCACCAGCGCCATGAACGCCATATGCGTCGGCGCGCCGGCGCGGCTCACAGTGCGCAGAAACACCGGGTCGACGCATTCGATCACCAGCGGGCGATAGATCACCGCCATCACCAGCAGCGTGACGGTGGCGTTGAACGCGATCACCAGCAGCGTCTGATCGTCCAGCGCCAGAATGTTGCCGAACAGCACGTGCAGCAGATCGATATTGGTGCCGCGCATCGACACGATGGTGACGCCAAGCGCCAGCGATGCCAGATAGAACGTGGCGAGCGAGGCGTCTTCCTTGAGCTCGGTGTTGCGGGCGACGACGCCGGACAGGATCGCCACGGCGAAACCGGCCAGCAGCCCGCCGAAGGTCATCGCGAACAGGTTCAGGCCGGAGACGAGAAAGCCGATCGCGGCGCCGGGCAGGATCGCATGGGCCATGGCGTCGCCGACGAGGCTCATCCGCCGCAGCATCAGAAACACGCCGATCGGCGCGCCCGCGAGCGACAGCGCCACGACACCGGCCAGGGCCCGGCGCATGAACTCGAACTCAAGGAAAGGCGCGATCAGGATATCGTGCAGCATGCGTCAGGCGGCCTGTGCCGGCACAGCATCCGCCGCGCAGGCGGCGGCTTCGTCATCGAAGGCCTCGCACATCTGGCGCGCGGTCAGCAGGTTCTCCGGCGTCAGCACTTGCGGGGTCTCGCCCCAGCCGACCGCGCCGCGCGCCAGCAGCAGCGTTTCCGGAAAATGATCGCGCACCAGATCCATGTCGTGCAGCGCCGCCAGCACGGTGCGCCCCTCGGCATGCCATTGCTTCACCAGTTGCAGGAGATCGGCAGAGGTCTTGGCATCGATGGCGTTGAACGGTTCGTCCAGCACGATGAGCCGGGCGTCCTGCAGCATCAGCCGCGCGAACAGCATCCGCTGCATCTGTCCTCCCGACAACGTGCCGATGGCGCGCCGCTCGAACCCGGTGAGCCCGACCGCGGCCAGCACCTGCTGCACCTTGGCGCGCTCGCGGCCGCCGATGCCGCCGAATACGCCGACATTGCGCCAGAGACCGGTGCCGACGAAATCGAATACCGAGATCGGAAAGCTGCGATCGATATCGGCGCTCTGCGGCAGGAAGGCCACGTCGCGGGCGTGAAGGTCCTTCAGGCGGATGGATCCGGCCAGCGGCTTGAGCAGGCCGACGATGCCGCGGAACAGCGTCGACTTGCCGGCTCCGTTCGGCCCCACCACGGCGAGCAGCGCGCCCGGCGCGACTTCGCCCGAAAGATGATGCACGGCGGGATGCCGGTCATAGCCCAGGGTCACATTGCGAAGCTGCAGTTGTGCGCTCATGCCGGCCTCATCGCCAGCCAGACCAGGCCCCAGAGAGCGGCACTCAAGATCACCGCGAGGCCGAGCCGGCCCGCCAGCGACTGACGCAGCATTGACCACGGCGCGGCCTGCGCCGGGTGCGGCGTGGACGGCGCGTGATGGTGATGCGTCCCCGCAGCGCCGGAGCCAGGCGCGGGAACGTGCGCCCCATGGTGGCTCTGATGGCTATGGATATCCGAATGGGTCATCGCCGCCATTGATGTCTGGCGAGCCTCGGCCCGCCGGATTGGAGATCGGCCTCGCCGGATGGATCCGGCGCGGCGCCCTGCGGTTATATATGTTACACTATAACATAACAACGAAAACCGCGGAGCGTGGGAAAAATCATTCCCAGGCCAATATCTTAGCGGGTGTCGGCAACGTGGCCGGCCCGTTCTCTGCCAGCTCCCGTTCTGTGCCAAACATCGTCGCCGGCGCTCCGGCGTGGCGGGGCCGGAGATCGAACCAGCCGGCTCGCGAAAAGAGCGGCCGAAACGGCCGCTCCCATCCTCGACTGAATGCGTGCGCCTGTCCGCCTCCGCGTCACGCGCGTTGGCGAACGCCGGCTTACGACGCCTTGCCGAACAGCTCGTCGACATAATCCCAGTTCACGAGATGATCGACGAAGGCCTTCAGGTAGTCCGGCCGGCGGTTGCGGTAGTCGATGTAATAGGAGTGCTCCCAGACGTCGACGCCGAGAATCGGGGTCGCGCCATGCACCAGCGGGTTCTCGCCATTCGGTGTCTTGGAGACTTCGAGCTTGCCGTTCTTGACCGAGAGCCAGGCCCAGCCCGAGCCGAACTGGCCGGCGCCGGCGGCGGCAAAGTCCGCCTTGAACTTCTCGAGACCGCCGAGATCCTCGTTGATCTTCTTTTCCAGCCGACCCGGCAGCTTGCTGCCGCCGCCATTGGGCTTCATCCATTTCCAGAAGTGGATGTGGTTGTAGTGCTGGCCCGCATTGTTGAATAGCGCGGCATTCTTGCCGTAGGAGCCCTTGACGATCTCTTCCAGCGACTTGTTCTCGAACTCGGTGCCTTTCAGCAGGTTGTTGCCATTGGTGACATAGGCCTGATGATGCTTGTCGTGGTGAAACTCCAGCGTTTCCTTGGACATGTGGGGCGCGAGCGCGTCATAGGCATAAGGCAAATCGGGAAGCGTGAAGGTCATGGTTCCTGTCCGGACTGGTGGAGAAGATAAAGTCTAACGGTTCCCCTTATATAAGGTTCCATCCGGTTTGACAGCCACATGCGCGCGAGCGGGACCTGCGCGGCATCACTCGCAGATCTGCGACTGGTACGGGCCGGAGGCGGCCGAGGCGCGGCAGCCGCGGCTGACGGGACGGCAACCGTGGTCGTCACAGATGACCTGCGCACCGCCGGACGACGGCGCCCGCCGCGCCACCGGCTGGCGCTGGCGCGGTTCGCGGTCCTCCCGCGTGGCGCGCGCCGCAGGCCGGCACAGCCCGTCGTCATCGCGCTGATAGCCGCGCCGGCAGTTCGCCGCCACGCATTTACCATCGACGAGCCGGGCGCCGCGTCCGCAGCTTTGCGGACAGACGCGGCCGCTTTTGCCGCGCACCGCCGCCAACGCCTCGGGGCTGACGCGGGCAGCGTCGAAGCGCGTTCCGGCATGGCGATTGAACTGCGCCAGCGCGCGCTGCGACGCCGTCCCCCAGACGCCGTCCGTCTCGCCGCTCCCGCAGCCGACGCGGTTCAATTCCGCCTGGAGAAGGCGCGCCAGCTCCGCGTCGCCCGCACCACTGACCTTCGGCGTGGCCTCGGCGGGCTGCGGCAGCGCCGCCATCGTCTGCGGCGGCGCCGATCCGGCATCGGAGGCCTTGGCCGGTTCGGCCGCTTTTGCCGCGCCGGCCGCGCCCTCGCCGCCCTTGCGATCGCTGCTGGTCGCGGCGGGCTCGGCGCCGCTGGCAATCAGCTTGGCGCGCTGCGCCCGGGCGAGATCGGCGTAGAAGCCGGAGGGATAGGCCTTGATGAAGGACTCCCAGGCCTCGCGGGTGCCGACCTTCGCCGCGAGCTCGTAGTCGCCGCGCATGTTCGATGCGGCATCCGCCGTGGCAACCGGCACCAGCGGCACCTCGTCGCCGCCCAGCGACCCATAAACGAACGGCTCCTGCCGGTTACCGGTCATGGCGAGGACGTCGTCGCGCACGAAGCCGAGAGCCCGACGCACGCCCAATCCCGGCGTCGTCAGATGCTTCAGCAGCGCGCCGGCGAACGGACTGTTGCGGCCGTTGCCGTCCGCCGCAGTCGAGCCGCCCTTGGCGGCATAGGCCACCAGCGTATTCGGCAGGCTCGGCTCGATGCCGGCGAGCCCGCGCCCCAGCGACCGTGCCGCCAGCAGGCGCCGCATCTTCTTGACAAACGGATTGTCGCGGCAGGCGTCGAGGATCACCAGCCGGAGCTGCCTGGCGGGTTCGACCGCCTGCAGGATCCGGTCAAGCGCGATCGCCTCGTCATAGGTATCGGTGTCGCGCTCGATGGTGGCATCGACCGGGATCAGATAGTTGATGCCGTCGACCTCCATTCCATGGCCGGCGAAATAGACCACGGCGATATCGGCGCCCCGCGCCTGATCGGAGAAATCGCGCAGCGCCCGGCGCATTCCGATATTGCCGAGATCGCCATGCAGCGCCACGACGTCGAACTTGGCCTGCCGGAACATCTCGGCGATGGCGGCCGCATCATTGGCGGGATTGGTCAGCGGCGCGACATTGCGATAGGCGGCGTTGCCGATCACCAGGGCCACCCGCTTGCCGGCGAGTGCCTCGCCGCTCGCGCAGACGGTCGCGGCAAACGCGGCAAAGATGATCGCAAGCATGCGCATCGGCAGACCCCATACCGTCAATGTGAAACGATAGCACATTGAACGGGCGAGGAGCCATCTCGACTGTGACGCGGATCACGCGGCGCGCGGCACCACGTCGAGCGACGGGCGTGCCGCCGGCGGCCGCACATTCATCAGCATCTGGAAGGCGCCCGCGATCACCCCGATCACCACCGCCGCGCGCCACGCCATGTCATAGCTGCCGAGATGATCGTAGATCACGCCGCCGCCCCAGGCACCGACGAACGAGCCGGCCTGATGGCTGAGAAAGGCAATGCCGGTCAGCGTCGTCATGAAGCGCAGGCCGAACAGTTGCGACACCAGCCCGTTGACCAGCGGCACCACGCCGAGCCACAGCGCGCCCATGACTGCCGCGAAAACCAAGGTCGAGGCCGGCGTCGCCGGAAACGCGAAGTAGATCGCGATCGCCAATGAGCGCGCGATATAGATGCCGCCGAGCAGAAGCTGCTTGGGATAGCGTCCTCCGAGCCAGCCGAAGACGTAGGAGCCGATGACGTTGAAGAGGCCGATCATCGCCAGCGCCTCGGCGCTCAGCGACGCGTCCATGCCGCAGATTTCGAGATAGTTCGGCAGATGCGTGGTGAGAAACACCAGTTGCAGGCCGCAGACGAAGAAGGCGATCGACATCACCACGAAGCCGGAATGCCCGAGCGCCGACTGCACCACCTCGCCGACGCGCTGCTTGGTATCGTCCGCCTTGTCGATCTCGACCGTGTCGCTCTTGCCCGCATAGACCGCGGCCGGCAGCATCACCGCGGCGAGGCCGAGGAAACCGACCAGCGCCATCTGCCAGCCGGCATGCGAGATCAGCACCTGCGCCATCGGCGAGGCGAGCACCAGCCCCAGCGATCCGGCCGCGGAGACCAGCCCCATCGCCAGGCTGCGCTGGGCGGCGGGAACGACGCGCGACGTCACCGCCATGGTGATGCTCGAGGCCGTGCACGATAGCGCGAGACCGACGCAAAAACCCGCGCCGATGATGAACATCAGCGCCGAGGTCGTGAACATCATGACCAGTAGACCGACGGCATAGACGAGGACGCCGCCGATCATCACGTAGCGCGAGCCGTAGCGGTCGGCCAGCATGCCGATCACCGGCTGGGTCACGCCCCAGACGACGTTCTGCAGCGCCGTGGCCAGCGAGAAATCCGCGACCGTAATGCCGACATCGCGAATGATCGACGGCTGAAACAGGCCGAAGCTCTGCCGCATTCCCATCGCAAGGCTGAGCAGCACGGCGGCGCCGGCCAGTATCGACCAGCGCTGAAATGGACTGAGCTGTCCTGCCACCATGACGTCCGCCTTTCGGGTATGATTTTCCAACATCCTGACATTGAAAGCGAAAACCTGCTACGCACCGGCAAGCATGACCGAATGCGATAGACGCGGGGCAGGAGCCGGCTTGCATGGACCTTGAGATCGACATTCTGACCGGCCCCGCATCGCGTGCGCTGGCGCAGCCGCTGCTCGACGCGGTCTGGCCGCCGGCATCGATCAGCGGGCAACCGTGGGGACATCTGATCTTCGCCGAACCCGACTTGCGGGTGCTGCTGGAGGCGGATGGCGATCTCGTCTGTCACGTCGGGATCTTCTGGCGGACGGCGACCTGGAACGGACACAAGGTCCGCATCGGCGGCATCGGCAGCGTCGCCACCCGCGAGGATCGCCGTCGCCGCGGATATGCCAGCATCGCCCTGACCGCCGCGATCCGGACATTCCGCGACGAGCGCGCGACCGATTTCGCGATGCTGTTCTGCGCGCCGGAGTTGGCGCCGTTCTATCAGGCGCGCGGCTGGCGTGCCTTCACCGGCGAGGTCCTTGCCGAACAGCGTGGCGGCACCGCGCCGCTCGCGTTCGACAGCCTGCGCCCGCATGTCGTCGATATCCGGCGCGCGCCGCGCGAGGGCACCATCGATTTATGCGGATTGCCATGGTGACCATGCAGCAGCGGCGGAGCGGCCGGCGTCAGCTTATGATATGTTGATCATAATATCTACTTGATGGCCGGACCTGCCGGACGGTCAGGTGGCTCCCCGTTCGCATTGGACCGTCGACCATGACCGCCCCCGCCAGCCCGACCGCGTTCGGCGCGCTCGTCAGCGCGCCGATCCTTCCGACCCTGTTGCGGCTCGCGCTGCCCAACGTCATCGCGATGTTCGGCAGCACCCTGGTCGCCGTCGCCGAAACGGCTTATGTCGGCCGGCTCGGCATCGTGCCGCTGGCGGCCATCGCACTCGCCTTTCCATTCACGATGCTGATGCAGATGACCTCGGCCGGCGCGGTCGGCGGCAGCGTTTCATCGGCGGTCAGCCGCGCGCTCGGCGCCGGCAACGACGCCCGCGCCAATGCGCTGGCATGGCATGCCGCGATGATCGGCCTCGCCGGCGGTCTTGTCTTCACCGCGATGATGCTGCTGTTTGGCCCGGCCCTGTTCGCCCTGCTGGGCGGCGGCGGCGACGTGCTCGCGGAAGCGACGCGCTACAGCAACGTGCTGTTCTCCGGCGCGATTGCGATCTGGCTGATGAACACGCTCGCCTCGATCGTTCGCGGCACCGGCAACATGAAAGTGCCGTCGCTCACGATTCTCGCGGTCGCTATATTGCAGGTGATCTGCGGCGGCGCCTTGGGTCTCGGCCTCGGCGGCCTTCCGCGCTTCGGCATGAGCGGCGTCGCCGCGGGCCAGTTGATTGCCTATGCGTCCGGAAGCCTGTTCCTGATCTGGTATCTCGCCGTCGGGCGCAGCCGCCTCACCTTGCGCGCCTCAACATTCGCCGTCCGATGGGACATGCTGTTCGACATTCTCAAGGTCGGCGCGATCTCCTCGCTCTCCTCGCTGCAAACCGTTCTGACCATCGTCATCTTCACCAGGATCGTCACCAGCTTCGGTGTCGCGGCGCTGGCCGGCTATGGCATCGGCGCGCGGCTGGAGTTTCTGCTGATCCCGATCGCCTTCGCGTTCGGCGTCGCAGCGACGCCGATGGTCGGCATGGCGATCGGCGCGGGCCTCGTCATACGGGCGCGCCGCGTCGCCTGGATCTCGGGCCTCGCGGCCGGCATCACGGTCGGCGCCGTCGGACTTCTCGTCGCGCTGTGGCCCGCTTCATGGGTGTCGCTGTTCACCAGCGATCCCGCCGTCATTACGGCAGCCGCCACCTACTTTGCCTGGGCGGGTCCCGGCTTCGGCTTCTTCGGCTTCGGCGTCACCATGTATTTCGCCTCTCAAGGTGCCGCGAAGGTGGCCGGCCCGGTGATGGCATCGGCGCTGCGTCTCGTCATCGTGGCCGGCGGCGGCTGGTGGCTCGCCTCCATCAATGCGTCCGCCGTCGCGCTGTTCGCATTGGTCGGAGCGGCGATGCTGATCTACGGCCTCGGAACCGCGCTGGCCGTTTATCTGACACGCTGGGGTGCTTGAGGCGGATACGCTCCACACGTCGCGAGCCGCGTTCTATGTTTTTGTTCTGACGCGCTTTCTTCACGCGAACGCGTTGCTTCGACAAACTCGTGGCGCGTCGTATCGGCGCAGGGCCGCGCGGCGCGATGAAAACGAACTGTTTACAGAAACCCTTCAATCGTGGTTCACCGCTCCTCGCGCTGTCCGCCGCGAGCGTGGTTCGGCACGTCGCTTTCGATACAATTTTCACATAATCCCATGCGGCTGCCGGATCGACATTGCACAACTTTGCCCTTTTGCTATGCCACTCGCGAGCGCTCTGGAGGATTCTGATGAAATTGCGATTCGGTCTGATTGCCATCATCCTGGTTGCCATGAATGCCTCGTGGAGCGCCTTCGCGCAGGAGTCCGGCGATCCAACCGGCGTCTGGCTGACACAGGCCGGCGACGCCAAGGTTCAGGTCAGCCGTTGCGGCTCCGGCATCTGCGGTGTGGTCGTCTGGTTGCGCCAGCCGACCGACCCCAACACGGGCAAGCCGGCGGTCGATGACAAGAATCCGAATCCGGCCTTGCGGCGCAGGCCGATGATCGGCCTGCCGCTGTTCAGCGAGATGCGCCCCTCCGGCGTCTCGCGCTGGGCCGGCCGCATCTACAATGCCGATGACGGCGGCACCTATGACAGCGACATCGCGATGACCGGACCGAACAATCTGCGCGTCAATGGCTGCGTCGGCGGATTGTGTGGCGGCGAGAACTGGACGCGGACGAAACGCTGAACGGCCGCAACGCGCATCGTCATCATCATCATCGCGCGAGGATGATCGCTCCACGCCCTCACGTCAGCGAGGCTTTCAACAGCGTCGCCGCGGTCGCGTAGCCGCCGCGCGCGCCGTCGATGAAGTGAACGTGATCGGCGCGCATCGCCGACGGCGTGAAGCACGTCATCATCGCCGCATCCTGCCGATGCAATCCATATCGGATCGTACCGGCAGCGGCCGCGGTGCGCAGCCGCTGCTCGAGATCGTCGGCGAGATCGTGCGAGCAATCCAGCACCATGCGAAGCCCGTCGTCATATTTGCGGAAATCGCTATTGGCGACGGCCTGCGCCATGTAGACGGCGGGCACGAAGCCACCGACGCGCAGCCCGAGCCGCATCACCAGATAGGCCCACAGCGTCCATGTCAGCACCGTCACGCGCCTGACCAGCAGTGGACCGCCACGCCGCGCGCGGGCTTCATAGTCGACACCCTCCGACGGCCAGCGCAGCCCGGGCCCCTCGGCCGGCACCGGCCGGCCTGCATCGGGACTGCGCTCGACCAGCGTGACGATCTGTTCGATGACCCCTCGGAACACAGCCTGATCGGCGCCCGGCGCGGCCACGATCAACATCGACAGGATCAGGCCGCGCGCGGACGGAATCTCCGAGAAGCGGCATGACAACCCGCTGAGATCCGGATGGCTGCCGGCAGGCGCCGGCGCCACCGCGAATTCGCCGCGCTTCATCGCGGCCTCGGCCCAGCCCAGGCCGCCGCCGGCGAACATCGCATAGGCGACGTGCGGCGACACGCCGAAGCGCGCCACCCGCACATCGAGCCCCTGCATCCGGATGCAGCTGACCGGGATCAACGCCACGCGCATGACGAGACCGAGTTCGGCCTGCACCCAGGTCGCGGTGGCGGCGAGCGCGGCACGCGCCGGCTCGGCATGCTGGGGGGCGATCGCGAAGCTGGCTCCGTCGCCCCCGAACACGAACGGAAACGCCTGCCCCTCCAGCGCATTGGTTACCGCGGCGATCGCGGCGGCACCCGCCATGTTGACGGCCTTATAACGTCGGTCGGCGATCGCCTTGGTGGATTCGACGATATCGGCGGTACCGATCAGCCAATCGTCGGGCAGCGGCCGGTACAGCGCCGGATCCATCAGCTTGGCAAAGCTGCGGAAGATCGGTATCTCCGCGTAAAAGCGTCCATAATCGGTGACGGCCATGGCGGCAATCTATCGCAGGCGCGTCTGTCATCAAAGCGCCGGCCACATCGAATGCCGCATGCAGCGCCTGTTCCCGCCGCGCTGATCCGCGCCGCCGATTTAGAACGAACCTAATCCGGTGCTGTAGAAAAGCGAAGTCCGCTTCGCTAAACAGTTCGCGCTGGTCGACGGCTGTCGCCGCACCCCTTTCCTTTCAAGCGTTGGCAATGACGGCCGACACGCTGGCATTTCGGATGGCTTGATGGTCACTGGCGACGAACTCTGGCAACGAAAGAAGCGGCGCGCTTTCTTCATCAGCCAGCTCTACCAGTGGCACTGGATCAGCTCGGGACTTTGCCTGATCGGCATGGTGCTGTTCGCCTTGACCGGGATCACCTTGAACCACGCGGGACAGATCGAAGCCAAGCCCGCAGTGACCATGCGCGAGGCGCAATTGCCGCAAGCGATGTTGGCGGACCTGAAAGCGCAGCCCGCAACCGGGAAAGCGGCATTGCCGGCCTCGGTCGGCGACTGGCTGCGGCGCGAGATCGGCGTCAACACCGCCGGCCGCGACACCGAGTGGTCGGCGAAGGACGTCTACATCGCCCTGCCCCGCCCCGGCGGCGATGCGTGGCTCAGCATCGAACGCGACAGCGGCGCCATCGCCTACGAGATCACCGATCGCGGCTGGATCGCCTATCTCAACGACCTGCACAAGGGCCGCCATGCCGGCAATGCCTGGAGCTGGTTTCTCGATATCTTTGCCGTGGCCGCCGTCATCTTCTGCCTGACCGGCCTGCTGCTGCTGTACCTCCATTCCAACCGCCGCCGCGCCACCTGGCCGGTCGTCGGCATGGGGCTGATTATTCCGGCACTGCTCGTCGTTCTGTTCATCCACTCCTAAGGGGTCGCAATGCGCTTCCTGGTTTCCGCCGCACTGACCACACTCGCCGTCAGCCCTTCGCTCGCCGCCGAGGCGACGATCAGCATCGATATTCCGCAGCTCAACGTCGCGGAATATCACAAGCCTTACGTCGCGGTCTGGGTCGAAGCCGACGACGGCAGCAAGATCACCAATCTCGCGGTGTGGTACGACGTCAAGCACAAGGATAACGAAGGCACCAAGTGGCTGAAGGACATGCGGCAGTGGTGGCGCCGCACCGGACGCGAACTGACGATGCCGGTCGACGGCCTGAGTAGCCCGACGCGCGCGCCCGGCACGCATCAGATCAGGTTCGACAGCACCGCCAGGCCGCTCAGCGGTCTCACGCCCGGCAAGTATCAGCTCGTCATCGAGGCGGCACGCGAGGTCGGCGGCCGCGAATTGCTGCGGGTGCCGTTCGAATGGCCGCCGAAGGCGCCGGTCAGCGCCGAGGCCAAGGGCGAGAATGAACTCGGCACCATCGCGTTGAAGCTCGCGCCTTAAGCCAACTGATCAGTCGCACCGCCGACGATGCGGCGGTGCCGTGGAAAGGACATCGCCATGACCCGTTACCTCAAGCTCGCATTGATCGCGGCCTCGGCGCTGCTGGCCGTTCCCGCCCAGGCCCATCGCGCCTGGCTGCTGCCGTCCGCCACCGTGCTATCCGGCAATGATGCCTGGGTCACGGTGGACGCCGCGATCTCGAACGACCTGTTCTACTTCGAGCATCACGCGCTTCAGCTCGATAATCTATCGGTCCTCGGCCCCGACGGAAAGAGCATTGCGCCGGAGAACCTGTCGAAGGGACACTATCGCAGCACCTTCGATGTCAAGCTGGCACAGCCCGGCACCTACAAGCTGATGGTGGTCAATCAGGGCGCCTTCGCCAGCTACAAGGTCGACGGCCAGACCAAGCGCTGGCGCGGCAAGGCCGACGATCTCGCCACGGCGATTCCGGCCAACGCCACCGACGTGAAGGTCTCCGAGGTGCAGAGCCGCATCGAATCCTTCGTCACCTCCGGCAAGCCGACCACCGAGACGCTGAAGCCGACCGGCGTCGGCCTTGAAATGATCCCCGTCACGCATCCGAACAATCTCGTGGCCGGCGAAAAGGCGACCTTCCGCCTCGTGCTCGACGGGCAGCCGGCAAGCGGCGTCGCGGTCGAGGTCGTCCCCGGCGGCATCCGCTATCGCGACAAGCTGAACGACAGCAAGGTCACCACCGACGAGTCCGGCACGTTCAGCGTCACCTGGCCCGGACCGGGCTTCTACTGGATGAGCGCGTCGGTGCGCGACGACAAGAGCAAGCTGAAGGACGCGCAGCGGCGCAGCAGCTACGCCGCCACCATCGAAGTCCTGCCGCAGTAAAGCAACGCCCGGCATGACGGCGACGGCGACCCGCCGCGTGGCGATCCCGACGGCGCTGGCGATGCCGCGCGCCGCGCCGGACGACGGCTGCGTTCAGGAGCTCGCCGGAGAGTCGATGGGCACCACATGGTCCGTCAAGTTCGTCGGCTCGCGCGCCAGCCGGCAGATGCTGCAACGGATCATTCCGCTGGCGCTGGCGCGGGTCGTCGCCCAGATGAGCCCGTGGGAAACCGATTCCGATCTCAGCCATTTCAACCGGCTGGCGCCGAAGGCGTGGCAGACGCTGCCCCCGGAATTTGCGCAGGTGATCGCCGCCGCGCTGCGCATCGCCGCCGAGTCGGACGGCGCCTATGATCCGACCGTCGGCGCGCTGGTCGATCTCTGGGGTTTCGGACCGAGCGGGCCGCGGCCCGCGCCGCCGGCGGACGCGATCGCCCGGCTTCATCGCGCCTGCGGCTTTCAGCAACTGCGGTTCGATCCCGCGCGCCGTCGTCTGTGCCGCCACGATACCGGGCCGCTCGATCTGTGCGGCATCGCCAAGGGCTTCGCCGTCGATCTCGTGATGGAGAGGCTGCGCGAATACGGCATTCACCATGCGCTGGTGGAAATCGGCGGCGAATTGTCGGGCAGCGGCATCAAGCCCGACGGCCATCCGTGGTGGGTCGAGATCGATCAGCCCGCCACGGATGGCGCCGTGACCGCGCCCATGCTGATCGCGCTGCACGGTCTTGCCGTCGCGACCTCCGGCTGCGAGCGCGGCTTCGCGCGCGACGCCCGCTACTTCTCGCACACGCTGGATCCGCGCACCGGTTATCCCATCGTCAACGGCATGGTGACGGCCACCGTGCTGCATCGTTCCTGCATGGAAGCCGATGCCTACGCGACCGCGCTGATGGTGCTCGGCCCCGAGCGGGCGATCGATTTCGCCGCCGCCCGCGAGCTCGCCGCGCTGATCCGCTTCACCGGCGCGGACGGACTCATCACCGAACGCGCGACGCCGGCGCTGGAGGCCATGCTGGCGTGAGAGAGCGGGAGAGCGACGGCGTCAGGTCTCGGCCCATTGCCTCAGCAGGTTGTGATACAGCGAGGTCAGCGACAGCACCGACGGATGCTCCGGGTGATCGGCGTTGAGGCGGATGATCGACATATCGAGATCGAACATCATCGCGCGCCGCGTCACGTCGCCTATCATGCTTTCGGTCCAGAAGAATGACGCGATCCGCGAGCCGCGCGTCACCTTGGTGACGTGGTGCAGGCTGGTGCCCGGATAGACGATCATGTCGCCGGCCGGCAGCTTCACCGCATGCGTGCCGTAGGTATCCTCGATCACCAGTTCGCCGCCGTCGTACTCCTCCGGCGGCGACAGGAACAAGGTCGATGAGACATCGGTGCGCACCCGCACGCCGCTGCCTGGAATGGTGCGAATGGCGTTGTCGACGTGCGAGCCGAAGTTCATTTCGCCCTCGGCATCGTAACGGTTGAACAGCGGCGGAAAGATCTTCTTCGGCAGCACGGCCGACATGAACAGCGGATTGCGGTTGAGCGCCGCCAGCACCATGTCGCTCAGCTCCCGCGCCTCCGGCGTTCCTTCCGGCAATTGCAGATTCCGTTTCACCTGCGCCGACTGATGGCCTGCGGTGATGCGGCCATCGATCCAGCTGGCCCGCGCCATCACCTCACGGCAATGCTGCACCTGCTCCGGCGTCAACACGTTGGGAATTCGCACCAGCATCGAGATGTCCTCTTGGCGTTTTCGAGCGGCGTGACGGCGAAGGATACCGGCTCATGAGAGACGGCATCTTGCGATGCCGGCTTCGATCCGAAGCCTCGTTAAGGCGTCTGTCACGACGCCGGCGCCACCATGACGCGGCGAAGTCCGCAAGGACCTCGCCGATCACCACTTGTCAGAACTGCGCGCGCGCCGACAGCGAGACATAGCGGCCCGGACCCGGCACCGCGAAGCCGGCGCCCGCGACCGTATCGTAATAGTATTCGTCGGTCAGGTTGTAGACGTTGAGCTGCAGCGTCAGGTTGCGATCGACCTTGTAGGCCGCCATCACGTCGAAGCGCCAGTAGCCTGGAATCCGCGCGTCGTTGGCGACGCTGGACCAGCGCGAGTCGACATAGAAAGCGCCGCCGCCCACCGTCCATTTCGCATCGAGATCGTAGGTGGTGAACAGCGAGAAGCTGTTCTTCGGCGTCACGGCAAGTTCGTGGCCGATGTTGGCGAGCGTCAGCGAATCGAGCACTTTCGATTCCAGATAGGCATAGCCGCCGGAGATGCTCCATTGCGGCGTGATGCGGCCGGTAGCGCCCACTTCGAAGCCCTGGACCTGGGTCGTTCCCACCGGAACGTAATCCGGATCCGCGCTGGTTCCCTGGTTCTCGTAGTCGTTCTTCTTCCGGATGCGGAACACCGCCGCATTCAGGCTCAGCCGCTTGTCGAGAATATCCGCCTTGGCGCCGATCTCGTCGATCGTCGAGGTGACGGGATCGAGCGCCTGCTGGCCGTTGGTGATCGAGACGAATTCCGCCGGCGGATTCGCCGATGTTCCGTGCATGTAGTAGACCGACGACCACGGCGTCGGATGCAGCACCACGCCGGCGCGATAGGTCACGAAGCTGTTGTCCGAATTCAGGCTGGTCAGCCCGCTCTGCGCGCCGGTCGCGCGGGTGATCGTGAAGGTATTGCTTCTGGCGGTGAAATTGTCGAAGCGAACGCCGCCGAGAAGCTCGAGCCACTCCGTCACCTTCAACTGGTCCTGGATATAGGCGCCCACGGCATTGGCCCGCGACTCCGTCGCCGCCGTCGTCGGGTTCAGCGTGCCCACCACCCACGGATCGGGATTGAGAGCATTGACGCGATAGGAGTCGCTGAACGTCGTGCGATAGTGATCGCGCTTCTCATAGCTGACTTCGAGGCCGGCCAGCACGTTGTGCTCGAGCATTCCAGTCCTGAACTTCGCGTTCAGATCGCTGACATTGCTGACGAGCAGGTTGTTGGTCTGGTTCTGGAAGTGATTGGTGTTGGCGATCCAGACATTGCTCAGCGGCGTGCCCGGAAGAAGCGGGTCGGTCGGTGTGCCGAGCCGCGTCCCGGCGACGGGATCGTTCCAGAGATTCGAATTCGCCGTTCCGAGGCCCGAGAGCTGGACCGGCCGCGTCCGGTTGAAACGCTCGACATAGCTGACGCCGGTGGTGTTGGTGAATTTCAGCCCCGGCGCGAAGTCGTGCTCGAACTTGTTGGTGAGCGTATGCGCTTCGGTCTGCTCGATGTCGTTTTGCCCGGGCGTGCCCACACCGTACCACGTGTTGCGCGGCACCGGCGCCGGCTGCCGATAGCTGGTGCCGAAATACGATCCCGGCAACATGATGATGCCGCGGTCGGCGATGTTGTCATCCTTCTGGTAGACGTAACCCAGCGTGTTCTTGGTATCGGGCGCGATCTGATAGGAGATCGAGGGCGCGACGCCGTAACGCCGGATATGCGCGAAGTCGCGTCCGGCGATATCGGTATCGTAGCCGACGGCGGCAATGCGCGCCGCGTATTGCTCGAACGCCTTGTTGACGTCCACCATCACGCGGCCGCCGGCCGCCGATGTGCCGGTGGTCTCGACCACCGAGAAGTCGCGGTTCTGCGGCGTCTTGGAGACGATATTGATCACGCCGCCGGTGGAGCCGCGCCCGAACAGGAACGATGACGGTCCCTTGTAGACTTCGACGCGATCGAAGCTGAAGGCATCGCGCGCGTACCAGCCCGGATCGCGAATGCCGTCGCGATAGAAATCGTTACGCGCGCTATAGCCGCGGATGGTGACGTTGTCGCCCTGAACACCGCCCTCGCCCGCCGTGAAGGTGATGCCGGGCACGTTGCGCAGGGCTTCCTGAACCGACGTGACGCGCTGATCCTGCATCAGCTGCTGCGACACGACGTTGACCGTCTGCGCGGTGTTGGTCAGCGGCGTGGGGAAACGGGACAGGCCGCTCTGCGCCGGCGTCTGATAGCCGGCAATGCCGGCGCCGTCGCCGATGACCGGATTGACCACGACATTGCTCGCCGCGGCCGGCGCGGACGCCGGCGCCGCCTGCACCGGTGCGCGACGCGCGATATGACGCTTGGCCTGCCGCTTCGGCGCGGTGACGCGAACCTGCGGAAGATCGTCGCTGCTGGACGCGGGCTGCGCATCGGCGGAGTCCGGGATCAGCATGACCGCCGCGACGCCGAGCATCGCCCTGCTCCAGCCGATCGCCGACATGTTGTTCGCAATCACGCTTCCAGCGCTGTTCGTGTCAGCGTGACTTGCTGATGAGATCCCCATTCGCCTTTTTCCCCGTGATGGTTTTTGCGGACAGTGAAGCCCCGCGCCCGCGACAACTTCGCTCGTCATAACTTTGCGCATAAGGGCTCGCAACGGGCCGACCCAGCAAATTGCGTCAATTTATAGACCTTCTAGTTGGCGGACGCACAAAAACGGATCACATGTGCGGCGCGCAGACGATCGAGCTGCGCGACACGCGGCTCTCACGCAGAGCCTTTAAAGCGATTCTAAAATTCCCTCTCGGTTGTCTGTTTGATTCAGAATGCCAAAACGTTAGACCACTCGCAGGCGTGATATCTCCGCCGTCATCCCACCCTGCGCTGATCCAGATCGGTGGCGAAACAAAAAGTCTGTCCTATGAAGCTGCTTTCACTTAACGCCCGCGCGATGGAGCGCCGTCGCCGATCCCATTCCCAAGCAGCCGCCATTGCGCTTGCAGTCGTCATGACCGTGCCGGTTGCGCCGCAAGCGCTTCACGCCCAGACATCCGCGCCGGCAGCGGCCGCGCCTTCGGCGAACACGCCGGCGCCCGCTCTGACCCAAACTCAGGCCGTGCCCTCCCAAGCGGCGCCGTCCCAGGCCCCAGCGTCTGCAGGATCGGCAACCGCGCCGAGCGCGACAGCGCCTGCCGCGCCGTCTTCGCCGGCGAGCGCCGAGAGCGCTCCGCAACCGGCCCCGCCCGCCACCGAGACGGTGCCGGTCGGCACCGCCGATGCCAGCCCGATCCTGCCGCATGAGCTGACGCCCATGGGCATGTTCATGGCCGCCGACTATATCGTGAAGGCGGTGATGATCGGCCTTGCTTTCGCATCGGTGGTGACGTGGTCGGTCTGGCTCGCCAAGAGCCTCGAGCTGCTCGGCGCCCGCCGCAAGCTGATGCGCGATCTTCGCCGCGTCGAGAGCGCGCGCTCGCTGCAGGACGCCAGCAGCAAACTCGTCAACGCCGACAGCGACATTGCGACGCTGACCAATGCCGCGCTGGATGAAATCAATCGCTCGCGCGATGCCATGAACCACGACGGCATCAAGGAGCGCGTCGGATCGCTGTTCAGCCGCATCGAAGCGGCGGCGGCGCGGCGCATGACCCGCGGCACCAGCATTCTCGCCACCATCGGATCGACCGCGCCGTTCGTCGGCCTGTTCGGCACCGTCTGGGGCATCATGAATTCCTTCATCGGCATCTCGAAATCGCAGACGACCAATCTGGCGGTGGTCGCGCCCGGCATCGCCGAAGCGCTGCTGGCCACCGCGATGGGCCTGGTCGCGGCGATCCCGGCGGTGATGATCTACAACATGTTCGCCCGCGCGATCACCAGCTATCGCGGCCTGCTCGGCGACGGCTCCGCCGAACTGATGCGGATGGTCAGCCGCGATCTGAACCGGGCGGAACTGACGCCGCATCGCCGCGCCGCAGAGTAGTCGGGAGTCACGCGTGGGCGTTCAACTTCAGCAGGCCTCGTCCGACGACGAGATGACCCAGGTGAGCGACATCAACGTGACGCCGTTCATCGACGTCATTCTGGTGCTGCTGATCATCTTCATGATCGCCGCGCCGCTGGCCACGGTCGACATTGCGGTCGACCTGCCGGCGTCGACGGCGACGCGGCAGCCCCGTCCGGAGAAGCCGATCTTCATCACCATGAAGGCGGATCGCTCGCTGGCCGTGGGCGAAACGCCGATCTCGCGTGCGACGCTGGCCGCGTCGCTGCAGGCGGTGACCTCGGGCGATCACAGCAAGCGGCTGTTCGTCCGCGCCGACAAGACGGTGCCCTACGGCGAAGTGATGACGCTGATGAACGACCTGCGCGCGGCGGGATTCCTCAAGATCGCGCTGGTCGGGCTGGAATCGTCCGGTGCGCAACCCGCGGCGGGCGCGCCGGCCGCCGGAGGCGCGCAATGAGCGCGCTGCGTCCCTCCCGCGGCATCACGCTTCGCGAGTTGACGCGCTGGGGCATCTGCTTCGTTGCGATGCTGTCGCTGCACGGCGCGGTGGCCGCCGCATTGCTCAGGGCGCCGGCCGAAGAGGGCGACACCTTCGACACCACCACCGCGATCGAAGTCGATTTCACCACCGAGTCGTTCCGCGAAGCGGTTGCCCGCGACGTCGCGCCCGGCGAAGAGCAGATGCAGACCGACGAGGCCCCGCCTCCTCAGGACAAGGCCGAGCAGAAGGTCGAGGAGAAGCCGGAGCCCGAACCGCCGCTGCCGCAGGTGAAGGAGCCCGACGTCGCGCTGGAGACGCCTCCCGAGCAGAAGAAGCCGGAGGAAGACAAGAAGGAAGAGAAGGAAAAGACGCCGAACGCCGCGCCGCCGCTCGCGGCCGCCTCCGCGACCACCGCGCCCACCGCCGCCGCCTCGCGCAAGGCCGTGCTGGTGAGCTGGAAGCGGCGTCTGGCCCTGCACCTTCAGCGCAACAAGCGCTATCCGCATGACGCGCAGGTCCGTCGCGAGTCAGGCACCGCCAAGGTCTCCTTCGTGATCGACCGCCACGGCCACGTCATCTCCAGCAAGATCGTCAAGGGCAGCGGGTCGGCAGCATTGGACCGCGAGACACTCGAACTGCTGCAGCGTGCCCAGCCTCTGCCGGCGCCTCCTTCCGAGGTTGGCGGGACTCAATTCGCCTTCACGGTGCCGATTCTGTTCGAACTGAAATGATCCTGCGGCTGGCGAGGCGCGCGCTGGGCTTTGCCGCCAAGCGAAAGCTGGCCCGCTACAGCGCCATCGTCGACACGATTTTGCCGCAAGAATCCCGCTGCCGGAAACTCACCGATTCAGCCCTGCGCGAGCGCGCGGCGGCGCTGCGCAAGGCGGCCCTCGGCGGCGCCTCGCTCGACAGCATCAAGGCCGATGTTTTCGCCCTCGTTCGCGAGGCGGCGCGCCGAACCCTCGATGAATTTCCAGTGCCCGAGCAACTGATCGGCGGCCTCGTGCTGCATGATGGCTGTATCGCCGAGATGAAAACCGGCGAAGGCAAAACGCTGACGGCGACGATGGCCTGCGCGCTGAATGCATTGACCGGGCACGGCGTGCATGTCGCCACGCCAAACGATTATCTGGCGGAGCGCGATCGTAACTGGATGCAGCCGGTCTATCGGATGCTCGGGCTCAGCACCGGCGTCGTCACCCAGCAGATGGACGACGATGCACGGCGCGAGGCCTATCGCTGCGACATCACCTACGGCACCGCCAGCGAATTCGGCTTCGACTTCCTGCGTGACAACATGAAGTTCACCGCCGCGGAAACCGTTCAGCGCGGCCACGTCTTCGCCATCGTGGACGAAGCGGATGCGACGCTGATCGACGAGGCCGCCATGCCGCTGGCGCTGTTCGGTCCGCTCGGCGATCATTCGATCTTCTATCAGGCCATCGATGCAGTGGTCGCGACGCTTGAGCCGCAGCACTACAGCATCGACCACCGGCGACGCGTGTCGCTGACCGAAGCTGGCTATCGCGCGGTCGAACAAGGATTGCGCCAGCGCGGACTGTTGTCGGCCTCGGCCACGCTGCATGACATCGCCTCGATCGCGCTGCTGCATCATGTCGTGCAGGCCTTGCGCGCGCATGTGTTGTTGACACGCGATCGCGACTACGTCGTCTCGCACGGCGAGGTCATCATTATCGACAACTTGACCGGCCGCCCGATGCCGGCACGGCGTTATGATGAGGGATTGCATCAAGCACTGGAAGCCAAGGAAGGCTGTGCGATCGGCGAGGAAACTCGCACGCTGGCGTCGATCCCATTCCAGGCTTACTTCCGCCGCTATGCCAAACTCGCAGGCATGACGGGGACCGCGATCACCGACGCAGCCGAATACAAGGATGTCTACGGCCTCGAAGTGGTCGCCATCCCGACCCATCGTCCGCTGATCCGGCGCGATGACTCAGTTCTCCATGCCACCGCCGCCGACAAGCACGTAGCGATCCTGCGCGAGGTTGAAGGCGCGGCTGAGCGCGGACAACCCGTCCTGATCGGCGCCCCCTCGATTGAACAATCCGAAGCGCTGGCAACCATGCTCGAGCAGCACGGCTGGCAGCAGTGCAATGATCGCGACACCGGCGCGCCGGCTCCACGAAGCTTTGCCTTGCTCAACGCCAAGCATCACGCGCGCGAAGCGCAGATCATCGCCGGCGCCGGCGCACTTGGTGCCGTGACGATCGCAACCGCGATGGCGGGCCGCGGCACCGATATCCGGCTCGGCGGCGAACGCGCCGACAGCGCCGCGAGAGACGCAGTGATCGCGGCCGGCGGACTGCTGGTGATCGGCACCACGCATCATGATCACCTGCGGCTGGACCAACAACTGCGCGGCCGCGCCGGACGACAGGGAGACCCGGGCCGCTCGATTTTCCACGCGTCGCTGGAAGACGACGTCCTGACGTCGGCCGCGATCAATATCCCGTCGCCGTCCGCCACCGTCATCGCTCCCGCCGCCGCAAAACGTCTGGTGGAGGCCGCACAACGACGACACGCTACGCGCAGTCTCGACCGGCGTCTGGGATTGCTGCGTTTCGATGCGATCATTCAACAGCAACGCGAGGCGCTCTACAGCTTGCGTCAGAATATCCGCGACGGCGACGACCCGTTCGCGGCGGTTCAACGCATGCGTGATGACACCGTCGACGATCTGATTGGCCGTTTCGCTCCACCGGACGCACGGTGGGACATCGCGGCGCTCGACGCCGCCATTCGATCGATCCTTACGCTGGCGGTGGACATCGCGCCGCCCTCGGCTAATCGCCGGAATGAATCCGAAAAGCTCGCGCGAGCCATTCGGGCCATGGCCGATAGCTGGATGGCCGGCAAGATCGCGGCGATCGGCGAGACGATGCTCGGCGACATCCTGAGGCGCCTGGTGATGGCGCTGATCGATCAGGTCTGGTCCGAGCAACTCGAGCGCCTCGAACATCTCAGGCGCCGGATCGGCGACCGACGATTGCCGCCGCATCAGGTGGCGACCGAATTTCAGCTTGAGGCATTCGAATTGTTCGACGCCATGATGACCGATCTTCGCCACAGCGTCACGGCGCATGCGATGCGCGTCGGCATCGATCCGGCGGCGGCTTGAAGCGAAGCGCCTCCTCAATGGAACGGACTGCGCTGTGCGCGCCTCGCAGCGCGAATAGATGACAAGCCTCTTGCATCTTCGTGGCTGTTGGTAGCAAGTATCGCCCGAAACAGATGGTCCGCGCATTTCGCCGAGGCGCGGTCCGGTTTGCGAACGAGTGGGACACGTTATGGCTTCAATGACGGGCGGCGAAGCGATCGTCGGCGGACTGGTCGCTCATGGTGTCGACACGGTCTTCGGCTTGCCTGGCGCGCAAGTTTACGGGCTGTTCGACGCGTTTCAGCAAGCGCAGTTGAGAGTGATCGGCGCGCGTCATGAGCAGGCGTGCGGCTACATGGCCTATGGTTATGCGCGCTCCACCGGGCGCCCCGGTGTCTTCAGCGTCGTTCCTGGCCCCGGCATCTTGAATGCCAGCGCCGCCTTGCTGACCGCGTTCGGCGGCAACGAGCCCGTGCTATGCCTCACCGGTCAGGTGCCGACGGCATTTCTCGGCAAGGGACGCGGACATCTGCATGAAATGCCGGATCAGCTCGGGACGGTTCGCACCTTCGTCAAATGGGCCGAGCGCATCGAGTATCCCGACGCGGCTCCAGCGCTGGTGTCGCGCGCCTTTCAGGAAATCCTATCCGGCCGCCGTGGCCCGGCGGTGCTGGAAATGCCGTGGGATATTTTCACGCAACGCGCCGACACCGCGGCCTCGGCGCCATTCGATCCGTTGCCGGCACCGCAGCCCGACAGCGAGCGCATCAAGGCTGCCGCCGAGCGCATCGCCAACAGCAAGGCGCCGATGATCTTCGTCGGCAGCGGCGCGATTGACGCCCGCGAGGAAATTCTCGAACTTGCGGAAATGCTCGATGCGCCGGTGGTGGCGTTTCGCAGCGGCCGCGGCATCGTCAGCAACGCGCATGAACTCGGCATGTCGATGGCCGCCGCATACGATCTATGGCCGCAGACCGATCTCGTCATTGGCATCGGCACGCGGATGGAGTTGCCGACCTGGCGCTGGCCCTATCGGCCGGCAGGCCAGACCACCATCCGCATCGATATCGATCCCGCTGAAATGCGCCGCTTCACGCCCGATACGGCGATCGTCGCCGATGCGCGCGACGGCACCCGCGATCTCGTCGCGGCCGTCCGGCGACGCGGTTTCACCCGGCAGAGCGGACGCCGTGAAGCGATCCGCGCGGCATCGGCCTCGACGCTGAAGGCGATCCAGGCGATCCAGCCGCAGATGTCGTATCTCAACGTCCTGCGCGAGGTCCTTCCCGCCAATGCCATCGTCACCGATGAGCTCTCGCAGGTCGGCTTTGCATCGTGGTACGGCTTCCCGGTCTACGAGCCGCGCACCTTCATCACTTCGGGCTATCAGGGTACGCTGGGATCGGGCTTTCCGACCGCGCTTGGCGCCAAGGTGGCCAATCCGGATCGGTCCGTCGTCGCCATCACCGGCGATGGCGGCTTCATGTTCGCCGTGCAGGAGCTGGCGACCGCCGTGCAGTTCAACATCGGCGTAGTGGTGCTGGTCTTCAACAACAATGCTTACGGCAATGTGCGGCGCGATCAGCTGCAGGGCTTCGAAGGCCGCGTCGTCGCCTCCGATCTGGTCAATCCGGATTTCGTCAAGCTTGCGGAATCCTTCGGCGTGGGCGCTGCGCGCGTGTCGTCTCCGGAGGCCTTCCGTCCCGCGCTCGAACGCGCGCTGGCGGCGGGCGGGCCCTACCTGATCGATATCGAGGTGCCGACGGATTCCGAAGTCAGCCCCTGGGCCTTCATCCGTCGTGAGAAGCACTGACCGCGACATCACACGTCTTTTGCAACGCAAGAGGATCAGACCAAATGCGCAGGGTGCCGCGCCGGCGGCGACTTGTGGTCGCCCGGGCGCCACGCGATAATCGAGGCTTGCATTCGGGACTGCATCCCTATCAATTCCGGGCTATGACGCATCACGTCAGGGTTTTATAGAGCGGTCCCGTCCATCACGACCGGCTCACGGCGGGCACTCCAGGAGGAAAGACATGCCGATCGACCAGTTCAAATTCAGCCGTCGCAGCGTGCTCGCGGGCGGCGTCGCCGGCGCAGCGCTTCTTGCCGCGCCGTCGATCGTCCGCGCGCAGGCCAAGACCCTGAAAATCGCGATCCTGCTCCCGCAATCGGGCTATCTCGCCCAGGCCGGCCAAAGCTGCCACCGCGGGGCGCTGGTGGCGCCGACCGTGCTGTCGGACCTCGGCTATCATGTCGAATTGGTCCACATCGACATGGAGTCCAATCCCGATGTCGCGCGTACCCAGACCGAGCGCGCCATCAACGAGGGCGCGAACTGCATCGTCGGCGCCTTCGACTCCGCCGGCACATTGGCAATGGCCCAGGTTTGCGAACAGCGGCAGATTCCGCTGGTGGTGAATATCGCCGCCGCGCCGCAACTGACCGAGCAAGGCTACAAGTATCTGGTCCGCAACTTCCCGACCGGCGGCGCCCTGGTGAAGAACGGCCTGCAGCAGATCCAGGCGTTGATCGACGCCACCAAGATCACGCCGAAAACGGCTGTCTTCCTGCACGCCAACGACAACTTCGGTCTGGCGCAGCGCAAAGGCATGGACGCGCTGTTTCCGAGTGCCGGACTGCCGTTCAAATTGATCGAATCGATTCCTTACGATCCGAAGGCGCAGGATCTTTCCGTCGAGGTGACCAAGATTCGGGGCCTCAATCCCGACCTGCTTCTGGTGGTGACGCGCGCTGCCGACGCCATCAAGCTGGTGCGCGACACTGTGCGGCAGAAGTTTCAGCCGATGGGCATCATCTCGCCCGGCGCACCCGGCCTCTATGACGAGGAGTTCTACAAGGCGCTCGGCCCGCTGGCGGACTACCACGTCGACGCGCTGCCCTGGGCCAATCCGAAGTCCAAGGTCACCCAGGCGCTCGAAGCCGCCTACACCAAAGCGCAGCCGAAATTCCGCTTCGCTGTCGAATGCTTCAACGTCGGCTTCACCTTCGACGCGCTGATGATTGCGGCGGACGCGTTCAAACGCGCCGGCACGGCCAACGGCCCCGAATTGATGAAGGCGCTGCGGGAAACCAATCTCGTCGACCATGTCATGATCGGGCCGCCGATCAAGTTCGACGAAAAGGGCCAGAACAATAACCTTCCGTCGGCCTGCGTGCAGAACCGCGACCAGACGCCGACGGTGGTGCTGCCGGCCGAGGTCGCGACCATGACGCCGGTGCTGCCGATGCCGCCGTGGCAGGGCCGCAAGTGATCCGGCAATGATCTGAGGCGTTCGGCTCAGTTTCCGCTCACCGGCATCGCGCATCTTGCGCGATGCGTCCTTTCGGTTTCCCTCGATCCGCAGCATCGCTGAGGACTGGAGTTCTCTATGACGGCGATCACCTTGAATATTGTCGTTCAAGGTATTCTTACCGGGCTTGTCTACGGGCTGATGGCGCTTGGCTTGTCCGTGATCTTCGGCGTCATGCGCGTCGTCAATTTCGCTCACGGCGAATTCACCGTGATCGCCATGTACGCGGCCTTCCTGCTGTTCGAGATGCTCGACGTCTCGCCGCTCGTATCGCTGCTGCCGATCGCGGTGGCGTTTTTCTTTCTCGGTTACGTTCTGCAGCGCTCGCTGGTCGAGCCCTTCATCAGCCGCGCCGAGCACGAGCAGTTCATTCTGCTGGTCGGTCTCGCCACCGTCATCGTCAACGGCCTGCTGCTGGTGTTCGGCCCGGATGCACGTCCGATCAACCTGCCCTACAGCTTCGACAGCTTCGATATCGGCCCATTGTTCATCGACAAGGTCCGGGTCTTCGCGGCGCTGGGCGCGGTCGCGATCTGCACCGCGCTGTTCCTGTTCTTCCGCTACACGCGGACCGGCACGGCCATTCGCGCCTGTGCCGATAATCTGACCGGCGCGGGGGTCGTCGGCCTCAACGTCAAGCAGCTTTATGCGGTGACGTTCGGGCTCGGCTTTGCATGCATCGGAGCGGCAGGCACCCTGATGGCGACCATCGCCGATGCCTCGCCCGGCCTTGCACCGGCTTATACGCTGCTGGCATTCGTCATCGTCATCATTGGCGGCCTCGGATCGATGGCCGGCGCGCTGATCGGCGGCGTGCTGATCGGGATTTCCGAGGCGCTTGCGGGCTTCTACATCCAGCCCTCGATGAAAAGCATGTTCTCATTCGCATTGTTGATTTTGGTGTTGGTGTTGCGCCCACAGGGCTTGATGGGGCGTCGCCTATGACGAGCCTTTGGCAAAACGTCCCCACTCGCGGGAAAGTTCTCTGTTTCATCCTGCTAGCCGCCTGCACCGCCGCGCCGCTTGCGGCCGATCGCTATCTCTTGTCGGTGCTGATCCTGGTGTTCTATTTCGCCTATCTCGGGCAGGCCTGGAATCTGCTGATGGGCTTCGCCGGCCAGCTCTCGCTCGGCCACGCGCTGTATCTCGGGCTTGGCGCTTATACCGCGACGGCGCTGTGGACGCTGTTCGGCATCGGCCCGTGGCTCGGCGTCCTGATCGCCATTCCGGTTGCCGCCGCCGCCGGCATGATCGTCGGCTGGCTCGGCTGGCGCTTCTCGATCGAGGGCGTCTACTTCGCGCTGCTGACCATCGCCTTTGCGGAGTTCACCCGTATCGGCTTCGATCATTTGCAGATTACCGGCGCATCGGCCGGCCTGTTCCTGTCCGTCAACAGCCCCGGCTCCGACAAATGGTGGAATCTCGGCGGCGGACCGCTGCTCTATTACTATCTTGCCTTGTTCCTTGCCGCCGCGGCGACGCTGCTGGTCGCCTGGCTGCGCCGCTCGCCGCTCGGCTATCGCTGGCTCGCGGTCCGCGAAGATCCGCAGGCGGCGCAAGCGGCCGGCATCAACATCATGCGCGCCCGCATGATCGCGATGCTGATCTCGTCCAGCATGACCGCCGTCGGCGGCGTGTTCTATGGCTTCTATTATCGCAACCTGTTTCCCTCGCAGGTTTTCGACATCGGCCGTTCGATCGAGATCATCATGGCGCCGATCATCGGCGGCCTCGGCACGGTGTTCGGCCCCGTCGTCGGCGCGATCCTGCTGACGCCGCTCGGCGAAAGCCTCACAGCGCTGATCCAGCATTTCGGCATCAACACGCCGGGCGCCAAATCGATCTTCTACGGCCTGACGCTGATGGTCATCATCTCGCTGCAGCCCAGCGGCCTGTGGCCGTGGCTGGCCCGCCGGCTCGGACTCGACAGGCAACGCTCATGACCGCCCTGCTTTCCATCGCCGGCATCAGCAAGCGCTTTCGCGGCCTCGCCGCCGTCAGCCGCGTCAGCTTCGACGTTCAACCCGGCGAGATTTTCGCGGTGATCGGCCCCAACGGCGCCGGCAAGACCACGCTCTTCAACATGATCGCAGGCGCGATTGCGCCCGACGAGGGCACGATTACCTTCGCCGGCGAACAGATCCAGGGCCGGCGCGCCGACGAGATCGCCCGCCGCGGCATCGGGCGGACCTTTCAACTGGTGCGGCCCTTCCCGGCGCTCACGGTGGAGGACAACGTCGTCATCGGCGCCTTGATGCAGACCACAACCGTTTCCGATGCTCAGGCGATCGCGCGGCGCGTCATGACCCAGCTCGACCTGTTCGACAAGCGCGCGCAGACCGCGTCGAGCCTGACCCTGCCGGATCGCAAGCGCCTCGAAGTGGCGCGCGCGCTGGCGACGGGACCCAAGCTACTGCTGCTCGACGAAGTGATGGCGGGGCTGCGGCCAACCGAAACGGATCGCATCGTCGCAACGCTGCGCGATCTCAACCGCGACGGCCTCACGATCCTGCTGATCGAGCACGTGATGCGCGCAGTGACCGCGCTGGCCTCGCGCATCCTGGTGCTGCATCACGGCGCAGCCATCGCCGAAGGCAATCCGGAGCAGGTGCTGCGCGATCCGGCCGTCGTCGAATCCTATCTCGGTGCGGAGTCGCTGTGATGCTCAGTGTCGAGTCGCTCACCGTTCACTATGGCGATGCACAAGCTCTCGACGGCGTTTCGCTGACCGTCGATGAACGCGCGATCGTCGCGATCGTCGGAGCCAACGGCGCCGGTAAGACCTCGCTGATCCGCACCATCGCCGGCATGCACAAGCCGACCAGCGGACGTATCCTGTTTGATGGCGCGGACATTGCCGGAATGCCGAGTCACCGCGTCTGCGATCTCGGCATCGGGCAGGTCGCCGAGGGGCGGCAGATCTTTCCCTCGCTCACCGTGTCGGAAAATCTCGACATGGGCGCGATGCTGCCACACGCGCGGCCGCATCGGCAGCGCAACCGCGCGCGCGTGCTGACGATGTTTCCGCGGCTTGCGGAGCGCATCCATCAGGCGGCCGGGACCTTGTCGGGCGGCGAACAGCAGATGCTGGCGATCGGACGCTGCCTGATGGGTGAGCCGAAACTCATCATGTTCGACGAGCCGTCGCTCGGGCTGGCTCCCGCCATCGTCCACGACGTGCTCAAGACCATCCGCGAACTTAACGCGGGCGGCATGACCTGCGTGCTGGTGGAGCAGAACGTTGCGGTCTCGCTGAAGATCGCCAATCGCGCCTATGTGCTGGAAAATGGCCGCGTCACGCTGTCAGGCAGCGGCACCGACCTGTTGGCCGACGAACGCGTGCGGCAGGCGTATCTCGGCATCTAGATTTGGACGAGCTTCAGGTGACGGCAACGGCGTCATCCTGAGACGCTCCACGCGCAAAGTGCGCGCACCTCAGGGGGACGGCTTCATACCTATTCCACGGGATGCTACGGCATGCATCAGACGATCTGAATATCCGAAGGCGGCGCGCGCAGCGTCGCGGCGAGCAACTGCAGCGCCTGCGCCAGTTCGGCGCGGTTGCGCGCCGCACCGAGCGATACGCGCACGCCGGGCGCGGCGTCCGCTCCCACGGCAAAGGCGTCGCGGCCAACCACTGCGAGACCGTGACGCAGCACATCGGCGAGAAATTCCGCGTCGTGCCGCTGCCGCGGCAGCGATAGCCAGAGATGATGGCTGCTCGGCCGCGCCGCAAACGTGAATCCCTGAAGCAGCCGCGCGGCGAGCTGCTGTCGCCCGACGGCCTCGCTGCGGATCGCCTGGATGATCTGATCGGCGACGCCGGTGCGTATCCAATGCGTCAGGAGCGCCACCATCAACAGCGGCGGCATCTGCATCGTCGCCTGCAGGTTGTTGCGCATGGTCTGCTCGGCCGACTGATCCGGCACCAGCAGATAGGATGCGCGCAGGGCCGGGGCGATGCACTTCGACATGCTGGCCGCGAAGTAGGTGCGCTCGGGAATCAAATTCGCGATCGGCTGCATCGACGGCTCGAGAAAACCGTAGGCATCGTCTTCGATCAGCCAGAGCCCGTGACGGCGAACGGTCTCGGCGATCGCCCGCCGCCGCGAGGGATCGAGGGTCGCCGTGGTGGGATTATGCAGCGTCGGAATGAGGTAGACCGCTTTTGGCTGATGTTGCCGGCAAGCAGCTTCGAGCGCGTCGGGCAGAATGCCGCCTTTATCCATCGCGACGCCGATCAAGCGAACGCCGAGCCGCGTCGCGGCCGCCTTGATGCCGGGAAAGCTGAGATTTTCCGTCAGCACCACGTCGTCCGGCGACGTCAGCGCCAGCAGCGCATTGAACAGGGCCGCCTGGGTGCCCGGATAGATCACGAGCCGATCGGCCGCCGCCGCGGTGACGCGCGGCCGCAGCCATTGCGCGGCCACTTCGCGCTCCTCGTCGCTGCCACCGGGGCGGGCATAATTCAGGTAAGCGCTGAAGCTCGCTTCGCTGCGGATCGCGGCCAGCCCCTGGGCGATGCGCAGATCGAGATTGGCCTCCACCGGCTGCGGCGGAATGTTCATCGACAGGTCGATCTTGACCTGCGCCGGAATGTCCGCGGCCTGACGCGCCGTGGTTTCGGACACGAACGTGCCCTGCCCCACGCGCGCCTCGATCAGACCGCGCCGGCGCGCCTCGCCATAGGCCCGCGTGACAGTGGTCAGATCGATGCCGAGCGCATCTGCGAGGGCGCGATGGGTCGGAAGCTGCTGGCCGCGCACCAGCCGCCGGCTGTTGATGTCTGCACTCAGCGCATCAACGATCCGAAGATAGATCGGCCCCTGCCATTCCGCTATTGTAGGGAGCCATCCCATACAAATACCTACATTTCCTTTGATTGTCCGCCGCGCTATCCATATTGTATGGATCGACGTGATGGTCAAGGATATTCGCCATGACAAACCCGGTTTCGCTCGGTCTCGCCATGTGGCGCGGCTTTAAGATGAAATGCCCCCATTGCGGCGAAGGTCATCTGTTCGGCCGCTTCCTGAAGGTGGTCGACCACTGCGACGCCTGCGGCGAAAGCTATTCGGCCCAGCGCGCCGACGACCTCCCCGCTTATCTGGTGATCGTGATTGTCGGCCACGCCGTGGTGCCGGCGCTGCTGGCGCTCGAAACCGCCTATGCGCCGCCTTATTGGGTGCATGCGCTGATCTGGCTGCCGATCACGCTCATCAGTTCGCTGGCGCTGCTACAGCCGGTGAAAGGCTCAGTCGTCGGCCTGCAGTGGCAGATCGGGATGCACGGCTTTCAGGAATCGAAGCGGCGCCGCGCCGCGGAAGAACAGCGGCTGGCGCAAGTCTCCATCTAAGCAACGGCGGCGGGCAGGTCTCGACCGCTCCGCCGCTTGGCTTCAGATCTTCTGATTGTATTCGCCGACTTCGGGATGGGTGCGCAGCACGGCATCCATCGCCTCGAACATGTCGCGCATGCGCTGCTCCGACACCGGACTTTCGACGACCACCACCAGTTCGGGCTTGTTGGACGACGCCCGCACCAGTCCCCAACTGCCGTCCTCGACGGTGACGCGCACACCATTAACGGTGACGAGATCGCGGATCGCCTGACCGGCAACTTTCTCGCCCTTGGCCTTCGCCGTCTCGAAGTGCTTCACGACAGCCTCGACGATGCCGTATTTGGTCTCGTCCGCGCAGTGCGGCGACATCGTCGGCGACGACCACGTCTTCGGCAAAGCGTTCTTGAGATCCGACATCTTCTTGCCCGGTGCCCGATCCAGCATCTCGCAGATCGCGATCGCCGAGATCAGGCCGTCGTCATAGCCGCGGCCGAAGGGCGGATTGAAGAAGAAGTGGCCCGACTTTTCAAAGCCGGCGAGCGCGCCGAGTTCGTGGGTGCGCCGCTTCATGTAGGAATGGCCGGTCTTCCAATAGGTCGCCTTGGCACCCTGCTTCTGCAGCACCGGATCGGTGACGAACAGGCCGGTGGATTTCACATCGACAACGAACTGCGCATCCTTGTGAAACGCGGAAATGTCGCGCGCCAGCATGACGCCGACCTTATCCGCGAAAATCTCCTCGCCGGTATCGTCCACCACGCCGCAGCGATCTCCGTCGCCGTCGAAGCCGAGGCCGACATCGGCCTTGTGCTCGAGCACCGCATCGCGAATGGCGTGCAGCATCTCCATGTCTTCCGGGTTCGGGTTGTATTTCGGGAAGGTATGATCGAGTTCGGTGTCGAGCGGAATCACCTCGCAGCCGATGGCTTCCATCACCTGCGGAGCGAACGCGCCGGCGGTGCCGTTGCCGCACGCCACGACGACTTTGAGCTTGCGCTTCAGCTTGGGCCGCTTGGTCAGATCGGCGATATAGCGCGCGGGAAAATTCTCGTGAAACTGATAGCTGCCGCCGACCTTGTTCTTGAAGTCGGCGTTGAGCACGATTTCCTTCAAGCGCGTCATCTCGTCCGGGCCGAAGGTCAGCGGGCGATTGGCGCCCATCTTGACGCCGGTCCAGCCGTTGTCGTTGTGCGAGGCCGTCACCATGGCGACGCAGGGCACATCGAGTTCGAACTGCGCGAAATAGGCCATCGGCGTCATCGCAAGGCCAATGTCGTGCACCTTGCATCCGGACGCCAGCAGGCCGGAAATCAACGCATATTTGATCGACGACGAATAGCCGCGAAAATCATGGCCGGTGACGATCTCCTGCTTCTGGCCCAATTCAGCGATCAGCACGCCGAGCCCCATGCCCAGCGCCTGCACGCCCATCAGGTTGATCTCCTTGCCGAACAGCCAGCGCGCGTCATACTCGCGAAAGCCCGTTGCCTTCACCATCGGCTCGGATTCATAAGCGAGCGTGTTGGGGACCAGGACAGATTTCGGCTTGGGAAACATGCAGGCAGACCTTCTGAAAAGCTTCTGAACGAAATACTCCGCAGCCATAGCGAATGCCTGTCGCGGAGAAAAGGCGGGATCGTCGGATAGGGTGAAATTGCGGCGGATTTAACAGTGGCAGACGGATTAAGGCGCCGCGACCATTATTGTTCCAAAACCATCTTGCCGCCGGCGAATTCGAAACGCCTCAGCTTGCCGAGAAACGACAAACCCAACAGGTTCTGCGACAACGCCTCGTCTGGAAGCACCATGGCATCGACGTCGCGGACCACGAGATCGCCGATCTGAACCATCGCCAGCCGTGTGCGCGCCGCCTTGATGACGCCATTGGCGGTGGCGACTTTCGCGGTGAAATCATCGCGCGCGGGCCGCACGCC
>DATMSE010000115.1:0-2694 GCA_035565575.1 Xanthobacteraceae bacterium
TGACGCCGGAGATGGCGTTGCAGGCCGCGCAGGCGGCGATGAAAACCTGTCGCGACAACGGCTATCAGATTTCCGTCGCGGTGGTGGATCGCTTCGGCCTGCCGCAGGTGCTGTTGCGCGATCGCTTCGCGGGACTTCCCGCTAATGACACAGCGACGCGCAAGGCCTACACCGCGTTGAGCTTCCGCGCCTCCACCGCCGATCTCGCGAAATCGATTCGCGACGGCGGGCTCGATCCCGGCCTGGCGCGGTTGCCGAACGTGGCGTTGCTCGGCGGCGGGCTCGTCATCGAATCCGGCGGCACCTTGCTCGGCGGCATCGGTGTCTCCGGCGCGCCGGGTGGCGAGAAGGACGAGGTCTGCGCTAAGGCCGGGCTCGACGCCATCCGCGACAGCCTCGATTTCTAGTGCCTTTTGGTTTTGATGGAAACACTAACCATGGAACGCTGCGCGCTCCCTCTCCCGTTGGGAGAGGGTTGGGGTGAGGGGTTACGCCCTCAGTAGCGATCGAATCCCCTCACCCGGAGCCTGCGGCTCCGACCTCTCCCCGGCGGGGAGAGGTGAGGCATCGTCCGAAGCGATTTCATCAGAAACAATAACGCTATAGAATTTCGTCGCGACCAATCCGCGCCGCTTCCATGGAATAGTATTTTCCCGTTCCTATCTATCGGGCTATATTGTTCCACGAAGGAGCGTCGAGGCGATCATGATTTTCCGTCAACTGTTCGACAGCGTATCGGGAACCTACAGCTATCTGCTGGCGAGCCGTGCCGGTGGCGAGGCGTTGCTGATCGATCCGGTGCTGGAGAAGGTCGATCGCTATTGCCAGTTGTTGCGCGAACTCGACCTCAAGCTGGTCAAGGCGGTGGACACTCACCTGCACGCCGATCACGTCACCGGGCTCGGCGAGCTGCGCGACCGCACGCAATGCGTCACCATCATGGGCGAGCAGAGCAAGGCCGACGTGGTGGCGATGCGCGTCGGCGACGGCGACAAGATCACCATCGAGGGATTGGCGCTCGACGTGATGTATACGCCGGGCCACACCGACGATTCCTACAGCTATCGCATGGCGGACCGTGTTTTCACCGGCGACACGCTGTTGATCCGCGGCACCGGCCGCACCGATTTTCAGAACGGCAGCGCGCGGGCGCAATACGATTCGATCTTCAATCGGCTGTTGAAGCTGCCCGAGGAAACCATGGTGTTTCCGGCGCACGATTATAAGGGCGACACCGTCTCCACCATCGGTGAGGAGCGGCGCTATAATCCGCGCCTGCAAGTCGCCTCGGTGGACGAGTATATCGAGCTGATGGGCAATCTCAATCTGCCGAACCCGAAGCTGATGGACGTGGTGATTCCTGCCAACATGAAGATCGGCCTGCATCAGCATGCGTTGGCCGAGCAAGGTTGCGCGCTGCGGCCGCGCGATGCGATCCACCAACTCGGTCGGCCGGATATTCTGCTGGTCGATCTGCGCGAGCAGGCCGAGCGCGCCAAGCATGGCACCCTCGCGGGCGCGCTGCACGCGCCTTATCCCACCATCAGCGATAGTCTGAAAGCTGGCGGTATGTTGCGCGAGGTTGCGGCCGCAAGCCATCGCCGCATCGTGTTCTTCTGCGCCTTCGGCGAACGCTCGGCGATGGCGGTGAAAGCCGCGAAGGACGCCGGCATTGCCGATGCGATGCATTTCGAAGGTGGCATCGACGCGTGGAAGAAGGCCGGAGGACCGGTGATTGCCGGCTGAGGCGGCTGCTTCGCCCTTAAGCGACGGCGCGATCCATGTTACGCCGTTGAGCGCGGTGCAGGATGTCGCGCGACAACTTCGTTTCTACGATTTGTTGACGCTGCTCTCGCCCGACACCGATGCGGAGGCGCTTGCCGCACTGACGCCGCAACGGCGGTTGCATCTGGTGTTTCACGATATCGTCGAAGCGCGCGATGGATTGATCGCGCCGAGCACTGAGATGATCGCGGCGATGCTGGATTTCAGCCGTGCTCGCTCGCCCGCAACGCCGCTGTTGATTCATTGCTGGGCCGGCATCAGCCGTTCCAGTGCGGCGGCCTATATTCTCGCTTGCGATCGTCATCCTGGACGGGAAAGTGAACTTGCGGCCGCGTTGCGCACGCGCGCGCCGTTCGTCACGCCGAACCGGTTGATGGTGGCGCTGGCCGACGATCTGCTGGGGCGGAACGGCGTAATGGTCGATGCCATCGCCCGCATCGGCCGCGGGGCGGAGGCGTTCGAGGGGATGCCGTATCGGTTCGCCCGCTAAAGTAGATCGTCATTGTGATCTACTGAGCCCTCCCTCGTCATGCCCGGACTATTCCGGGCATCCACGTCTTCTTCATGGACTCAGCTAGAAGGACGTGGATGGCCGGAATAGTCCGGCCATGACGAAGAACTGTTCGTCTACCCCAGCAGCGCCGCGACGCCAAGCAGGAAGCCGATCTCGAACGCCTGTTCGATGCCGCCGAGCACATCGCCGGTGTAGCCGCCGATCAATCGCCGCGCCCACAGCGCCAGCAATGTCGCCGACGTCGCGCCGAGCAGCGCGCCGAAGGCCACCGCCGACGCGGAGATCAGCGTCAAGGGCAGGATCGCCAGCAGGACGAAGATCAGGCCGAGTTGCAGTTCATCGACGCGCGGCCGCGATTCGGCATAGGCCACCTTCATCGCCCTGACATCGCCACT
>DATMSE010000116.1:0-9413 GCA_035565575.1 Xanthobacteraceae bacterium
CCGGCGGGGGCCGCCTTGCGGCCAACGGCCCAAGGAACCGCGATCCAGGACGATTTCGGCGCTGCACGCCTCCGGAGGACATCTGAAACACCGTCGCCATTGACGTGGCGGATTTGGATCAGCACTTTGGCCGGCGGTGCTTCGCCGGACCGCGCCGTGATCGGCGGGTGGACCTGCAGCACATTCGAACCTTCATGGACCCGTGAATCCCGACCGTGGATTTTCGGCTCCGAACGGCAAGCTTTTGAATGCGGGGTGGATCGGAGACCGCCGATCCAGTGCGACAAGGCCTTCCAGGCGACAAAGGGATCTCGGGGGATGAGAGATTGAGCCAGAAGACGCCACGCGGAGCTCTCCCAGGGCGCGAGACCGGGGCCATCGATCTGGGTCACGAGCCGCCACTCTCGGTGGACGGCTCGGAAGCGGCGGTGATCGACCGCCGCCGAATTTCGGTCCAATGGTTCAGCGGGACGATCCTCACCGGCCTGTGCGGCGCGGCCTTGATCGGCGGCGCCGTTTTCGCATCTCTCGACGGCGAGATGACCTTCGCCAAAATGCCGGAGCGCGTCGAGGCGACACTGCGCGGCGCCTTCGGCGCCAATGACCGCCTCGCCACCCTGCATAAGAGCGACCGCCTGCCGCCGCCGAGCGACACCAGCACCGCGCGCACCGTCATCCGCGTCTCCACGGCCGCGCAGGTCGGCAATCGCGAGGTAATGCGCGTGCGGCCCTATATTCGCATTGCCGGCAACCTGGCGCTGTCCACCAGTGATCTCAGCGCCAAGATTCCTCCCTTCAATGCGCAGCGTCTGCTGACCGACGTCGGCACCTCGCAATCGGCGGCCGAAGATGCCCAGAGCGCGGCCGAGCCGGACGCCGAAGTCTCCTTCATCACCCGCGATCTCGGCACCGTTCTGCCCCGCGCCAAGATCAGCGCCAGCGTCGCCATCGACGAGGTGCTGATGCGGGTCCGCGACGCCTCGAGCTGGCGCAATCAGAGCGGCGTCCGCTACACCATGGCGAGCGCGACGCCCGATGCCGCCGTCCCCGCCGACATGAAAATGGCCTATGCCACCGAAGGGACCACCGCCGATCCCTATGCAGGCTTCGAAGCCCGCATCGTCCCTGAAAACGTCACGCTGCTGCCGAAGACCAAGGATCAGGTCACCGGCGGCAACGCCAGCAGCGAACGGGTCCACATCGTCAAGAAGGGCGATACGGTAGCCTCGGTGCTGGTCGATCTCGGCGCTACGCCGGAGGAAGCCCGCGCCATCGCCACCACGCTGGGTCCGCGCGGCCGGGATGGCGGTTTGCGCGAAGGTCAGAAGCTGCGCATCCTGATGGAGCCTTCCGCGCCGGGCAAACGGCTCCAGCCCTATCGCGTCATCGTCGCCAGCGATTCGACCATCGAAGCGGTGGTCGCTTTGTCCGACCTCGGCCGTTACGTTCCTGTCGATGTGCAGAGCCTCAACACCGCGACCGCCGCCGCCGACAACAGCGACGACGAGGACGAAGACGACGGCTCCGGCGTGCGCCTTTATCAGAGCATTTACGAGACGGCGCTGCGCTACAAGGTGCCGACGCCGGTCATCGAGGACATGATCCGCATCTATTCCTACGATGTCGATTTCCAGCGCCGCGCGCAGGCCGGCGATTCGTTCGAGGTGTTTTACGCCAGCGACGATGAAACCACCCCGACCATCGAGAAGGACGACGTGATGTTCGCGTCGCTGACCGTCGGCGGCGAAACCAAGAAATATTATCGCTTCCAGACCGCCGATGACGGTGTCGTCGACTACTACGACGAGAGCGGCAAGAGCGCGAAGAAATTCCTGGTCCGCAAGCCCGTCAATAACGCCATCATGCGCTCCGGCTTCGGCGCGCGCCGCCATCCGATCCTCGGCTACACCAAGATGCACACGGGCGTGGACTGGGCCACCGCCTACGGCACCCCGATCTTCGCGTCCGGCAACGGCATCGTCGAGAAGGTCGGCTGGGAGGGCGGTTACGGCAAGTACATCCGCATCAAGCACAACAACGGCTACGAGACTGCCTATGGCCATATGTCGGCCTATGCCAAGGGCATCGAGCCGGGCAAGCGCGTGCGCCAAGGCCAGGTGATCGGCTTCGTGGGCTCCACCGGCCAATCCACCGGCGCGCACGTCCATTATGAAATTCTGGTCAATGGCCGCTTCGTCGATCCGATGCGCATTCGCCTGCCGCGCGGACGATCGCTCGAAGGCGCGCAGATGGCGTCGTTCGAGAAAGAGCGCAACCGGATCGATGGCTTGATGGCCAGCCGGTCAGCGCCGCGTGTCTCGGAAAATCTCACAGCACAGCCGGTGAGCCTGATCGGTCGCAATCACGGCAACGCTCCGGCACGACAGGTCAGCAGCCGCTGATCCTCTTTTCGCGCGGAGCTGGAAGCTAAAAATCATGGCCGGGACGATGCCCGGCCATGATGCATTCCAGTCAGACAGGTGTTTCCGAAGCGATCACCCCGAGGTGGACGCTTCCTCAGCGGCTCTCGAAGGAGCGACGGCGATCCTTCGAGGGCGATGCATCCGCGTCGCCCCCTCAGGATGACGTCATCGCGAACGATCGTCAGTTGATCGCGAGCTTGCCTGTCGGCAGATCAGGGAAATCATCCTCGATCGCCGGGCGCGCCGCCTTGCCATTGAAGGTGAGCGCCCCGCCATCTGCGGAGATCTTGACATGGTCGCCGTCGCTGACGTCGCCGGCCAAGATCATCTCGGCGAGCGGGTCCTGCACGCTGCGCTGGATGACGCGCTTGAGCGGACGCGCACCATAAGCCGGATCCCAGCCTTTCTGGGCCAGCCAGTCGCGCGCCTTGGCGTCGAGATCGAGCACGATCTTGCGATCCTCCAGCAGCCTTTGCAGCCGGCGGAGCTGGATCGCGACGATGGCGCCCATCTCGCTCCGCTGCAGCCGGTGGAACAGGATGATCTCGTCGACCCGATTCAGGAATTCGGGCCGGAAGTGCGCACGCACGAGACCCATCACCTGCTCGCGCACCGCCGAGGTGTCCTGCCCTTCCGGCTGATTCACCAGGAACTCCGAACCGATATTGGAAGTCATGATGATCAGCGTGTTGCGGAAGTCCACGGTGCGCCCCTGACCGTCCGTCAGCCGGCCATCGTCGAGCACCTGCAGCAGCACGTTGAAGACGTCCGGATGCGCTTTCTCGATCTCATCGAACAGCACCACTTGATAAGGCCGCCGCCGTACCGCCTCGGTGAGCGCACCGCCCTCGTCGTAGCCGACATAGCCCGGAGGCGCGCCGATCAGCCGCGAGACCGAATGCTTCTCCATGTATTCCGACATGTCGAGACGCACCATCGCGGTCTCGTCATCGAACAGGTAAGCCGCCAGCGCCTTGGTCAGTTCGGTCTTGCCGACGCCGGTGGGTCCCAAGAACATGAACGAGCCCATCGGCCGGTTCGGGTCCTGCAGGCCCGCACGCGCGCGGCGCACCGCGGTCGAGACGGCACGCACCGCCTCGGCTTGGCCGACCACGCGCTCACCCAAACTCTGCTCCATGCGCAGCAGCTTTTCCTTCTCGCCCTCGAGCATCTTGTCGACGGGCACGCCAGTCCAGCGCGACACCACCTGCGCGACGTTGTCGGCGGTGACCGTCTCGTCCATCATCGTGGTGCTCTCGCTGGCCTCGATATCCGCGAGCTTCTTCTCGAGTTCGGGGATTCGCCCATAAGCGAGCTCGCCCGCTTTCTGGTACTCACCGCGGCGCTGCGCATTGGCGAGGTCGATCCGCGCCTGATCCAGCTCGCTCTTGAGCTTGGCGGCATCGGACAGCTTGCTCTTCTCCGCATTCCAGCGCGAGGTGAGATCAGCCGAGCGCTTCTCGAGATCGACGAGTTCTTTCTCGAGATTCTCAAGACGCGTTTTCGAGCCGGGATCGTGCTCCTTCTTCAGCGCCTCCTGCTCGATCTTCAGCCGCACGATCTCGCGATCGAGATTGTCGAGTTCTTCCGGCTTGGAATCGACCTGCATTTTCAGCCGCGCCGCCGCCTCGTCGACAAGGTCGATCGCCTTGTCGGGCAGGAAACGGTCGGTGATGTAGCGGTTCGACAAGGTCGCCGCCGCCACCAGGGCGTTGTCGGCAATCCGCACGCCATGATGCTGCTCGTACTTGTCCTTCAGGCCGCGCAGGATCGAGATGGTGTCCTCCACCGTCGGCTCCGACACGAACACCGGCTGGAAACGCCGCGCCAGCGCCGCATCCTTCTCGACATGCTTGCGATACTCGTCGAGCGTGGTGGCGCCGATGCAGTGCAGTTCGCCGCGCGCCAGCGCCGGCTTGAGCAAATTCGAGGCGTCCATCGCGCCATCGGCCTTGCCGGCGCCGATCAGCGTATGCATCTCGTCGATGAACAGGATGATGCCGCCTTCGGCGGACGTCACTTCCTGCAGCACCGCCTTGAGCCGCTCCTCGAACTCGCCGCGATACTTTGCGCCCGCAATCAGCGCGCCCATGTCGAGCGAGAGCAGCTTCTTGTCCTTCAAACTCTCCGGCACGTCGCCGTTGAGAATGCGCAACGCCAGGCCTTCGACGATCGCCGTTTTGCCGACGCCCGGCTCGCCGATCAGCACCGGATTGTTCTTGGTCCGCCGCGACAGCACCTGGATGGTACGGCGAATCTCCTCGTCGCGGCCGATGACCGGATCGAGCTTGCCGTCGCGCGCCGCCTGCGTCAGATCGCGGGCGTATTTTTTCAGCGCGTCATAGGCGTTTTCGGCCGTCGCGGAATCCGCAGTGCGGCCCTTGCGCAGCGCGTTGATCGCCGCATTGAGATTCTGCGGCGTCACCCCGCCTTGCGCCAGCAGCTTGCCCGCCTCGCTGTCCTTATCGAGCGCCAATGCCAGCAGCAGACGCTCGACAGTAACGAAGCTGTCGCCGGCTTTGTCAGCCGCCTGCTCGGCGGTATCGAAAAGCCGCGCCGTAGCCGGCGCCAGGTAAATCTGGCCGGCGCCGCCGCCGCTCACCTTCGGCAGCTTGTTCAATTCGGCTTCAGTGGCCTTGAGGATGGCACGCGAACTGCCGCCGGCGCGGTCGATCAGACCGCCCGCCAAGCCTTCGCTGTCATCAAGCAGGACCTTCAGAATATGCAGCGGGGAGAACTGCTGGTGGCCTTCGCGCATAGCCAGCGACTGCGCCGACTGGATAAACCCCCGCACCCGTTCGGTGTATTTCTCTATGTTCATCGATGATGTTCCCTCAGCCTGCCGGCTCGCCCCGAAGGCACGTGACCGGCATCTTCACTGGGTTCCGCATGCCGCGCTGACATTCCTCAGCCAGCATGCGGTCGTCGCCGCCCGTGTCGATCGGCCGGCTTGATCCAGATGTGGGAACCGGCCGCCGCGAACGGAAGAGGCAGCGGCCACAATTTCATCGCAGAACAGGCGGGCGGGCGGAACTGATTATGCCGCCCGGCCGCATCGCAGATGGAAAACGAACCGCTTAGTTCGGCATCACGTAGGCGTAGACCCGGCCGCGCGGATAGACCGCTTCCGCAACCTTGCGGCCGTGGTTGCCGGACACGATGATCGGGTTGCCCTTGGCGTCGACGCCGCTGACCACGCCGACGTGGCCGCCGCGACCGCCGCGCGACATCACCGCGATGGCCCCGACCTGCGGACCCGAGACGCGATGTCCGTAGTTGGCAAATGAGCGTGCCATGTCGGAGCCGGTGCCACGATGCCCGGTCTTCTGCAGGACCATGTTCATGAAGCGCGCGCACCAAAGCGTCGCACGGCCGGTGGGATTGCCGCCAATGAAGCGGCGCGCTTCGGCAACGAGGCTGGAGCCGCTGCCGCCACCGCCGAACGACGAGTCCGGCGCGATGCTGGCCTGCGCATTGGCGGCCGCGCCATGGCGCAGATGCTGCGCGCTGCTATTCCAGTTCGACGTCTCAACGACGCGCGCCCGGCGATACGAACCATATCGGCGATAGCGCACGCGATGCCGCTTGCCGTGATGAGCGCGATGATAGTGATGATGATGACCATGGGCGTGATGCCGAGCACCATGGTGGTGAGACGGCCTCGCCGAGGCCGGGGAAGACGCAAACGCAACGATTGCGAAAGAACTCAAAACAAAAACCGTCAATCGAACTGCCCGATTCAACGCACGCAACTTAACCATCCACAAGATCCCTTCACACCCCCGAAGTTCGGCCCGACCGACGACCGGCCCGGCACGAGCGCGTAAAACCAATTGCGGTATGGCGAGAAAAAGGCGCGTGCTGCGCAGATATGCGCGATTTTCCGAAAAACGGCGGCTTGTTTGGCTGAAATCATTCCCGCAGCCGCCGCTTCATGGCTGACTTGCATTCAGCGCAGGGCGAGTTAACGCAATCTTTCTCGTACGCTGCGCCGGTTCCGAGCGAGAGATGAGGAATCATCCATGCCTTGTGCGGGCGCCAGCGACGGTGTTCGTCTCAACTTCGAGGAAGCCAACTTGCTATGGTTTGCTGCGCAATGCGCCTTAGGTGACGGCTTCCGCGTCACCTGTCCTTCCGGCGCCGGCTGAGCAGAAACACGCCCTGCTCGCCGAACAGATTCCAGAACCACCACGGCGCGTTGAGCCGCAACGGCCGACCGTAGAGATCGAGCGCCACCGCGCGCTCCATCTTGACGTTGATCTCGTCGCAGAGCTGCACGAAATCCTTGATGGTGCAGAAGTGGATGTTCGGCGTCTCGTACCAGGTCGCCGGCAGGTTGTCGGTGCGCGGCATGTGGCCGCCGATCAGGAGTTGCAGCCGCATCTTCCAATAGCCGAAGTTCGGAAACGAGACGATGGCGCGATGGCCGATACGCAGCAGGTTCTCCAGCACGACCTTCGGCTGCCGTGTCGCCTGCAGCGTCTGTGACAGGATCACGTAGTCGAAGGCATCATCGGGATAGGCGTCGAGGTCGGTATCGGCGTCGCCCTGCACCACCGCGAGGCCCTTGGCGACGCACCGGTTCACACCTTCCCGCGACAGTTCGATGCCGCGCCCGTCGACGCCGCGCCGCTCCAATAATTGTAGCAGATCGCCGTCGCCGCAGCCGACGTCGAGCACGCGCGAGCCGGGCGCCACCATCTCCGCGACCAAGAGATGGTCGCCGCGATGATCGGCGGGATTGAAGGGGGCCGCCCCGTTCAGCGGCAGCATCGGTTGCTGAATTGTCATGTCGCTGACTCGCCGGACACTGTCAGGCCGCGCGCATACGCCGCGGATTGCAGAAACGCATGCGCGATATCGATGAACTCCGGCACGTCGAGCAGGAACGC
Organism: Xanthobacteraceae bacterium; assembly: GCA_035565575.1. GTDB lineage: Bacteria > Pseudomonadota > Alphaproteobacteria > Rhizobiales > Xanthobacteraceae > 62-47. Next base: position 7,316 of record DATMSE010000116.1, read on the forward strand.
GTCGTGTCCCCGGTCGGTCTCGATCTCCGCGAACGACACCCGCGCGCCACCGGCATTGAGCGCATGAACGATGGCACGGGATTCCGCAGTCGGAAACAGCCAGTCGCTGGTGAACGAGATCACGCAGAACCGCGTCTTGGTGCCGCGAAAGGCCTGCGCCAGCACACCGTCGTGATCGGCGGCGATGTCGAAGTAATCCATCGCCCGCGTCAGATAGAGATAGCTGTTGGCGTCGAAGCGCTCGACGAAGGACGAGCCCTGATGCCGCAGATAGCTCTCGACCTGAAAGTCGGCGTCGAACGAGAATGTCGGCAGGTCGCGATCCTGCATGCGGCGGCCGAACTTGCGATGCAGCGCCGCGTCCGACAGATAGGTGATGTGCGCGGCCATCCGCGCCACGCCCAGCCCCCGATGCGGATGGGTGCCGCGCTCGAAGTAACGGCCCTGCTGCCAGTCGGGATCAGCCATGACCGCTTGCCGGCCCAGTTCGTGAAACGCGATATTCTGCGCCGAATGCCGCGTGCTGCATGCGATCGGCAGCGCCGAGAACACCCGATGCGGATAGGCGACGCTCCATTGCAGCACCTGCATGCCGCCCATCGACCCGCCGACCACGGCGAATAGCGTATCGATGCCGAGATGGTCGATCAGCATCGCCTGCGCCCGCACCATGTCCGGAATGGTGACGACGGGGAAATCCAGACCCCATGGCTTGCCGGTCGCCGGATTGATCGAGGCCGGTCCGGTCGAACCCATGCAGCCGCCGATCACGTTGGAACAGATGATGAAGTAGCGGTCGGTGTCGAGCGCGAGGCCCGGTCCCACCAGGGTGGTCCACCAGCCCTGCTTGCCCGTGACGGGATGCACGTTGGCGACGTGCTGGTCTCCGGTCAATGCATGGCAGACCAAAATGGCGTTCGAGCGCTCCGCATTGAGCGTCCCATAAGTCTGATAGGCGATCTGAAGCGGCGCCAGATCGACGCCGCAATCGAGCTTGAGCGGCTGATCCTTGCCGAAAACCGCGACCCGGGACGAGGGGTGATCCACCTCGCGCTCCTGCGTCTGTCCCGTCTGACCGTTGACTAACCGCACATTTACCATCTGATACCGGGCCTCTGCGGCTCTGCCGCGACCTCCGACATCAGGCCAAATAAAAACCCGGCCTGAACATACGGTTCGGCCGGGATCCCATTTGTCCCCGGCCTGTTTAGCGAGTTGTTTAACGTGGCTGCAAGCCGGCCGGCTCAAATGACCACGATCTGTTCCAACAGCTAATCCTATGGCGGCCCTCCGTCAAGACACGCGGCGCGGCGGCATCGGCGGAAGGCGACGGCGCCCGAGGTTTTCTTTGCTTTCGGGCGGCGTCTTACCTATCAATGCGCCAACCCATCATCCATTCAGCACGCTGAAACCGCCGCAGGTCGACCCATGTCTCAGCCGCCCCCCGCTCCGCCGTCGTTGCAGGACCTGCGCCAGGAGATCGACTCGATCGACGAGCAGGTCCACCGCCTGCTGATGCAGCGGAGCGACATCATCGACCGCCTGATCGCGGTGAAGAAGACCCAGGAGGTCGGCTCGGCATTCCGGCCTGCCCGCGAGGCCGACATGATGCGCCGGCTGGTGGAGCGCCATCGCGGCATTCTACCCTTGGATACGGTGGAGGGTATTTGGCGGGTCATCATCGCCACCTTCACCTACGTGCAGGCGCCGTTTTCCGTGCATGCCGACCTCTCCACCGGCGAGTCCGCGATGCGGGATTCGGCCCGGTTCCATTTCGGCTTCACGGTGCCGTTCGTGCCGCATTTCAGCGCCACCGCTGCCGTGGAGGCCGTGGCGAGGTCGAAAGGCGACCTGGCGCTGGTCTCGGCCACCGCCAGCCGGATGGCGTGGTGGCTCGAACTCGAAGCCGAGGGCGCGCCGAAGATCATCGCCCGCCTGCCCTTTGTCGAGCGCGCAGACCATCCCGCCGCGCTGCCGGTGTTCGTGGTCTCGCGCGTCGCCGACAGCGCCCTGGTGACCGAGGTCGAGATGTGGAGCATCCGCGTCTCCGGCTGGAACGCGGAAACCGCCCGCGCCGTCGCCTCGCTAGCGGAAATCG
>DATMSE010000117.1:0-4105 GCA_035565575.1 Xanthobacteraceae bacterium
GACGCGGAGCTTGTCGTATTGTGGCTCCGAATCTTCCGAAGACTTGCCTTCGGGGAAGTAATGCGCCAGCACCTTCTCCTTGGCTTTGCCGACGGCGGCGTAGCGATCCTGCTTCACCGGGATAGCGTAAGCGGCGCGCAGATCCTGCTCGATCAGCGCCAGCATGTCCTTTTCCAGCGCGCTGTTATCGACGGCGGCAACTTCGCGCGGTTCCTTGGCGGCCTTCTCGGCGAGCTGGATGATCGCATCGATCACCGGCTGGAAGTGGCGATGACCGAACATCACCGCGCCGAGCATGATTTCTTCCGACAGTTCCTTGGCTTCGGATTCAACCATCAGCACGGCGTCGCTTGTGCCGGCAACCACCAGCTCGAGCTGGGTCTCGCTCATTTCGTCGATGACCGGATTGAGCACGTACTCATCATTGATGAAGCCGACGCGGGCCGCGCCGATCGGGCCCTTGAACGGCACGCCGGAGAGCGTCAGCGCCGCGGAAGCCGCGACCATCGCCAGCACGTCGGGATCGTTTTCCATGTCGTGCGAGAGCACCGTGACGATCACCTGGGTCTCGTTGCGCCAGCCGTCGGCGAACAGCGGACGGATCGGGCGGTCGATCAGGCGGGAAACCAGCGTTTCCTTTTCGGTCGGACGGCCTTCGCGCTTGAAATAGCCGCCGGGAATGCGGCCCGCGGCGTAGGTCTTTTCCTGATAATCCACGGTGAGCGGCAGGAAATCGACGCCCTCGCGCGGCGCCTTGGCGGCGACCACGGTGGCGAGCACAACGCTCTCGCCGTAGCTCGCGACCACCGCGCCGTCGGCCTGACGCGCGATCTTGCCGGTTTCGAGTTTGAGCGGACGTCCGCCCCAGTCGATCTCGACGGTATGCTTATTGAACATGTGACTTTCTTTCATGGTTCGTCGGCCGGCGTGGAAGCCTTAAAGCACGAAAGCCATGCGCAAGACGGCGGGACGCTGTTCGCGGCAACACCTGACGGTGCCGTCTGTCCGCGAAACCAGCGTCCGGCGATCCTGCCATGGCCCTGGCGTCTTGAATGGCTTCCATCCTTCCGATGGTGCGGGCGAAGTGATCGTCTCCCGATCACAGCCAATGGACCCGCGCGACGGGCGCCTCGCCCGTCCATTGCCCAGCCGCCGGATTGCTGCTGGACCCTTCTTCTTCACCTCTCCCGATGGGGAAAGGTCGGATCGCGTGAGCGATCCGGGCGAGGGGGATCGACGTCCCGAGAGGGTGTAACCCCTCACCCCAACCCTCTCCCGCAAAATCGGATTTATTCGACTTTGCCTTTCATAACCCAACTCGGGTGAACCCGAGTTGGCGAGGAGAGGGAGTCTGCCTCGTCGCGTTGAAAGTTCAGTTCGAACCAACGACGCGCAAACCGCTGCTCAGCGACGGATGTTGTGCTTCTCGAGCATCGCCTTGTAGCGCGCCTCGTCCTTCTTCTTGACGTAGTCGAGGAGCGAGCGGCGGGTGGAGACGAGCTTCAGGAGGCCGCGGCGCGAATGATTGTCCTTGCCGTGGGTCTTGAAGTGCTCGGTGAGGTTGTTGATGCGTTCCGAGAGGATCGCGACCTGCACTTCCGGCGAACCGGTATCGCCGGCCTTCTGGGCATTCGACTTGATGACTTCCGCTTTGCGTTCGGCGGTAATCGACATCGTCACACTCTTTCGTTGTTGCGACCGGAACTGGCAGTCAGCCCGGACAGGTTGAAGACGCGCTTGGGGATGAGTTCGCCATTGCCCAGTTCGGCAAGGGCCAGAAGCCGGCCCGCCACCGTGACATAGACTGTGCCGCTGCAATTGGGCGCATCCCGTCCGCGCAGTAAAACGGCCTGGCCCCGATGGAGCCTTGCCGCATCCGCCCGTGTGACGGCCAGTGCCGGGATGTCGTCCAGCGCGGTCTCAACGGGCAAAAGCGCGTCGGCGAGGCTACCCTCGCCGGACGCGGCTCTATCGCACAAAGCCTCCAATTCCGCCAGTGGAATCATATCCTGCTCGTCGAACGGCCCGACCAGCGTGCGGCGCAGCGCGCTGATATGGCCGTAGCAGCCGAGCAGGCGGCCGATGTCGCGGGCGAGTGCCCGCACATAGGTACCCTTGCCGCATTCGGCCTCAAACACCGAATGGCTGCTATCCGTTTGTTCAGTCAGGGTTAATTCGTGGATTTCGACGGGGCGGGGCTTCAGTTCCACCACCTCGCCGTCGCGCGCCAGGTCATAGGCGCGCTCGCCCTGCACCTTGATGGCGGAATATTGCGGCGGAATCTGCTCGATCAGGCCGGTAAAGCGCGGCAGCAGCCCTCGGATCGCGTCTGGCGTCGGCCGGGCGTCGCTGGTCTGGGTGACACGTCCCTCGGTGTCGTCGGTGTCGCGCTCCTCGCCCCAGGTCACGGTGAAGCGGTAGCGCTTGCGGCCGTCCATCACGAACGGAACCGTCTTGGTGGCTTCGCCCAGCGCGATCGGAAGACCGCCGGAGGCGAGCGGGTCGAGGGTGCCGGCGTGGCCGGCGCGCTTGGCGTTGAACAGCCGCTTGACCACAGCGACAGCCTGCGTCGAGGTCATGCCGATCGGCTTGTCGAGCACGATCCAGCCGTGGACGTCGCGGCGGTTGCGCTTCTGCTGGCCGCCCTGCCGCTGCGGCTTGTCGGCGCGCGGATCGTTGGTGGCGCGCATCCGCTCCGGCGAGGGGCCGAAATTATTTTCGGCACCGCGGTGAGGATCGGTGTTTTTGGCGGCGACGGCGTCGTTTGGCGAGGTCACTGTCATTCACTTTCGTTCGAATCGGATTTGAGGTCGCGCTGTACCGCGGGCGTTCGCAATAGCTTCTCGATCCGTTCCGCTTCGTCGAATCGATCATCAACGCGGAAGCGAAGATCAGGCGCAAATTTTAAGTTAACGCGGCGCGCGACTTCGCCGCGCAGAAACTTCTTGTTGCGCTCGAGCGCGGCGAGCACGGCATCAATCTCGCGGCCGCCGAGCGGCATCGCATAAACGGTGGCGAGCTTGAGGTCCGGCGACATCCGCACCTCTGCGATGGTGATGATGTGACCCTCGAGATCGGGATCGTGCACGCCACCATGCGCGAGAATGTCGGCAATGGCGTGACGCACGGTTTCGCCGACGCGCAACTGACGCTGCGATCCGCCGGGATGTTTCGCGGGTTGATGATGGCGGGGCATGGTCGTCCTTGGAAAATCATCCGTCATGGCCGGACTTGTTCCGGCCATCCACGTCTTTACTGGTTGGCGAATTTTGCAAGACGTGGATGCCCGGCATAAAGCCGGGCATGACGCCTCACTTCAGTTGTCCGACGCTCTCGTGAGATTTGGACTCACAGCGAACGCTGGATCGTCTCCACGCGATAGCACTCGATGACGTCACCGACGCGCATGTCGTGATAGTTCTCGAAGGCCATGCCGCACTCTTGTCCGGACTGGACTTCCTTCACTTCGTCCTTGAACCGCTTCAGGGTGGAGAGCTTGCCCTCGTGCACCACGACGTTGTCGCGGATCAGGCGCACGTTGGCGCCGCGCTCCACGGTGCCGTCGGTGACGCGGCAGCCGGCGACTTTGCCGACCTTGGAGATGTTGAACACCTCCAGGATCTGCGCGTTGCCGAGCATGGTTTCGCGCAGGGTCGGCGCGAGCAGGCCGCTCATCGCCTTCTTCACGTCATCCACGAGGTCGTAGATGATGTTGTAGTAGCGGATCTCGATGCCGTTGCGCTTGGCGGCGGCCGCGGCCTCCTTGTTGGCGCGCACCGAGAAACCGATGATCGCGGCGTTGAAGCCCTCGGCCAGGGTCACGTCGGATTCGGAGATGCCGCCGACGCCTGCATGCAGAATGCGCGCGGCGACCTCGTCGGTGCCGAGCTTCTCCAGCGAGCCGAGGATCGCTTCCAGCGAGCCCTGCACGTCGGCCTTGATGACCAGCGGGAACTCCTTGCGGCCCGAGGTCTTGAGCTGCGACATCATCTGCTCGAGCGAGCCGCGCATGCCGGCGACGCTGGCGGCCTTCTCGCGCTTCTGATGGGCGCGATAGCTGGTGATCTGGCGGGCGCGGGCTTCGTTCTCGACCACGGCGAGGCGA
>DATMSE010000118.1:0-18981 GCA_035565575.1 Xanthobacteraceae bacterium
CCGTTCTTCATCCTCGGCGAGGTCGCCGCGCCCGGACAATATCCGTATGTGCCGAACATGACGGCGGAAAGCGCGGTGGCGATCGCCGGCGGCTTCTCGCCGCGCGCCAAGCGCGACAGCGTCACCCTGACCCACACCACCGCATCCGGCCCCGTGCGCGTCGTCGTGCCGCCCGCCACCCCGATCAATCCGGGCGACACCATCGTCGTCGGCGAACGCTGGTTCTGACGGATGGCGGAGCGATCAAACGAGCCGCTGCGCATCCTTCACGCGGTCCGCGCGCCCGTCGGCGGCATCATCCGCCATATCCTCGACATCGCCAATGGGCAGATCGAGCGCGGTCATGAGGTCGGCATCATCGCCGACACCCTGACCGGCGGCGAGCGCGCCGATGCCCTGTTCGCCGAGATCGCACCGAGGCTGCGGCTCGGCGTCCATCGCCTCCCGATCCGCCGCCAGCCTCATCCCGCCGATATCATCTCGTGGCTGAATTTCCGCAAGCTGGTCGATAAATTAAAGCCGCAGGTGCTGCATGGCCACGGCGCCAAGGCCGGCGTCTTCGTCAACCTGACGCCGCGCAGCGCCACCAGCATCCGGGTCTACACGCCGCATGGCGGCTCGCTGCATTTTCCACCGAACACGCTCGCCGGCGCATTCTACAGCCGGCTCGAACGCGCGCTGATGGATCGCACCGACCTGTTCCTGTTCGAGAGCATGTTCGCGCGCGACACCTATCAGCGCGTGATCGGCAAACCGCAAGGCCTGGTGCATTGCGTCTTCAACGGCGTCACCGCCAGCGAATTCGATCCGATCACTCCCGCGCCCGACGCCACCGACGTGGTCTATGTCGGAGAGTTTCGTCACATCAAGGGCGCCGACCTGCTGGTCGATGCGATCGCCAGACTGCGCGCGGGCGGCTCGCCGGTCACGCTGACGCTGGCCGGCGACGGCGAGGAAACCGGCGCCCTCAAGGCGCAGGTGGAGCGGCTCGGCCTGACGCAGGCCGCGCGTTTCATCGGCCACGTCAAGGCGCGCCACGGCTTCGCGCAGGGCCGGCTGCTGGTGGTGCCGTCACGCGGCGACTCGATGCCCTATGTCGTGATCGAGGCCGCCGCCGCCGGCGTGCCGATGATCGCCGCCGATGTCGGCGGCATTCCCGAGATTTTCGGGCCGCATCACGATGCATTGTTCGCGCCCAACGATCCCGCAGCCATGGCCGCCGCCATCGCCGCGGCGATGGTCAGTCCCGATGCCGCGGCCGAACGCGCCAAGGCGCTGCGCGAGCGCATCTTTCTGCACTTCTCGCAGAAAACCATGGTGGAAGGCGTCATCGCCGCCTATCGCGAGGCATTTGCCAAACGTTAACCGTTTCGGACAGGCCCCTCCTGAATCTCCGGTCGCGTTCACTAAGTGGTGGGAACCACTTCCCTACATTTGCGCGCGAAAAACGACCGCTTGCGAACCAGTGGACGACCAGACGTGGAACCCATCAACGCCCGCTCCATGATCGATGCCGCATCAACCGTGGGCGGCGCCCCGCGCGTCGAGCGCCGGCGTCGGCTGTCCCCGGCTGCGCTGGAAGTCACCAACCGGAAGGTCCGCAAGGCCTATTCGCCGATCGTCATCGCCGGCTTCGTCCGGCTCGCCGACTTCGTCCTGATCAGCGCGATCGGCTCTGCCGTCTATCTCGGCTACGTCGCACGGCTGGACAGTCCCAACTGGTTCTATCCGATCGCGATCATGTGCATCACGATCACAACGATCATGATGTTTCAGGCAGCCGACATCTACGAGGTGCAGATCTTCCGCGGCCAGTTGCGGCAGATGACGCGGATGATCTCCGCATGGGCACTGGTCTTCCTGCTGTTCATCGGCGCATCGTTCTTCCTCAAGATCGGCACATCGTTCTCGCGGCTGTGGCTGTCGGCCTATTTCGCCGTCGGCCTCAGCGGACTGATCGCAAGCCGCCTGCTGCTGCGAACGCTGGTACGCCGGTGGGCGCGCGAGGGCCGGCTCGACCGCCGCACCGTCATCATCGGCGCCGATGAGAACGGCGAGAAGCTGATCAGGCTGCTCACCGCGCAGGAGGATACCGATCTCGAGATCCTCGGCGTGTTCGACGACCGCAACGACAGCCGCGCGCTCGATACCATCGCCGGCCTTCCCAAGCTCGGCAAGATCGACGATATCGTCGAATTCGCCCATCGCACCCGGCTCGATCTCGTGCTGTTCGCGATGCCGATCTCCGCCGAGACGCGCATTCTCGAAATGCTGAAGAAGCTGTGGGTGCTGCCGGTCGATATCCGCCTCTCGGCGCATACCAACAAGCTGCGCTTCCGTCCACGCTCCTATTCCTATCTCGGAAAGGTGCCGACGCTGGATGTGTTCGAAGCGCCGATCACCGACTGGGACCAGGTGACGAAATGGCTGTTCGATCATGTCGTCGGCGGCATTCTCCTGGTGCTGCTGGCGCCGCTGATGGCGCTGATCGCGCTGGCCATCAAGCTCGACAGCCCCGGCCCCGTGCTATTCCGACAGAAGCGCTTCGGCTTCAACAACGAGCGCATCGACGTCTTCAAGTTCCGATCGCTTTATCACCATCAGGCCGATCCGACCGCCAGCAAGGTCGTCACCAAGAACGATCCGCGCGTCACCCGCGTTGGCAAGTTCATTCGCAAGAGCAGCCTCGACGAACTGCCGCAGTTGTTCAACGTGGTGTTCAAGAGCAATCTCTCGCTGGTCGGGCCGCGTCCCCATGCCGTGCAGGGCAAGCTGAAGAGCCGCCTGTTCGACGAAGCCGTCGACGGCTATTTCGCGCGCCATCGCGTCAAGCCGGGAATTACCGGCTGGGCGCAGATCAACGGCTGGCGCGGCGAAGTCGATAGCGAAGAGAAAATTCAGAAGCGCGTCGAGTTCGATCTCTACTACATCGAGAACTGGTCGCTGCTGTTCGATCTCTACATTCTGCTGAAAACGCCGATCGCGCTGCTGAAAGCGGAGAACGCGTACTGATCCGCCGCGCGCCGGACTCGGCGACGGCGTTGTTGCGTGAACGTGTGAGCGTCAGATGACCGACTTCGCGGCAAGCTACGGCTCCCTTCCTCCGGCCCTGATCGCGCCGCGTCTCGCCGCCCTGCAACGCGGGCTGCTCTGGCTGGTTGGCTGCTCCGGTGCGGTCGTCTTCATCGAGCCCAGTCCGTACGAACTCGCGACGCTGCTGGCGATCATCGTCATGGTGGCGACCGGCCTGCGGATGCGGCTCGCGTTCCTACCGCTGACGCTGCTGCTGTTTCTGATCAACCTCGGCTATACGATCTCGGCCGCCAACCTGATGAACCAAAGCCGGATCGTCACCTGGGTGCTGACGTCCTGGTACATGGCGATCACCGCGCTGTTCTTCGCCATGGCGGTGACGCAGGACACGCTCGCGCGGCTCGGCTATCTGCGCCGCGGCCTGATCGTCGGCGCGGTGATCGCATCGCTGGCCGGCATCGTCGGCTACTTCAGCCTGATCCCCGGCACCAATGCCCTGTTCACGCTCTACGGCCGCGCGATGGGACCGTTCAAGGACCCCAACGTGTTCTCGGCATTCCTGGTTCTGCCGGCGCTGTTCGTGCTGCAGAGCGTCGTCAGCGACCGCTTCGGCAAATCGGTGCGCAGCACGGTGGTGCTCGGCATCATCGCATTGGCCTTGCTGCTGGCGTTTTCGCGCGCCGCCTGGGGCCTGTTCATCCTCTCCGCAGCCTTCATGCTGTTCATGATGGTCGCGACCAGCGAGAGCAACGCGCAGCGCTCGCGCATCATCACCATGACCGCGATTGCGATCCTCGCCGGCGCGGCCCTGCTGCTGATCCTCTTGTCGCTGGATTCGGTCGAGACCCTGTTCAAGCAGCGCGCGAGTTTCAACCAGAGTTACGACGAAGGCCGCTTCGGCCGCTTCGGACGGCACATTCTCGGCGCGCGCATGGCGCTCGATCTGCCGTTCGGCATCGGCCCGCTGCAGTTCACGCGCTACTTCCCCGAGGACACGCACAACTCCTATCTCAACGCCTTCATGTCCGGCGGCTGGCTCAGCGGCGTCTGTTATCCGGCGCTGATTGCGACCACGGTGGTGCTCGGCTTTCGCTACGCGTTCGTGCGCACGCCGTGGCAACGGATCTATCTCGCGGTCTTCGCGGCGTTCGTCGGCACGGTCGGCGAAAGTTTCGTGATCGATACCGACCACTGGCGGCACTTCTGGATGATGACCGGCCTGATGTGGGGCCTGTTCGCGGCGAACCAGCAGCACCTCATGACGGCGCGGCGAAGCTGGGGCGCGGCCAAGGCGGCGCTCGGCTGGCCCTCCGCGGCGCGCGCCTAGATCTCAGGCCTGCTCGAGGCCGAAGGTCATGCCGGCGTGGTCGGACAAACGCTTGATCAGGCGATGGCCGAACGCCGCGCCCGGCGTCCAGAAGCCACCCGGCACATCCGAGGCCTCGCGGACCAGACAGATGGCACTTTCGGCGATCATTTTCGCCGTACAGCCGTAACCGGGATCGCGATCGCCGGTCACAACGGCGCGCATCCGGCGGCCGTCCGGCCCGATGCCGAGGAAAAGAAGATCGAAGTAGCCGGCCTCACGCTCTTCCTTCGACGGACCTTCACCTGGTTTCGGGCCGCCCTGCGCACCCAGCTTGTTGTTGCCGGCGATAATGGCCCTGGCCGTTGCCTCGCCGGTGTCCTTCGGGCCCGCCACCATCATCTCGTCGTAGACGAAATCCTGTCCGTACGGAAATCCGAGCAGGAAGTTCGAGCGGTGAACGTTGCGCGTGTTGATGTTGGCCATCACGAACGGCGCGACCCACATGTCGAGATCGTCGTCGAACTGCGGCTTGTTGCCCGGCGGCTGCTTCGGCCCGACAAAGCCCGGCGTCAGCACGAACGGATCGCGCAGCATCGGCAACAGGCTGGGGTTATTGGCGGCGGCGGCGAAAATCGCCTTCATGCTGGCCGCGGTGCCGCCGGAGAACGTGCCCTTCATCTTGCGGACGCGGCCTTTGACGCGGCTGAAGGCCGAACCGAATTTCGCCTTGGCGGCATCCTGCAGGAAGAACACGCCGAGTTCGAACGGAACCGAGTCGTAGCCGCAGGAAAATACGATGCGCGCGCCCGAAGCCTGCGCCGCGGCCTGATACTTGTCGATCATCTGCCGCATCCAAACCGGCTCGCCGCAGAGATCGAGATAGTCGGTGCCGCTCTCAACGCAGGCGGCGACAAGGTCGGTGCCGTAAAGCTGATACGGACCCACCGTGGTGAGCACGGCCTTGGTCTGCTTCAGCATCGCCTCGAGCGAGGCCGGATCGGCGGCGTCCGCAACAATCAGCGGGGTATCTTTCGGCGCGCCGATCTCGTCGCGCACGGCGGCAAGCTTGTCGAGGCTGCGGCCAGCCATCGCCCATTTCAGGTCACGCGGCTGACCGCTGCGCGACACCAGATATTCCGCCACCAGCCGACCGGTGAACCCGCTGGCGCCATAGACCACGACATCGAATGGGGCGGAGGATTTCATCGGTCAATTCCAGACGTTATGCGGGACAGGGACGCGCCGCGCCATCGCTTAATGGCACGTGCCCATTCCACTTGGAGGAAGATGCGGGCGCAGGTCAAGTCCGCGCAAAATACGGAATTCTTGCGGCGGCGGCCCGGGTCCCCGCAGGACATTTCATTTTTTGGCGTAGGACACACCCATGCCGGCGCGCACGTCGCTCTGAATGCCGTAGGGCGCAATCGGGTAACGCAGGCCGTTCTTTGCCAAGGCCTTCATGCCGATCACCGCCTTGGCGAGGTGCTGCGGCGACAGCGCCATCAGCATTTCCTCGTCCGGCACGCCGCCATAGCGCCGTTCCGCAAAGCATGGCAGCGACAGGCTCGGCTCTCCCGTGGCGAGTGCCCGCCCCCAGGAATCCGCGCAGGCGGTTTCGCCGACCACGCCCCACTCGAACTTCTGGTAGCCGGTATATTGCAGCCCATTGATGAGAATGATCATCTGGCCCGGCGTCGCATAGACCATGCAGATGTCCGGCGGATCAAGGCGGCCGCTGGCGAGCGGGCTCACCGCCATCGCCTGATAGCGGCCGTAGGGCACCGTGCACAACGCCTCCTGCCGCTTCTGCGCATCCTCCTGCGTGCCGTGCCAGACGCCGACATAGGCCTCGCCCTTAAGCCACTGCTCGTCCTGCGGGGCGAGACCGATCACCGCGCGGCATTGCGCGCCGACGAGATCCGCGGCGGTGATGCCCACGGTCCAGCCGAGCCGCGACGCCATGCTGACGATCTGGTCGGTGGTGTGGATCGCGTTCGGCCGGCGGATTTTCGGAATGGCTTCCATCTCCGCGACCGTCGCGAACATCTTCATGCCGATGACCGTGGTCTTGAGACGCAACAAGGCGTTGAGATCAGCGGCCAGCGCCGCGAGATCGACCTTGTCGTCAGGCGCGGCGTCGCGCGTTTTTACGTCCTGCTGCATGATCGAACTCCAAAGCTGTGGGGCAAGGCGACGTGTCTCGCGTCCTCCTCACTTTAGAACAAGAATAGACGGCTGGAACGGTAAAAAACGACGGCGCGTGTCCCTGTGCACACGCGCCGTCGCGAAACCGCGTTCCGGAAAACGATGCGCCGTGGCGCCGCCCGGCTATTTCGTGGTGTAGCCGCCGTTGACCAGAATGGTCTGGCCGGTCATCCACCAGCCTTCCGAGACCAGAAAACGAATGAACGGCACGATATCCTCGATATCGGTGAGACCGGTCTTCGAGAACTTCGATAGCGCCGCCGCGGTCTTGTGATAGGCCACCGCATCCGCGCCTTCGGCCGGATAGAAGAACGGCGTGTCCATCGGGCCCGGCCCGATCGCCGTCACCGAGATGCCGCGCGCGCCGAACTCCTTCGAGGCCGCGCGGGTGAAATGCTCCACCGGCGCCTTGGTGCCGGCATAGGCTGCATAGAAGGGCGTATAGGCGCCGAGCAGCGATGTGACCAGCGTGCAGATCTTGCCGTTGTCATTGAGATGGCGGCCCGCTTCCTTGAGGAAGAAGAATGCCGACTTGGCATTCACCGCGCTCATTTCGTCGTATTCGGCCTCACTGATCTCCACCATCGGTTTCTTGAGCACCTTGCCGACGGTGTTGATGGCGATGTCCGGTTTGCCGACAGCGGCAACGGCATCGGCGAACAGCTTTTCCATCGCCCCGCCGGTGGTGAGATTGCCCTGGAAGGCCACCGCCTCCGCGCCGGCAGCCCTGATCGCGGCCACCGTCTTGTCGGCGTCGGCCTTGGTGGCGGCGCTGTTGTAGTGGATCGCCACCGCCTTGGCGCCGTGCGCCGCGAGATCGCGCGCGAGCAGCCCGCCGAGATTCTTGGCGCCGCCGGCGATGAGGACGGTTTTTCCTTTGATGCTGTGATCGGCCATGTCGTGCTGCTCCGTCTGCGACCGCCCCGCGCGGCCTGAGACAAACATAGCTATCATCTTGGATTTCCAGTTAAACTGGCTTTTTTTGACAAGATATGTCAGATTTAACGAACAATAGCTGACCACAGCCGTTCCCTATGGATCGCATCGACCTTTTCAGAATTTTTGCCAGGGTGGTTGAAAGCGGCAGCTTCACCCGCGCAGCGACCACACTTGGCCTGCCCCGTTCATCGATTTCGGCGGCCGTACAGACGCTGGAAACCCGCGTCGGCGTCCGCTTGCTCGCGCGCACTACCCGCAAGGTGGCGCCTACCCAGGACGGCACGGCGTTCTACGAGCGCTGCCTGCGGACCATTGCCGACGTCGAGGAAATCGAGAACCTGTTTCGCAAAGACGCAGTGCGGCCCGCCGGGCGCATCCGCGTCGACGTCCCGGGCCGGGTCGGCCGGCTTATCCTCGCGCCCGCGCTGCCGGATTTTCTTGCGCGGTATCCGGACATCGACGTTGATTTCGGCTCCACCGACCGCGCCGTGAACCTGATCGAGGAAAACGTCGACTGCGCGCTGCGCGTGGGATCGCTCGCCGATTCCGGCCTGATCGCGCGCGCGATCGGAGACCTGCCGCTGCTCAATGTCGCGAGCGCCAGCTATCTTGCGCGCCATGGCGTCCCGCGGCATCCGAACCATCTCGCATCGCATCTGGTGATCAACTACGCCTCGCCGTCGAGCGGCCGTATCGCGCCATGGGAATGGGTGGAGGATGGAAAGGTCAAGACCAGTGCGCCGCGCGGCCGCGTGACCGTCAACAATGCGGAAAGCTATATCGCCAGCTGTCTCGCCGGCCTCGGACTGATCCAGATTCCCGCCTATGACATCCGCGATCACCTCACCAGCGGCGCGCTGATCGAGGTGATGCCGGAATATTGCGCCGCGCCGATGCCGATGACGCTGCTCTATCCGCACCGCCGGCACCTGTCGCATCGGCTGCGCGTCTTCATCGACTGGTTCGAAGGCATATTGCGGCGCGCGGCGCTCGCCTGATCGACAACGGCATCAGGCTGTCGCACACTGACGCATCATTCTCTCAGGATTCCCAGCTCATGCCGCATCATCACCTGCACGCCAGCCCGAAGACCTGCCATTGGGGATTCTTCGAGGCGAAGCTGAAACCGGTTCTCACCATCGCCAGCGGCGATGAGGTGACCGTCGAGACCGTCAGCGGCAGCCCCGAGACAATCCCAGACCGCGGCAAATTTCACGTCCCGCCCGAACTCGACGCCATTCACGCGCAGAACGAACGCATGCTCCCCGGCCATATCCTGACGGGGCCTATCGGCATCGAAGATGCAGCACCCGGCCACGTGCTGGAGATCGACATTCTCGACATCCAGTTGCGACAAGACTGGGGCTGGAATGCCATTCGTCCGCTGATGGGAACGTTGCCGGAGGATTTCCCCGAGCCGCGCCTCGTCACCATTCCGCTCGACCGCACGCGCATGGTCGGCCGCATGCCATGGGGCTACGATCTGCCGCTCAAGCCATTCTTCGGCGTCATGGGCGTCGCGCCGCCATCCGCCTGGGGCCGCATCTCGTCACTGGTGCCGCGCGCGATGGGCGGCAACATCGACCTCAAGGAATTGACCCCAGGCGCCAAGCTGTTTCTGCCGGTGTTCGTGCCCGGCGCCATGTTCTCCTGCGGCGACGGCCACGGCGTGCAGGGCGACGGCGAGGTTTGCGTCACCGCCATCGAGACCGCGCTGCAGGGCCGCTTCCGCTTCGTGCTGCGCAAGGATCTCGACTTCCGCACGCCGCGCGCGGAAACGCCGACTCATTACATCACCATGGCGATGCATCCCGATCTCGACCGCTGCGCCGAACATGCGCTGCGCGACATGATCGTGCTGATCGGCGAGCAACGCGGCCTGGCGCGCGAGGACGCTTACATGCTGTGCAGCCTCGCCGCCGATCTGCGGGTGACGCAGACCGTCAACGGCTCCAAAGGCATTCACTGCATGATCGAGAAAGCCATCGTGCACGGCTGAAGCGATTATCCGAGCTTCCACCCCGCCTCTGCGGCGAAGCGCGCGTGGAATCCCGGCTCATAGGCCGACTCCGGCGCCTCGCGCACCCAGCGGTCGAGCAGTTCGGCGTCGTGTCCGACCAGAATCCGCCAGCGATCCGCCTTCACGCCGGCAAGGATGACCTTAACGGCGGCCGCCGCCGTCATCGGCGCCTCCTCGAGGAAAACGCGCGCGCGCTCGGCCGCCATCTGCTGGATGGCATCGTCGGAGAGTTGCGACACGTCGACGCCGCCGGCCACCAGCCGGCCGCGCATCTGCTCGATCTCGTTCTGATCGAGGGTGTCGGTTTCCACGCCCTTCTGCACCCGGCGCGAATTCGACATGATCGAGGTGCCGATGTGCCCCGGCATCACCACCGAGCATTTGATATGCGGCGCATTCAACCGCAGATCGGTGATCAATGCCTCGGTGAATCCTTTCACTGCGAATTTCGCCGCGCTGTAGGCGGTATGCGGAACGGTTGGACCGAGCGAAGCCCAAAACCCGTTGACGCTGGAGGTGTTGACGATGTGGCCAGCATCCGCCTTCATCAGCATCGGCAGAAAGGTCCGGGTGCCGAGATACACGCCGCCCCAGCAAATATTGAAGGTTCGCTCCCATTGCTCGCGGCTGCTGGTGAAGAAGCTGCCGCCGCCGCCGATGCCGGCATTGTTGAACAGCAGATGAATCTTGTCGGTCGCCTGCTGATCCGCCACCTCGTCGCGAAACCGCTGCATCTGCGCCTCGTCGGAAACGTCGGCCACATGCGTGGTGATCCGCAGCCCCTGGGGAAGGCGCTCGGCTTCGCACAGCCGCTTCGTTTCCGCCATGTTCGCCGCGGAGACATCGCACATCGCAACGTTGCAGCCTTCAGCGACGAGCTGCCGCGCCAGTTCGCGGCCCATGCCGGTCCCACCGCCGGTGATGACCGCGATCCGCCCCGCAAAATCCTTCATGCGCGTCCCTTGCCCTTTCCGTAGCCCAGCTCTTTCAATTTCACCATGCTATGCAATGTCAGATTCACCGGCGTCGGAATGGTCAACTCGGCGCCCTTTCTTGCGACATAGCCGTTGAGATAATCGATCTCGCTCGGCCGTCCGCGCGCGACGTCCTGCGCGGTCGACGAATACTGGTTCGGCATCGCGGATACGAGGGCGACGGTCGAGGCGTACATATCGTTCGGAAACGCGATGCCGAGCGCCTGGCCCACGGCCGTGCATTCCTCGACGACATTGCGCATCACCTCGCGCACGCCCTCGACATCGAACAGACGGCCATATGGCAGCTGCGCCACCGCGGAGAGTGCGTTGTAGGCGCAGTTGACCACCAGCTTGGCCCAGAGCTGGTCGACGACGCGATCCGAAACCTTGGTGGGGATGGCCGCGGCGGTTAATTGCGCGGCGATCGCATCGCTCGCGGCAGATGCGCCGATGACCAGATCGCCTCGCCCGTGGTGAATGACATGCCCCGGCCCGCCCATTTCGGTCGCGACGTATACCGCTGCGGAAACGACCGCCTGCCGCAGCAACGGCTGCAAACGCGTCGGATTATCCACACCGTTCTGCAACGACAGAATCGTCGCCGTCTCCTTCAGAAACGGAGCCATCGAACGGCCGGCGGATTCAGTATCGCCCGACTTCACGCAAAACAGAACGAGATCGGCGTCCTCGACGCCACGCGGCTCGGTGGTGGCCTCGATCGGCACGATGCCGGTGAACGCCTTGCTCTCTAGCTTCAGGCCGCCGTTGTCATGGATGGCATCGACGTGCTGCGGTCGCCCGATCAGGACGACATCGTGGCCATGCTGCGCCAGCATGGCTCCAAAGTAGCAGCCGACCGCGCCGGCGCCCATCACCGCAACTTTCATTCCTCACCCACTCCAGCACTGGCGGCGATCCGGATCAGGATTTGACGGAGAGACACCGCACATCGACCATGACAGCCGACGCCGCCTGTCATGCGCCAGAGTGACATTGATCGCGTGGCTTGCGCAATGGTGCGATGATTGGCTGCAATGCCGAAACGGGAGAACTCGAACGCTATACCGGCGCCGCCGCGAACAGCGGCACGCCGCAGAAATCTGCCATGAGATTAGGAACGCCTCGCCGGTCGTGACGTTGCTCACCTGCTCCGACGACACCGGGGCAAACTCCCGGCGGCTCGGTTGTCCTGTCCCTCAGCAGACCGGGTCGTCGCGTTCCTCCCTAGACTGAGCCTCGCCCCAAGGCGAGGCTGCTTCTTTTGAAGGGCTGTTTGTGTCCAGTAACGACAGTCGAGCGAAGGCGGCGCGCTACGGATCCCGAGCACACTGTCGCCACGCTACTTCCACCGAATGGTCATACAAAGCGCGGCCGGCCACCATCTTCCAACAGTAGCTTCTCACCTGTCGCGACCGAACAAGAAGGGCACTATCATGCGCACCCTTACGATACCGGTTCTAGCTGTGTCGCTCATCATAGGCGTCCCTGTGATCGCACAAAGCGCACCCGGGCCGACAGGTCCGGACAAGCAAACCGAACAAAGCGTCACCATCCGCAGCATTCAGGTCGTTGACATCGAAGACCTGCAATCGGACATGCGCTCGAAGATCGACGCGCTGCTGGCGACAACCAAACAGGAAGAGCTGAAATCGCTTCGCGACTCGATCGATGCGACGCCGCAAGCCGTCGCGGCGCTCAAGGCGAAGGGACGCGTCTCGGCACAGGTCGTCGCGATCAACATCGATGAGGACGGCGTCCTGACCATGTTCACGAAGAAAGCTGCCTGAGGAAACAGGAGGAGTCATGAAGCTCAACGCCATGCAAGTGCAACGGACGCTGGATCAGATGGATGCGCGGGTTCTCCCCGAGGATCATCCGGCGATCGGAAAACTGAGCGAGATCTTTGGCGACCATACCTTCTTCGTCGATGACAGCGGCTTGAAGGTATTGGAGTCGGCCGATGCCATGGAAGCCGAGCCTCGCACCGGCGCGGTCGTCAGTCTGGCGGACTGGAGCGATGCCACGTCCAGCAGCCTGGTCCCGCACAAGCCTGCGCCGACCGGTGTGGTTGTCGTGCTGACGCAACCGAAGCAATGATGGCCGGGATCGCGCGCGGCGCGAGATCGAAATAGCTTCGTGGCCGCGTGGTGAATGATGCGGGTAGCTAACGCGGCCGCGCGTCTTAGCTGGGCCTTTCCGCTTGTGATAACAACGAAGCAAACGTCGATCTCGCTCGTCGTCGATCTCGCTCGTCAACGAGTTGCGTTCACTCGCAAGAAGCTCGTGCTTGCAAAAGAATTCCGCGAAGCTTCGCAGCTTTTTGGGTTTAGCGAATGGTCGGAGCGGCGGGATTTGAACCCACGACCCCTAGTCCCCCAGACTAGTGCGCTAACCGGGCTGCGCCACGCTCCGTGCCATTTGCGGCCCCCGTTCCTGTAGCCGCGATCCGGCTTCGGCGCAAGCAGCCCGTGGACAATACCGCACCGCCCGTTGCAACCGGAAACCGGGCCACTTGCGATCGCCGCCCTGGAGATGGCGCCTTGCCTGATCGGGCGGGTCAGCTCTCCTTGAGCACGCTATCGAGCAACTCCCGGCATGCGGTCAGATCAGCGAGCACGGCATGCAGACGATCGCGATTGATCGCGGCACGCGCGCCGGCGGAACGCTCCACGGGCGCACCGCCCGCCGCTCGATAGGACGGCTGCGCCGGTCCCGCGCGCAACACCGGCTCGATCCGTTGCGGCGATAGCACCGGTTCGCGGCGGGGTGAAGCATGCTCTTCGGCGGCCTCATCTTCATCGACATCTTCGTCATGGGCGTCATCTGCGGCGTCATCCGCGACGTCGCTGTCGATGTCATCCCCGGTGCCGACGTCATAGTCCCTCTCGCGCGAGACGAAATCCGCCTCCTCGCGTGGATCGTCGTCGCGCTCGTCCGCGCCGCGCCGCGGCATGGCCCGCTCGATCGGGCCGAATGCAGCCGGCCCGCTCTCGGTCAGCGCCTGCACCGATTTGATGCCATGCTCCTTCAGGATGCGCTGCACGCCGCGGATGGTGTAGCCCTCACCGTATAGCAGCCGGCGAATGCCACGCAGCAGATCGACGTCGTCGGGGCGGTAATAGCGACGGCCGCCGCTGCGCTTCATCGGCTTGATTTGCGTGAAGCGGGTTTCCCAGAAACGCAGCACATGCTGCGGGACTTCAAGCTCCTCCGCGACCTCGCTGATGGTGCGGAATGCATCCGGCGCCTTGTCCAAATGCATGCTCCTCTGCTTGGCGGTGGCTGCGAATCCAACGCGCGATGCGCACCCGCAGTCTAGCGCAGCGGACGCTGAAAGCAAAGCAACGCTGGAATTTGCAGAGTTTGCAAGTAGTGATGCTGGGACGCCGCACGGCGAAGGCGAGGCGATCGAGCGGGGCGACGGCTACTCCGTCTTGTCTGCGCCGCTATTCGCGTTGATGCGCTGCTTGAGAATCGCCGAAGGCTTGAACACCATCACCCGGCGCGGCGAGATCGGCACTTCGGTGCCGGTCTTCGGATTGCGGCCGATGCGCTGCCCCTTCTTGCGCACCATGAAAGAGCCGAACGAGGACAGCTTGACCGTCTCGCCCTTCTCCAGACAGTCAGTGATTTCCTTCAGCACCAGCTCAACGAACGCTGCCGATTCCGTGCGTGACAAGCCGACCTTCTGATAGACGGCTTCGCAGAGATCAACACGTGTTACGGTTTTGCCAGTTCCAGCCATCGCCTGCCCCAACTCACGGCGGAAAAATTCGCTTCGGAAACTATGAGCTTAGCGCGCGGGGGTCAACACCGCACATTAATGCAGGCGCATCGAGATCGCGCAATATCGATACAAATACAAACTGACGCTCACCAGCGCACGAGCGCGGAACCCCAGGTGAAACCGCCGCCCATCGCTTCCAACAGCACGAGATC
The DNA here is from genome assembly GCA_035565575.1 of Xanthobacteraceae bacterium. Taxonomy (GTDB): domain Bacteria; phylum Pseudomonadota; class Alphaproteobacteria; order Rhizobiales; family Xanthobacteraceae; genus 62-47. The sequence goes on from DATMSE010000118.1 coordinate 14,423, forward strand.
GCCCTTTTTGATGCGACCGTCGCGAACGGCGACATCCAGGGCGAGCGGGATCGAGGCGGCCGACGTATTGCCGTGGCGATCCACCGTCAGGACCACCTTCTGCGGCGCAATATGCAGCTTGTGCGCTGAAGCATCGATGATGCGCTTGTTGGCCTGATGCGGCACGAACCAGTCAATGTCCTCCGCGGACGCGCCGGTGGCGTTGAAGGCATCGACAATCACGTCGGTAATCATCCCGACTGCGTGCTTGAACACCTCGCGGCCTTCCATGCGCAGATACCCGACCGTCTGCGTTGATGACGGTCCGCCATCGACAAACAGCTTCGCTTTGTGACGACCGTCGGAGCGCAGATGCGTGGTCAGGACGCCGCGATCGGAGGTTTGTCCCGGCTGCTCCTGAGCTTCCAGCACAAGCGCGCCGGCACCGTCGCCAAACAGCACGCAGGTGCCGCGATCATTCCAGTCGAGAATGCGCGAGAAGGTTTCGGCGCCGATCACCAGCGCACGCTTGAAGGCGCCGGTGCGCAGGAAATTGTCCGCGGTCGACAGCGCGAAGATGAAACCGGAGCAGACCGCCTGCAGGTCAAAGGCGGCCCCATGATTGATCCCGAGGCCGTTCTGTACCGCGACGGCCGTGGCCGGAAAGGTGTTGTCCGGTGTTGAGGTCGCCAGCACGATGAGGTCGATTGCCTGTGCGTCGACGCCGGCATTGGCTAGCGCAGCCTCCGCCGCCTTGATCGCCAGATGCGAGGTGAACTCCCCCGGCGCGGCAATATGCCGTTCGCGGATCCCAGTGCGCTGCACGATCCACTCGTCCGACGTGTCGATCCTGGCGGCCAATTCGTCATTGGTCAGGATCTGCTTCGGCAAATACGCACCGCAGCCAAGCACAACCGAACGTATGGCAGTCACGAAACAGCCTCCTGCGCGGCCGGCGCCATGACCAGCGGGCTGCCATCGCGATTGAGCATCTGATTGATCTTGGTCAGGAGATCGTAGCGGACCATCTCATAGCCAACATCGACGGCATAGGCAAAGCCTTCCGCGTCGGTGCCGCCATGGCTTTTCACAACAACCCCGTTCAATCCCAGGAAGACCCCGCCATTGGATTTGCCGGGATCCAGCTTGTCCCGCAAGGCCTTGAAGGCGTTCCTGGCGAGGAGATAGCCGAGTTTGGCCCGCCATGTCCGGGTCAGGGCAGAGCGGAGGAACTCACTCATCTGCCGGGCGGTTCCCTCCGCGGCTTTCAGGGCGATATTGCCACTGAACCCCTCGGTGACGATGACGTCGGCGTCTCCGCGGCCGATGCCGTCGCCCTCGACAAATCCGACGAATTCGAACTGCGGAGAAGCCATCGCGCGCAGCAACTCGGCCGCCTCGCGGATTTCTTCGCCGCCTTTGACTTCCTCGACCCCGATGTTGAGCAGGCCGACCGTCGGACGTTCGATATCGAACAGCACCCGCGCCATGGCGCTGCCCATCACCGCCAGCGCCATCAGATGATGCGCGTCGCCGCCGATGGTGGCGCCGAGATCGAGCACGACGGAATCGCCGCGCAGTGTCGGCCATACCGCCGCGATCGCCGGCCGATCGATTCCGGGCAGCATGCGCAGATTGAAGCGCGACATCGCCATCAGGGCGCCGGTATTGCCAGCGGACACCGCAACGTCCGCTTCGCCTTTCTTGACGGCGTCGATGGTCAGCCACATCGATGAGTTTTTGCGGCCATGGCGCAGAGCCTGGCTCGGCTTGTCCTTCATACTGACGGTGACGTCAGTATGGATGATCCGCGACACCGCCTTCAACGCCGGGTGAGCATTGAGTTCCCGGGTGATGGCAGCGCTGTCGCCGAACAACAGGAATTCACTATCCGGATGCCGGGTCAACGAAATGGCCGCGCCCGGGATGACCACTGAGGGACCCACATCGCCCCCCATGGCATCCAGCGCAATTCGAACTTTCTTCGCCATGGACGTTCCGGAAACCATACCTTTGCGGATAAAGACGCGATCGCTGCGCGATGGCGGTCGCCGATCGACGGTGACACTTAACGCGTTTTGCCGCACCCTACCAAGTGCGACAATAGCGTGTCATCGCTTCGATACAACATCTTGACCGGAGCGTTCCACGCTCGCCGGCCGCGGCGAGAATCATCGCCGCCTTGCAATCGACGGATGCGCACCGAGCCGCACACACCCGAAGAACCTTGAGATCGTCCGGCATGACCAGACCGCTCACTCGCGCGGCTTCTTCTTGCCAGACGGGGCCCCCGCATCGCCGCGAAGCGCCTTCAGGGCCGCGAACGGATGGTCATCGGGGTCCACCGCGGCGACTGGACGATCGAACACCGCGCCGGGCTTGCGTGGATAGGGATCGATTCCCAGGAACAGCACATCGGTCGCCAGTCGGCCCAGGTCGATTACGCCATTGATGATCGGCTCGGGTGGATCGGGAATATCAGCCGATGCCGTCTCATCGTCGACCATGGCGGCGAGGCGCGGAACATCCGCTTCCGGCGCGAAGATCAGATCCACCTCTTCGTCGATGGCGCTCTCCATCGGGTCCAGCGTCACAACGCAGACCTGTCCTACCCGCGCGGTGACACGCCCGGTGACATGCACCTTGCCGCCGCCGATATGGGACAAATCGAACGAAGCCGAAGCCTGCGGCACGCCCCGAAGGTCCGCGGCGTCGGCCAGCGCAGCACGCTGCGCCTCGGTTGTCTCCAGCGTCGCATGCAGTCCGGTCTCAGGGATCTGGTCGACATTCACCGGCCAGATCCAGGGGTCGGGAGTCGAATCGGCGGAAGCTGTCATATCCTCGACCTCATTGCGCACGAAGCGCGGCGAACTGCCAATTGCCGCGGGCCAGCGCAGTCGCGTCGGCGGCTGCAAGCTGCGCCACCGATGCCTCGACATAGGTAGCCAGGCGCTGGGCCTGCACTAGATCGCGACCGTTGAAGACGTTCTTGCAAAGCGCCTGCGCCAATGTCGCGTGACCAGCCGCCAAAGCGGCATCATACGCCGCCGCGCGTCCATAGAACGCCTCGCCGAAGGCCTGCATGCGTTTGGGAACCGAGATGTCGCCGACTCCCATTTCCCGCAGATTGGCATCCATGTCGCTGCAAAAATGATCGAACAATTCCTGGCCTAGTTTCTGCGGATCGGCCGAGGCGGCGAGCTGACGCACGACCATCCACAGGTGCAAGACCACCAGATCGAAACGGCCATCCACGGTGTCCGGTACGCCATAATCGACGTAGAAGGCCGGCTCGCGCGCCCGCGCCACGATGACGCCATAGATGGTGCCAATGGTATTTCCCGAACCAGGGCGGGAGCGGTCGAAGGATTTAAACGGCCAGATCGTCATGGGGTCCATATCGACGCTAGTGGTTCGCTTCTAACATTTGCATCCCGTCGCGGGCGGATATCTTTGCAGAGGCTGGAATCAGAGAACCCTAGCAATTGTAAAAGTGTGCTGGTGTCCTTTCGAATCCGAAGGTTGCCAAGGAAGGCGCTGCAAAATGAGGCGAACTTCGGATTTGGGAACACACCAGTGACGCGCCTCTCTTGAAATCACTGGTTCAGCCCGGTACGTCAACAGCCACGTGGAGCAAATTTGACGTTCGCCCCCGGCCGGGCCGCAAGTCCCGCCAGCGAACCTCAAATCTGGACATTCGGATCACTTAGCGACGCAACGGACGGGGCTTACTTCGGCATGACGAGCAACCGGACTGAAGGAACGCGCGGTCGCACCGCACGCTGGCGCAGCATTGGCGCCGCGATTGCCATCGCCCTGGCGGGGGCGAGCCTTGCCGGCTGTGCCGGCGAACAGTTCCAGAAGGGCTATATCCTGCCGGAAGGAGCGCTCGAGCAGATTCCGATCGGCGCCAGCCAGGATCAGGTGCTGATCGTGATGGGAACCCCCTCCACCGTCGCCACGCTGAACGGCGAGGTGTTCTATTACATCTCCCAACGGACCGAGCGGCCGGTGGCGTTCATGCCGCAACGGGTCGTCGACCAGCGCGTCATCGCGATCTACTTCGACAAGAATCGCCAGGTCGTACGCCTTGCCAATTACGGCCTGAAGGACGGCAAGATCTTCGACTTCATCAGCCGGACCACGGCGAGCGGCGGCCAGGAAATCAGCTATCTCGCACCGCTCTTCCGCCTGATCGGCGGCAAGTAGAGGTCGGTTTTATCCTCCCTCGCCTGCTCCAACCGATCCAACCAAAAACCCCGTGGCTCGCACCGCGGGGTTTTGTTTCGAGAGAGCGTGTTCGATCGGGCATTTGTTCGCGTCACAAAACGCGCCGATCGAAATTCGGCGCCGTCGCCTCCGAACGTTCTCGGAGGCGACGCTGCGCCAACGCTGGATCAGTGCGCGAGGATCGCCAGCAGCAGCAGAGCCACGATGTTGGTGATCTTGATCATCGGGTTCACAGCCGGGCCCGCGGTGTCCTTGTACGGGTCGCCGACGGTGTCGCCGGTCACTGCGGACTTGTGGGCTTCCGAGCCCTTTCCGCCGTGATGGCCGTCCTCGATATACTTCTTGGCGTT
>DATMSE010000119.1:0-9965 GCA_035565575.1 Xanthobacteraceae bacterium
CGGAAGCTATATGGAGGTCGACATCGACGCCCGCACCGGTGCCGTCGTCAACGTGGACCGCTGATGCCTGACGTTTTCGCGCGGGAACGCGTGACAACAGCACGGCCCTCCGAGCGAGCCGCCAGTCTCTGATTTTTGGATTTCAGGCCTGTAAGGGTGGTGCGCTCGGAGGGACTCGAACCCCCACGGTGTTACCCACTGCCACCTCAAGGCAGCGCGTCTACCAATTCCGCCACGAGCGCATATCGATGGTCGCTGGCTTGCGCCGACCGTCTCGACGGCGCTCGTGTAACAAATCAAAGTTGGGGCGACAAGAGCCGCGCGCGGCCTTAACGACGATCAGCTGCTCGCGGCAACATCTGCTTGACTTCCACCGAAATTCGATTGCGATCCACCATGACCACGCCGCTGGCGACCGGCAGGTTATTGGCGAGAATCTTCACCTCGTCCTGCTCGGTGGCATCGAGCTCGATGATGGCGCCTCGGCTGAGTCGCATCACCTGATGGATTGGCATTGTAGTGGTCCCCAGGACCACCATCAGATCAACGCTGACTTTTTCGAGAGTCGACACCGGAACCCACACTCACCACATGCAGAATTGCTGCGTACCACCACACCATCTTATGGTTAGCCGATGGTTAACACCCGTAACGACCTCGATCTGATTTGCGCTCCTGCCCTCGGCTCGGGCCCCGTGGAATGGCTGATCGCCTCGGAACCGGTGAGCTATCCGGAAGCCGTTGCCGTCATGGAGGCCCGCGCCGCCGCGATCGCAGCCGGCGCCGCCCCGGAACTGGTGTGGCTGCTCGAACATCCCCCGCTCTATACGTCCGGCACCAGCGCGCGCGAGGGAGACCTGCTGGAGGCGCGTTTTCCCGTATTCCAGACCGGGCGCGGCGGCCAGCTGACCTATCACGGGCCGGGACAGCGGGTGGTCTACCTGATGCTCGATCTCAAACGCCGCCGTCCCGACGTACGCGCCTATGTCGCGGCGCTGGAGGCCCTGATCATTCGCACGCTGGCGGCCTTCAATATCAAGGGGGAGCGCCGCGAGGACCGAGTCGGGGTCTGGGTGGCGCGCCCGGACAAGGGACGCGGGTTCGAGGACAAGATTGCCGCTATCGGTGTCCGGCTGAAGCGCTGGGTCTCGCTGCATGGCATCGCCATCAACGTCGAGCCGGATCTCAGCCATTTCAACGCTATCGTGCCCTGCGGGATCACCGACCCACGCTATGGCGTCACCAGCCTCGTCGATCTCGGCCATCTCGCCACGATAACCGATGTGGATATCGCCCTGCGCCAAGCATTCGACGAGATATTCGGCCCGGCGACCACCTCGCCGACGGCCGCAGTGGCGGACGCCGGCTAAGCTAAATGGTGTCGAGAATCGAAAACCGCTCGTCCGGGCGTCGCAGCGACAACGCATCCTGTAGCGGCACCTCTTCAACCGCCTCCACCCGCGCCAGCGGCGGCCCCTGACGACACGCCGCGAGCATGCTCGCGACCGCGGCGGCGGGACCGGAGAACACAGCTTCCACCGAGCCGTCGCGGCGATTGCGCACCCACCCCTCGAGGCCTCGACCATGCGCCTCGTCAGCGACCCAGGCGCGATAACTGACGCCCTGCACCCGCCCACGAATGGAAACGTGCGTCACCACCGTCATGTCACTTCAACCCGAGAAAATCCGCCGTTCGTTGCGCGAAGCTCCGGCTCCGGCTGACGCGTCCCATCAGATCGGATGAGGCGATGTGTTTCAACTCCTTGGCCGGTGTTCCCTGATAGATCGCCTGAAGCGTCTCATGGATCGCGTGAATGGCGGCGGCGATCGGCGCATGCCCCTGCACGGCGATCCGGACTCTCTGACTGGCAAGATAGTCGGGATCGCTGATCGCTTCGCCCGGACTGCCGAGAACGATCGGCAGCCGCGTGGCACCAGCAATGGCCTCAAGCTCCCCGCGTGCCTTGACGCCGGTGAAGAACAGCGCGTCGACGCCGGCCGCTTCATACGCCTTGGCGCGCGCGATGGCGTCCGCAACCGAGGTAATCCCCGCGGCGCCGGTTCGCCCGACGATGACCAGCGTTCGATCGCGGCGGGCGTCGAGCGCCGCCTTGATCTTCCCGATCCCCTCGGCCAAGGAAATCAGTTGCGCTTTCGCCTCGCCGAATGGCTGCGGCAGCAGCGTGTCCTCGATGGTCAGGCCGGCCGCCCCGGCCGCGTCCATCTCCTCGACCGTGCGGCGAACGTTGAGCGCGTTGCCGTAGCCATGATCGGCGTCGATCAGCACCGGCAGCGACGCGGCCCGCGACATCCGCCGCACCTGCTCGGCCAGTTCTGACAGCGTGATCAAAGCAAGATCAGGGTCGCCCAGCACCGCCAGCGACGCGACCGAGCCGCCCAGCATCCCCACTTCGAAGCCGATGTCCTCGGCGATGCGGATCGAGAGCGCGTCATGGACCGACGCAGGGCGCACGCAGCGGTCCCCGGAGAGAACCGCCCGCAACGCCTCGCGCCGCTCCCGCCACGCCATGACGGCCTCAGGCGAATTCGAGGATCAGGGCATCTACCGCCAGCGTCGCCCCGGGCTGAGTGTGGATTTTCTTCACGGTGCCGTCGCGCTCCGCACGGAGCACGTTCTGCATCTTCATGGCCTCGACCACGGCGAGCGCCTCGCCGGCCTTGACCTCCTGCCCCTCCGCGACCGCGATCGACACCACCAGCCCCGGCATCGGACATAGCAGCTTCTTGCCGGTATCGGCGGCGGTGTTGATCGGCATCAGCCGCGCCGCCGCAGCCTCGGTCTCGGTATAGACGTTGACAGTGATTTCGATGCCCTGATGCGCGAGCCGGATGCCGTTCGCCATCGGCCGTACCTGCATCGCCAGCGGCACGCCGTCGAGGGTGCCGTGCCACACCGGCATGCCGGGCGCCCACGATGACACCAAAGCGTGCGGCGTGCCTACGCTGCCATCGTCGCCGATGAAACGCACCACGATAGCGCCATCGTCGTTGCGGCCGACATCAAGTCCGATCTCCTCGCGATCGAGCCACACCGCGCGGCGCTGCTCACGCTTCACCGGACGGCCGATCATCTGTCCGGAAATCTGCCGCTTGCGCTCGCCGAACACGTGATCGACGGCGGCGGCGACCGCCGCAATGCGCCGCGCCGTCTCGCCTTCCGGCACGCGGCCGGAGAAGCCGTTGGGAAACTCCTCGGCGATAAAGCCGGTGGAGAGATTGCCCTCACGCCAGCGCGGATGGTTCATCAGCGCCGAGAGGAACGGAATGTTGTGTCGGATGCCGTCGACATAGAACGCGTCGAGCGCCTGCGACTGCGCCTCGATGGCGGCGGCGCGCGACGGCGCGTGGGTCACGAGCTTGGCGATCATCGGATCGTAGAACATCGAGATCTCGCCGCCCTCATAGACACCGGTATCGTTGCGCACGGTGATCCCGTCGACACTGCTTTCCTCCGGCGGGCGATACTTCACCAGCCGGCCGATCGACGGCAGGAAATTTCGGAACGGGTCTTCGGCATAGACGCGGGATTCCACCGCCCAGCCGGTCAGGGTGATGTCCTTCTGCGTCAGTGCCAGCTTCTCGCCGGCGGCGACGCGGATCATCTGCTCCACCAGATCGATGCCGGTGATCAGTTCGGTCACCGGATGCTCGACCTGGAGACGGGTATTCATCTCGAGGAAGTAGAAGCTCTTGTCCTGTCCCGCGACGAACTCCACCGTGCCGGCGGAGTCGTAATTGACCGCCTTCGCCAGCGCCACCGCCTGCTCGCCCATGGCGCGGCGGGTGGCTTCGTCGAGCAGCGGACTTGGGGCCTCCTCGATGACCTTCTGGTTGCGGCGCTGAATCGAGCATTCGCGCTCGCCAAGATAGATGACGTTGCCGTGCTTGTCGCCGAGCACCTGGATTTCGATGTGGCGCGGATTGACGATGAACTTCTCGATGAAGACGCGGTCGTCGCCGAACGAGGCTTTCGCCTCCGCCTTGGCGAGGTTGAAGCCCTCCGCCACCTCGCCCTTGGAATGGGCGATCCGCATGCCCTTGCCGCCGCCGCCGGCAGAGGCCTTGATCATCACCGGATAGCCGATCTCGTCGGCGATCTTCACGGCGTGCTTGTCGTCTTCAATGACACCGAGGAAGCCCGGCACGGTGGACACCTTGGCCTTGGCCGCCGCCTTCTTGGACTCGATCTTGTCGCCCATCGCGGCGATGGCGCCGGGATTGGGGCCGATGAAGACGATGCCGGCATCGGCTAAGGCCTTCGGGAAGGCTTCGCGCTCCGACAGGAAGCCGTAGCCGGGATGGACCGCCTGCGCGCCGGTCTTGCGGCAGGCATCGATGATCCTGTCGATCAGCAGATAGCTTTCGGCGGCGGGCGGCGGGCCGATGAGCACGGCCTCGTCGGCCATTTCGACATGCAGCGCGTTGCGATCCGCCTCGGAATAGACGGCAACGGTCTCGATACCCATGCGGCGGGCGGTTTTGATGATCCGGCAGGCGATCTCGCCACGATTGGCGATCAGGATACGTTTGAACATGCGCTGTTATTGCAACCTGGACAGTGAATTTACAACCTGGAGGATATGTTCCGGGCCGAGACGCAATCTGGCACGCCAGCGCCCCTGTAACAATTCTGTTGCAGCGGGAATTTACACCAAGGCCATCGCCCGGACTGCCGGGCCTCCATGCTTCATGAGGGATTCCGATGCGCCCCGCAACCCTGCTGCTCACAGTGGGCCTCACCGTCCTTTCGACCATTGTTGGCGCGAACGCCGAGACCGAGCGCCCGCACAACCTGATCCTGTTTATCCCCGACGGCTTGCGCGCGCTGACCGTCACGCCCCAGACCGCGCCGGCGATGGCGGCGCTCCGCGATCAGGGCGTCAACTTCAAGAACCCGCATTCGCTGTTTCCCACCTTCACCATGGCCAACAGTTCGGCGATGGCGACCGGACATTATCTTGGCGACACCTCCACCTTCAGCAACACCATCTTCACGGGCTACACCGTCGAGCCGGCTGGCTACACCGTGACGCCGTTCATCGAGAACGACCTCGTGATCGGCGATATCGACGAGCATTTCGGCGGCAACTACCTCAATGAGGAGGTGCTGCTGCAACTCGCCCGCGCTAAGGGTTTTAGCACCGCCGCGATCGGCAAGGTCGGCCCGACCCTGATCTTCGATCACACCGACCGCGCCACCGAGAGCGGCCAGCACTCCATCGTCATCGACGACTCCACCGGGGGCAACAAGGGCGTGCCGTTATCCGAGGAAGCCAAGGCCGCGATCACCAAGGCCGGGCTTCCGCTCGCAACACCGTCGCGCGGCGACAACGGCAAGGCCGGCTCCGCCACGACACCCGGCACCACCGTCGCCAATGTCGCGCAGCAGGCCTACTTCGCCGATGTCGCGACCAAGGCGGTGCTGCCCCTGTTCAAGGAGCGCAACAAGCCGTTCGTGCTGGTGTTCTGGTCGCGCGATCCCGACGGCAGCCAGCACAACACCGGCGACAGCCTCAACCAGATCATCCCCGGCATCAACGGGCCGACCTCGCTCGCCGGGATCAAGAACGCCGACGATAACCTCGCGCAACTGCGCAAGGCGCTCGACGAGCTCGGCCTCGCCGCGACCACCAACATCATGATCGCGGCCGACCACGGCTTCTCGACGATCTCGAAGGAGAGCAAGACCAGCCCATCGACGAAGGGAAGCTATCCCGATACGCCGGCCGGCTTCCTGCCGATGGGATTCCTCGCCATTGATCTGTCGAAGGCATTGAAACTGCCGCTGCACGATCCCAACAACAGGAACGCGCCGGTCGGCGACAACACCTATCCCAAGGCCGGTAATGCACTGATCGGACGCAATCCCGAGAAGCCGGATGTCGTGGTCGCCACCAACGGCGGCTCGGACCTGATCTATATCCCGAGCAAGGAGCGCAAGCTGACGCGGCAGGTGATCGCCGCGCTGATGGAGCAGGATTACGTCAGCGGCCTGTTCGTCGATGACGATCTCGGCAATTTCCCCGGCACGCTGCCGATGTCCACCATCGCGCTCCAGGGCTCGTCGAAACTGCCGCGCCCGACCATCGTGGTCAATTTCCGATCCTATTCGGCGGGCTGCGACGTGCCGGCGATGTGCTCCGTCGAAGTGGCCGACACCGTCCTGCGCCAGGGACAGGGCATGCACGGCAGCTTCAGTCGGGGCGACACCATGAACTTCATGGCGGCGATCGGTCCTGATTTCAAAACCGGCTTCGTCAGCGACCTGCCCGTCAGCAATGCTGATATCGGCATGACGGCGGCAAAGCTGCTCGGCTTGTCGGCGCGGCACAAAGGTCGCCTGGTCGGCCGCGTCATGACCGAAGCGATGCCGAACGGCGCGACGCCGAAGGCCTATCGCGGCCAGATCAGCTCAAAACCTGACGCCAACGGATTGAAAACCGTGCTGCAGTTCCAGCGCGTCGGCGAGCAGCGCTATTTCGACGCGGCCGGCTTTCCGGGACGGACGGTCGGACTGGACGCCGGCCAACAAAAAACGGCGGGGCATTAACCCCGCCGTTCCAAACCTTCGCTCGGCAGCTTACATGCCGAGATCGATCACTCCGGGAAGCTGCTGCACCATCGGCAAGGTCGCGGCACCCACCAGCATCGCGGCCAGCGTCATCAGCGCGCGATTATAGCGGCGCTTGCCGCGCATCTGGCTGGAGATCCATTCCAGCACTTCGATGTTCACACCCACCGCCCTGGTGGGCGCCCAGCTCTCGATCGCTGTATTGGGCGACAACGCGATGGCGCGGGGCGGCACCGGCAGGCCGGAAGCAGCCGCGGCGTGATGGACCACCGCCTTGGCCAGCAGGTCGTCGAACAGGCCCTGGTCGTAACGGTCCGCGCCGGCATCGTTGATTTCGAACAGCGCTTCGGCCTCTGCCCGGCTCACCGGCACATCATCCACCGCGGCTGCGGTGAGAATGCGCACGCACCAGTTCACGTCGTCAGCATCAAGCGTGCGGGAGAAGTGCACGCGGCCGCGGGTTGTCGGCCCCTCACCCGTAATCACTCCGTCGCGGACCGTGGCAAGCGCCGAAACGGCGGCTTCGCGGCTGGCAATGGCGGCAATGTCGATGGCGCCGATCGCGGCGATAGGGTTGGTGGCAGGAACGTTGGCGGTAGACATGGCGTTTCTCGTTTCTAGTACAAACCAGCAATTCCACGCGGGCGTGAATCGTTCGTTAAGGCTTTCGACAATCGGTCATGCTGGCTGTGAATTAACCAATTGACCGATGTGTCGCTGTGACCTGGGTCACGGTTCAAAGCCATCGCAATCTCTTCCGGCGCCGGTGCGGCGCGGTGGCGGCAATATCGCGGCAACATTGATCACGATGCCGTAGGTGTTAATTCGTCGCACCTTCGCATCGCCGACAGAAAGATGCTGCGCCGCGCCCGCGGGAAAGAAAGATATTGTCCTTTTCCGCAACCGGTTCCGTTCGAAGAGCGCGAGGCATATAACGTTGCCATCAATTCGATGATGAACTGATCGATACGAGGTTGAGAAATGACACTGTCCATTGGCGCGACCGCCCCTGACTTCGAAGCCGAAACCACCGAAGGCCACATCAGCTTCCATAAATGGCTCGGCGACAGCTGGGGCGTTTTCTTCTCCCACCCCAAGGACTTTACGCCGGTGTGCACCACCGAGCTCGGCGCGGTCGCACGGCTGAAGCCGGAATTCGACAAGCGCGGCGTCAAACTGATCGGCATCAGCGTCGATCCGATCGACCGGCATCACCTCTGGGCCAAGGACATCGAGGAGACCCAGGGCGCAGCTCCGAACTATCCGATGATCGGCGACACCGATCTGAAGATCGCGAAGCTCTATCAGATGCTGCCGGAAAGCGCGTCGGGCGACGTCAGCCAGCGCACGCCGGCCGACAACGCCACCGTGCGCAACATCTTCGTCATCGGACCGGACAAGAAGATCAAGCTGATCTTCATCTATCCGATGAGCACCGGCCGCAACTGGCAGGAAGTGCTGCGCGCCATCGACTCGCTGCAGTTGACCGCGAAGCACGCAGTCTCCACGCCGTCCGATTGGAAGCAGGGCGAGGATGTCATCCTCGGCGGCTCCATCAGCGACGAGGAAGCCAAGAAACTCTATCCGCAGGGATGGAAGTCGCCGAAGCCCTATATCCGCATCGTGCCGCAGCCGAAGTAAGCAGTCGCGGACGGCATTCTATCGAGGGGCGCTGCGGCGCCCCTTTTCATTGCGCGAGCGCACCGCATGCCGGAAAGGCTTCATCTTCGGGACACCAGCACGACCGCCGCGGCACAGATCGCCATGCCGACCCATGCCAGCGGATCGAGCCGCTCGTCGAACAATTCGAAAGCCATCAGCGCCGTCACCGCCGGCACCAGATAGAACAGGCTTGCGACCTGGGTCGCACCCCGGCGGCGGATCAGCCAATACAGCACGCCGATCGACCCGATCGACAGCACGACCGCAAGCCATAGCACCGCCAGGACGAACTCCTGGGTCCACCTCACCTCCCCAGTCTCGAAGCACCAGGCGCCAAGCGCAAAAAACGCGGCCACCGCGACGTACTGCACCAGATTGCCGGTCCGCCAATCGATGTCGTGACAGAAGCGCTTCTGATACAGCGCGCCGAGCGTGATGCTGATCAAGGCCACGCCGGAGGCCAGCCAACCCCAGCCGACGTCGCCGGTCAGCGGACGATCGTGCAGGATCAGTGCCACACCGGTGAGGCCGAGCAGCAGCCCCGCCCATTGCAGCCACGTCACACGCTCGCCAAGCCAGCGATTGGCAAGGGTCGAGGTCAGGATCGGCTGCAGCCCGGGAATGAGCGCTGACAGGCCCACCGGCACCGAATGCGCCATCGCAACCGCGGTCCCGCCGAGATAGAAACCATGGACCAACAGTCCCGCGACCGCGCTGTGGCCGACGCCGGTCCAGTTCGGCCATCGCGGACGCCACGCTGCAACGATGATCGCCATCAGCGTGACGACGACGAGCATGCGGATCAGCAGATAGGTCAGCGGCTCAGCACCGGCTAACGCATATTTCGTCGCGACGAATCCCGTGCTCCACAGCACCACGAACACGGCCGGCGCGAGCCGCGCGGCAATCTGGTCCGGATCATGATTCATTTGCGACCCTCAGTGCCCGAACTTATGCTATGCGGCAATGGAGGTTTGCGCGGGACGCTCGCGCAATTTCACATAACACCGACAGAGAATGGGAATTCGTCATGGATGTTCGTGCTGCCGTTGCCGTCGCCGCGGGAAAACCGCTCGAGATCACGACCGTGCAACTGGATGGCCCGCGCGAAGGTGAAGTGATGGTGGAGATCAAGGCCACCGGCGTCTGCCATACCGACGAATTCACCTTGTCCGGCGCCGATCCGGAAGGCCTCTTTCCCGCGATCCTTGGCCACGAAGGCGCCGGCATCGTCGTCGATGTCGGCCCCGGCGTCACCAGCGTCAAGAAGGGCGATCACGTCATTCCGCTGTACACGCCGGAGTGCCGGCAGTGTCCCTCCTGCCTCTCGCGCAAAACCAATCTGTGCACCGCGATCCGCGCCACGCAGGGCCAGGGCCTGATGCCGGACGGCACGTCGCGCTTCTCGCTCGGCGGCAAGCCGATCCATCACTACATGGGGACCTCGACCTTCGCGAACTACACCGTGCTGCCGGAGATCGCGGTGGCGAAGATCCGTGAGGACGCGCCGTTCGACAAGGTCTGCTACATCGGCTGCGGCGTCACCACCGGCATCGGCGCGGTCATCAACACCGCGAAGGTCGAGCCCGGCGCAACGGCCATTGTCTTCGGGCTGGGCGTCATCGGGCTCAACGTCATCCAGGGCCTGCGCCTTGTCGGCGCCGACATGATCATCGGCGTCGACATCAACAACGAGAAGAAGGCCTGGGGT
>DATMSE010000120.1:0-13745 GCA_035565575.1 Xanthobacteraceae bacterium
CCGCTATTTCGGCCATCGCTGGTCCAAAACAGCGCCAAACCCCTTTAAAATAGCGATTCTCGCAAACAAAGCTGTGCAAATTTGCGTGGGATGCCGCTTTTTACAGGGCCATTCCAATATGGTTCGCGTGATAACGAGGGCGAATCAGAGGAGATACAATGCCCACCCAGATGTCGAAAGCGCAGTTGATCGAACGGATTGCGACGCAGACCGAATTGTCGAAGCGGGACGTCAAGGGCGTGATGGACACGCTCGTTGAGGTCGGCCACAAGGAACTGAAGAAGAATGGCATCTTCCTCGTTCCCGGTTTTGCCAAGTTCGTCGTGATCAAGAAGCCGGCCACCAAGGCTCGCAAGGGCGTCAACCCCTTCACGGGCGAGGCGATGACCTTCAAGGCCAAGCCGGCACGCAAGATTGTCCGGGCGCGCCCGGTCAAGGCTGCCAAGGACGCGGTTTGAGACGACCCGGGTTTCGGACGCCGAGCCGAAACCCGGCCCGTCGCTTTCGCGCTGTTGATCCGATTGATTTGGGCCGCATCCGTGCGGCCCAAATCATGTCTGTGCCATGGATAGCCTGGATTCAGGCGCTCACGACGCCTTTCGGCGCCGGGCCGTTGTTTTGGTGCTTTTCCGTCGCGCGGTGCTTCGGCTGCGGCGCGGCGCGGATTTGCGCCCCAGGCTGGCGCGAAGCGCGCTCATTAGATCGATGACGTTGTCGGGCCGCGCCTCCGGTTCGGGAGCCTCGATGGTTTTGCCGGAGGCCTTGCGCTTCACCAGTGTTTTCAGCGCGGCCTCGTATTTGTCCTTGAACTTGCTGGGATCGAAACGCGCCGACTTGGTGTCGAGAATGTGCGCCGCCAGATCCACCATGTCTTTCGAAATGCGCGGCGAGGGAATGTCGTCGAAATAGTCGTCCTCGTCGCGCAGCTCGTAAGGATAGCGCAAGGTGATGCCGAGCAGTCCCTTGTCGAGCGGCCGCAGCGCGATCACATGCTCGCGGTTGGTCAGCACGATGCGGGCGAGCGCGGCCTTGTCCTCTCGTTTCATCGCATCGCGGATCACCGCGAAGGCGTCGATCCCGGTCTTGCCGTCGGGCGCGATGAAATAGGGCTTCTCGAAATAGCGCGGGTCGATCTCCTCGCGCGGGACGAACTGATCGATCTCGAGGGTATGCGTGCTTTCGAGCTGGACGGCCTCGAGCTCGTCGGCATCGATCTCGACATATTTGCCTTTCGACAGCTCATAGCCGCGGCCCTTCTGGTCTTTCTCGACCACCTCGCCGGTTTCGGAGTCCACCATCTGCTGCTGCAGCCGATGGCCGGTCTTCCTGTTGATCTGATGAAAGTGGGTGCGCTCGGACGCCGTGGTCGCCGGGTATAGGACGATGGGGCAGGACACCAGCGAGAGCTTCAACAGGCCTTTCCAGTACGCGCGCGGTGCCATGGCAATCCCCTGGGTGATGCTGGAACTTTAACCGCGGTGGGAACTTTTCGTTCCGTGACCGGCGCGGAGGAGCGATGGCCAAGGGAAAGCTCGCCAGGTATCGGGCAAAGCGGGATTTCAACGTCACCGCCGAGCCGAGCGGCAAGGCGGTGGTGAAAGCCAGCAAGCAGCGGCGTTTCGTCATCCAGAAGCATGATGCGACGCGGCTGCATTACGATCTGCGCCTCGAGCTCGACGGCGTCTTCAAATCGTGGGCGGTGACGCGCGGCCCCTCGCTCGATCCGGCTGACAAGCGGCTCGCGGTCGAGGTGGAAGACCACCCGCTCGACTACGGCGACTTCGAAGGCACCATCCCGAAAGGCCAGTATGGTGGCGGCACCGTGATGATCTGGGATCGCGGCTACTGGACCAGTGACGATCCCGAGCGCGGATTGAAGAAAGGCGATCTCAAATTCACGCTGGAGGGCGAGAAGCTGCACGGCGAATGGGTTCTGGTGCGGATGCGCCATGATCGCACCGGCGGCAAGCGCACCAACTGGCTGCTGATCAAGCATCGCGACGATGCGGCCCGCGAGGGCGAGGCCAACGATATTCTCGACGACGACGCCTCCGTCGCGTCCGGCCGCAGCATGGATGCCATCGCCGCGGGCAAGGGGAAAGGTCCGAATCCGTTCATGACGAAGGGGCGCGGCCGGGCGTCGGCTAGCGCGGAATGGGATTCCAACAAGGGCGTGGCGGCAGCGGCGCGGACGGCCGCCAAGCGGAGCACGGCGGGCCGTGCGACGGAGCCGAGCCGGGCGCGTGCGCGAGGGACCCGGCCGCCGCGTCGGCCCGCGCCGCGCAAGGCGGCGGCGAAAACGCCCGGGGCGATGCCGCAGTTCATCGATCCGCAGCTCTGCATCACGCGCGAGCGGCCTCCGGCCGGCGCCGAATGGGGGCACGAGATCAAATTCGACGGCTATCGCATTCAACTGCGCGTGGCCGATGGCACGGCCGTGCTGCGAACCCGCAAGGGCCTCGACTGGACGGCACAGTTTCCTGCCATCGCCAAGGCGGCCGAGAAACTTCCCGACTGCATCATCGACGGCGAAGTGGTGGCGCTGGACGAGCAGGGAGCGCCGAATTTCGCGCGGCTGCAGGCGGCGCTTTCCGACGGCAAGACCGACGAACTGATCTTCTTCGCGTTCGATCTCCTGTTTGCCGCAGGCCATGATTGGCGCGATCAGCTGCTCAGCGAGCGCAAGGCGGCGCTGTCCGAACTGCTGGCGAAGACCACCGGCGCGGGCGGCGAGGGCGATATCCGCTACGTCGAACATTTCGAGACGGGAGGAGATGCGGTGCTACGCTCCGCCTGCCGAATGTCGCTGGAAGGGATCATCTCCAAGCGGCTGGACGCGCCGTACCAGTCCGGCCGCACCACCAACTGGATCAAGTCGAAATGCCGCGCCGGGCATGAGGTGGTGCTCGGCGCCTGGACCAGCAATGGCGGCAAATTCCGGTCGCTGATGGCTGGCGTGTATCGCGGCGATCATCTGGTCTATGTCGGCAATATCGGCACCGGCTTCGGCCGCGACGTGGTGACGCGGCTGATGCCGAAGCTGAAGGCGGCGGCCGCGCGCCAGAGCCCGTTCGGCGGCAAGAATGCGCCGGCCAAGAAGCCGAATGTGCATTGGCTGCGCCCTGAGCTCGTGGCGGAGATCGAGTTCGCCGGATGGACCGGGGCCGGCAACATCCGGCAGGCGGCGTTCAAGGGCCTGCGGCAGGACAAACCGGCGGACGAAGTGGTGGCGGAGCGGCCGGCGGCGGCGGATGAGACGCCGGTGGCATCGCCTTCGCGAGGCCGGGCGGAGAAGGGCGCAACCAGGAAGACGCATCGTGCCGCACCGGCCAAGGTTGGCGGGCCGTGCGTAGTGATGGGCGTGCCGATCAGCAACCCCGACAAGGCGCTATGGCCGGATGGCGGCGACGGCGAGCCGGTCACCAAGCGCGATCTTGCGGTCTATTTCGAGACCGTCGGCGATTGGCTGATGCCGCACATCAAGGGGCGGCCGTGCTCGATCGTTCGCGCGCCCGATGGCATCGGCGGCGAGACGTTCTTCCAGCGCCATGCGATGAAGGGGGCGTCCAATCTGCTGGAGATGGTCAGCATCTCCGGCGACCGCAAACCCTACCTGCAGATCGACCGCGTCGAAGGGCTGGCGGCGGTGGCGCAGATGGGCGGCATTGAACTGCATGCCTGGAATAATGCGCCGGATTCGCCGCCCGTGCCGGGGCGGCTGGTGTTCGATCTCGATCCTGGTCCCGATGTCGACTTCGATGAGGTGATCGAGGCGGCCCACGCGATGCGGCAGCGGCTCGACGATCTCGGGCTGCAATCGTTCTGCAAGACCACCGGCGGCAAGGGACTTCACGTGGTGACGCCGCTGGCCGCGACGAAATCAGACAAACTGACATGGAAGGAGGCCAAGGCCTTCGCCAGGGAGGTGTGCAGTCGTCTCGCCGACGAGCAGCCGGACCGCTACCTGATCACGATGGCCAAGGCGCAGCGCAAGGGCAGGATCTTCCTCGACTACTTGCGCAACGACCGGATGGCGACGGCGGTGGCGCCCCTGTCACCGCGCGTGCGTCCGCTGGCGACAGTGTCGATGCCGTTGACGTGGGCCCAGGTTCGCCCCGGCCTCGATCCCAAACGCTTCACGCTGCGCACCGTGCCGAAGCTGCTGAAGACCACAAAGGCCTGGCGCGACTATGACGCCGGCGCGCGGCCGCTCAGTGAGGCGATCCGTCGTCTCGCGGGAGAATGATTCAACCGTCATTGCCAGCGCAGCGAAGCAATACAGTTCCTTAGCGGAGAATTGAAGTACGATCGGGTCCATTGTCGTCATGGCCGGGCATGACGGATCAAATGGAATGCAACGTAATTCAGGAAGAACTGGAATGATTCGGCGCTGCGCTCTTCGCAATGACGACAAACCCAGGCATGTGGTCGTCCTTACCTTCTCTCCGTGCCTTGCGCATAAAACGTCTTCGCGTCAGCAGTGAATGCCTCGCGCGAGGGGGCGTGGGTGTAGAGCATGTGGCCGCCGCGATAGACCTTGAACGTCACGCGCTCGGCCAGATTCTCGGGGATGTGATCGACGACGTATTTGCTGGCGGCATAGGGCGTCACCAGATCGCTGTAGCCGTTGGCGATCATCACCCGGAACGAGGGATTGACGGCCAGCAGTTGGCGCAGATCGTCGGCGACATTGGCCATGGCGCGTCCGCTGTTGCCCCAGTCCCAGCGGCCGTTCACGCCGTCGGCGAGCAGCGTGTAGGTCATCTCGGTCTTGAAGCCCAGTTCGTTGCGCGCGTAGTTGGCGAAGGCCCCGCCATAGGCGCGGACGAACCCGTCCAGCACCGGATCGTCGCTATGGGCGCTGTCGGACTCCGGGTCCGGATCGGGCGCGGCCAGCGTAACGTCATAGCGGCTGACCAGCGCATGGTCGCTGCCGCGCAGATGCTTGATGTAGGCGTCGCGAATGAAGCCGCGTCGCTTCCTGACGACGTCCAGCGGCAGGCCCGTCATTTCGGCGACCCGGCCGTAGAACGCGTCCGCCGCCGGCCCGCTGGGCGCGGGCCCGGCCAGCGTGGTGAGATAGTCGTTCAAGGCGAAGCGCTCGGCGGCCTGCACATCCTGCAGCGAAAAGACGTTGCGGCGCTCGAGTTCGGCTGCCGCCAGCGACGGCAATTGCAGGGCAGCGCCGAGCGCGAGGCGATTGCCGCCGAAGGTCAGCGCGCCGTCGATCAGCGGCGACAGCATGACGATGCCGGCGACGACGATGCCCTGCTCGTCGCTCAGCGTGGAGGCGACTTTGGCCGCGCGGAAGCCGCCATAGCTCTCGCCGAGAAGATACTTTGGCGAACCGGTGCGGCCGTGACGGGACAGGTAGAGTGCGATGACCTTGGCGATGGATTGCGCATCCTGCCGCACGCCGTAGTAATTCTTGGCGTCGTCCGCCTTCGCTGTGCGGCTCCAGCCGGTGCCGATCGGATCGATCAGCACGAGATCGGTGAAGGCGAGCCAGCTCTGCGGATTGTCGACGAGGTTGGCATTGGCGCCGTCGCGTTCGGTCGGGCCGAAGTCGAGCCGGCGAGGTCCGACCAGGCCGAGATGCAGGAACGCCGATGCCGCGCCGGGCCCGCCGTTGAAAACGAACGTCACCGGCCGCGTGTCCGGCTGATCCTTGGCGACATAGCTGGTATAGAAGACCGCCGCGGAGCGCTGGCCGCTCTGGTCGTAGAGATTGAGGGTTCCGGCTGTGGCGGTATAGGCGAGCCTGCGTCCTTCGAGGTCCAGCGCGCGCTCACTCACCGCGTCCGCCGGCAGCAGGTCCAGCACGCCGCTACGCTCACTCTTGGCGCGGGAGGAGTCCTGGTGTTGCGGCGGGGTGTCAGAGTGGGGTACGTCCTGCGCCCACGCGGACAGCGGCAGCGTGATCAGCGCGAGGGCAATCGCGCAACGTCGCAGCAAATCGGTCATGAGCGGCATTGTCGCGGATACCGCGCGCGTGTTCCAGCAACGATCATGTGATCCCGTGAAGCCGGCTCCACGGGATCGCCACGATCGCGCAATCGTCCGCTAGCGATAATAATCGCGCCACTGCCGGCGGCGCGGCTGCCGAGTCAGCAGCACCGCGAGCGTGAATCCGATCGCGCCGGCGGCGAGCAATGCGGTCAGCGGTTGTTCTTTCACCTTGGCCGCAACGGCCCGCGTGCCGTCGCGATAGTAGTCGTTGCCAGCGTCGAGCGCATCCTGCGCCAGGTTGCTGGCGGCGTTGCCGATATCGCGTGCGGCATCCTTCGCCTGTCCGAAGGCATTCTGCACGGTGCCGGCCGCCTCGCGCGCGCGGCCCGAAACTTCCGTCTGGGTATCGCCCATCACCTTGCCGAACGCGCCTTCTGCCTTGCCTGCGGCGTCCTGTGCGGCACCCGCAATCCGATCCTTGTCCATTATCCATCTCCCGAGAGAACACGTCCTCGGTAACCGCTTCATGCAAGGTCGGTTCCAGCTTTGTGGTGCTGATGTGGAATTTTCGGTGAGGCGCAACCGAAGCGGCCGCGTCCGGTTGTTGAATAATCAGGCAACGAGCAGGAGCACAGCGATGGATATGTCGAAGATCAAGGAACATATGGACGTGCTGGATTCGACCGGAAAGAAGATCGGGCAAGTCGATCATCTGGAGGGCAGCGATCAGGTCAAGCTGACGAAATCCAGTTCGCCCGACGGGCGGCATCATCTGGTGCCGGTGAGCTGGATCGACCATGTCGATACGCATGTTCATCTGAACAAGCCGGTGAACGATGTCAGCGCGCTGCAGCAGGCGTCGTGATCGCTTCATCCGGATCGATGCAAAAAAAAAGCCCGCCGATGAGGCGGGCTTTTGATTTGCGCTGAATGGCCCGTTACTGATCGGGACATTTATGCTGGCCGCGCGAGATGAAGTGGCGGCTGCGGCAGAGCACCTTGCGCGCCATGATTTGCACTGGGCTGCGGGCCAGCTGATACAGATAAAGCAGTTCGATCACGGCAGTCGTCTCCTCAACGCTCGCGGAGATAGGCGTGGCGCTCGCGCCGGAGAACGTCCGCAAGCGAGCGACAGCCATGCCGGCAGTGCATGTGAAGCGGCGGCGGCATTTCCGCCGCCGCGGATCCTGCATCAGCCGTGCAGCTTGATCGCGGTCTCGGCAATCGCGCGGCCCTGATAGCGGGCCCCGGCGAGTTCGTTGGCGCTGGGCTGGCGGCTGCCGTCGCCATCGGTGATGGTGGTCGCGCCGTAGGGCGCGCCACCGGTCACTTCCTTGACGCCCATCTGTCCGGCGAAGCCGTAGTTCAGTCCAACGATGGTCATGCCGAAGTGCAGGAGGTTGGTGATGATGGAGAACAGCGTGGTCTCCTGGCCGCCGTGCTGGGTCGCGCTCGACGTGAAGGCGCCGCCGACCTTGCCGTGCAGCGCGCCCTTGGCCCACAACCCGCCGGCCTGATCGAGGAAGTTCGCCATCTGCGACGACATGCGGCCGAAGCGCGTGCCGGTGCCGACCACGATGGCGTCGTAGTTGGCGAGATCATCGATGGTGGCGATCGGCGCGGCCTGATCGAGCTTATAATGTGCGGCCTTGGCAACTTCGGGCGGCACCAGTTCGGGTACGCGCTTGATGTCCACGGTGGCGCCGGCTTCGCGCGCCCCTTCGGCGACGGCGTTGGCCATGGCCTCGATGTGGCCGTAGGCGGAATAATAAAGGACGAGGACTTTTGCCATCTGTGTTGCTCCGGTTTGATTGAAGGGTTTGGGGTAGGAATTGCGGCGGCGTCATCCTGAGGCGGCGATGCACCTGCATCGCCCTCGAAGGATCGCCGTCGCCCTTCGAGGCATTGCTTCGCAATGCGCCTTAGGGTGACGGCTTTCGCGTTACGCTGCGTCGACGAGAACCAGTTCGGAATCCGCGAGCGCGGTGATCTTGATCTCCGCCTCGTCATGGATCGCGACGCCGTCGCGGGCCTCGGCGCGGAGGCCGTTGATCTCGATCGCGCCGGTGGCAGGCACGAGATAGGCGTTGCGGTTCGTGTCGAGCGCGTAGGTGACGCTTTCGCCGGCCTTCACCGTCGCCGCGACGACGCGCGCATTGGCGCGGATCGGCAGCGCGTCGGCGTCGCCCTTGAGGCCGCTGGCCAGCGTCACGAACTTGCCGGAACGGTCGCCTTTCGGGAACGGCTTGGCGCCCCAGCAGGGCTGGCCCCCGTCCTGATCCGGTTCGATCCAGATCTGGAAGATGCGGGTGGTGACCGGCTCCAGATTGTATTCGGCGTGGCGGATGCCGGAGCCCGCGCTCATCACCTGCACGTCGCCGGCCTCGGTGCGGCCCTTGTTGCCGAGCGAGTCCTGATGCGTGATCGCGCCCTCACGGACATAGGTGATGATCTCCATGTTGGCGTGCGGGTGCGGCGGGAAGCCGGAATTCGGCGCGATCTCGTCGTCGTTCCAGACCCGCAGACGGCCATGGCTGGTCCGCTTCGGATCGTAGTAGCCGGCGAACGAGAAGTGATGATGCGCATTGAGCCAGCCGTGGTCGGCGGCGCCGAGGGTGTTGAAGGGGCGAAGTTCAATCATCGGGGGCACTCCTGTCGAACGGGGGTTCGAACTCTGTTGGGAACTAGATACGTCCATCCCAATGGCGTATAAATAGAAACTGTCGAAACTCATTGTTTCTGAACTTGCGATGTCGAAACTTCCGGATTTCGAGGCGCTGGCAATCTTCGCCAAGGTGGTGGAACTGCGCTCCTTCGCGGCGGCGGCCACCGAACTGGCGCTGTCCAAGGCCACCGTTTCCAAGGCGGTCGGGCGGCTGGAGGAGCGGCTCGGCGCGCGGCTGTTCAACCGCACTTCGCGCCGGCTGGCGCTGACCGACGCCGGCCGGACGCTGGCGGCCGGGGCGGCCCGCCTGCTGGCCGAGGGCGAGGCGTTGGAGAGCGAGGCCCTGGCGCAGGCTGCGGCGCCGCGTGGGCTGGTACGGCTCGCCGCGCCGATGACCTTCGGCGTCAACGTGGTGGCGCCGCTGCTGCCGGATTTCCTGACGCAATATCCCGACGTCTCGGTCGATCTGCATCTGAGCGATGCCATGGTCGATCTGGTCGGGGAGGGGTTCGATATCGGCGTGCGGATCGCCAGCCTGCCGGATTCCTCGCTGGTGGCGCGCCGCCTCTGCACCATGCCGCGCTACACGGTGGCGGCGCCGGCCTATCTGGAGCGATATGGCCGTCCGACGCATCCGATGCATCTCGCCCGGCACCGCTGCTTCGCCTATGCCTATCTGTCGACGCCCAACCTCTGGCAATACACCAACGCCGCGGGGGAGCAGGCGACGGTACGGCCGTCGGGACAGTTGCGCGTCAACAACGGCGAGGCGGTGCTGCCGGCCCTGATCGCCGGTCTCGGCATTGCCGATCTGCCGGAGTTCATCGTCGGGGACGCCATCGCCGCCGGGCAGGTGGAAGTCATCCTGAAGGACTGGAAGCAGACCGAAGGCGCCGTCCATCTGGTGATGCCGCCGGGCGGGCCGCGTCCGGCGCGGGTCGAGGCGCTGATTGAATTTCTCGCCGATCGGCTCAGTCGCGCACGGCGGTAGCGACCTTCTGCCTCAGACAAATCAACCGGCGTCATGCGCGGACTTGATCCGCGCATCCATCTTCTTGAAACATGGATTGCCGGCTCAAGCCCGGCAATGACACATCAAAATCACAATGCTCTCCCGATGAGCGAAACGTTGGATGCGGCCCGAACCGGGTTTCAAGCGCGTTGTCGTTCGGCCTATAATGCCGCCAACGATTTGCAGCATTCGAGGACCATCGTTCGCATGACACAGGCTGGTGTTTCCAACGCGCGGTTGCGCGCCCACGGCAAGGGGACGGCATGAGTCTCGACGCGATGTTCGACAAGGCGGCCGCTGGTGCCGCGCCGGTCGCCTCGGTCACCATCCGCCGGCCGGACGATTGGCATGTGCATCTGCGCGACGGCGCGATGCTCAAGGCCGTGCTGCCGTTCACCGCCGCGCAGTTCGCGCGCGGCATCATCATGCCCAACCTGGTGCCGCCGGTGACCAGCGTGGCGATGGCCAGCGCCTATCGTGAACGCATTCTGGCGGCGCGGCCGGAAGGCTCGGACTTCCAGCCGCTGATGACCTGCTATCTCACCGATGCCACCTCGCCGGACGAGATCGCGCGCGGCCATGCCGAGGGCGTCTGGGTCGCGGCCAAGCTTTATCCCGCCGGCGCCACCACCAATGCGCATCACGGCGTCACCGATATTCCCGCGCTGGCGCCGGTGTTCGAGCGGATGGAAAAGATCGGCATGCCGGTGCTGATCCATGGCGAGGCGACCGATCCCGAGATCGATATTTTCGACCGCGAAGCGGCGTTCATGGAGCAAAGCCTGCTGCCGCTGTTCAGGCGGCATCCCGGGCTGAAGGTCGTGGTCGAGCACGCCACCACGGCGGAGACGCTGGATATCGTGCGCGCGCATGCCGCGCGCGCGGCGGCGACGATCACGCCGCATCACCTCGTCATCAACCGCACCTCGATCTTTCAGGGCGGATTGCAGCCGCATCTCTACTGCTTGCCGGTGGCCAAGCGCGAGCGGCATCGCCTGGCGCTGCGCAAGGCCGCGACCTCCGGCGAAAGCTGCTTCTTCATCGGCACCGACACCGCGCCCCATCCGCGCACGCGCAAGGAAGCCGAATGCTGCTCGGCCGGCGTGTTCGGCGGCGCGACCGCGTTGCAGACTTACGTGCAGGTGTTCGACGAGGAGAATGCGCTGGACCGTTTCGAGGCTTTCGCCTCGCTCAACGGTGCGCGCTTCTACGGCCTGGCGCCGAACAGCGGCACCGTTGTTCTGGAGCGCCGCGAGAGCCGCGTAATGCCGGCGGTCGCCGTCGACGATGACGAGGTGGTGGTGTTTCGCGGCGGCGTCACCCTGCCATGGTCGCTCGGCGCGATCACGCCCTGACAGCCTGTCGGCGGCGCGGTCCGATTGACTTGATCTGATGAAGGGTAGACTTTTGTCGTATGCCGCCGGCCGGGCTCGCTGCCAGCCGGCGGCCGATTGATATCGGCATTGTTGATGTCGGCGCCGGTCCTGCGGCCGCCGGCATATCGGGGGAATGAACGTGTTGGAAGAAGACCAAGCCAATCTGCGCACGGCGGCGCTGCGCTTTCACGAGCTGCCGAAGCCGGGGAAGATCGAACTGACGGCGACCAAGCCGCTCTCCAACACGCGCGATCTGTCGCTGGCCTATTCGCCGGGCGTGGCGGCGCCCTGCGAGGAAATCGCCGCCGATCCCGAGCAGGCCTACCGCTACACCGCGAAGGGCAATCTCGTCGCGGTGATCTCGAACGGCACCGCTGTGCTCGGCCTCGGCAATATAGGGGCAGCGGCGGCCAAACCGGTGATGGAAGGCAAGGCCGTTCTGTTCAAGAAGTTCGCTGGCATCGACGGCATCGACATCGAGATCGCGGAGAACGATCCGGCCAAGCTGATCGACATCATCGCGCCGCTGGAGCCGAGCTTCGGCGGCATCAATCTGGAGGACATCAAGGCGCCGGATTGTTTCCTGGTCGAGGAAACGCTGCGCGAGCGCATGAAGATTCCGGTCTTCCACGACGACCAGCACGGCACCGCCATCATCGTCGCCGCCGCCGTGCTTAATGCGATGAAGCTGGTCGGTAAGGACATCAGCAGCGTCAAGATCTGTACCTCCGGCGCGGGCGCGGCGGCGATCGCCTGCATGGACATGCTGATCGCGGTCGGCGCCAAGCGCGAGAACATCTTCATCGCGGACAGCAAGGGCCTCGTCACCGCCAAGCGCGGCAATTCGGTCGATCGCTGGCGCGGCGCGTTCGCGCAGGACACCGACGCGACCGAACTCGCCGACGTGATGGCAGGCGCGGACATCTATGTCGGCCTGTCGCAGGCCGGCGCGCTGAAGCCGGAGATGATCCGCGACATGGCGCCGAATCCGCTCATTCTCGCGCTCTCCAATCCAGTGCCCGAGATCATGCCGGAAGTCGCCATCGCGGCGCGGCCCGACGCGCTGATCTGCACCGGGCGCTCCGACTATCCGAACCAGGTCAACAATGTTCTGTGCTTCCCCTTCATCTTCCGCGGCGCGCTGGATTCCGGCGCGACGGTGATCAACGAGGACATGAAGCGCGCCGCCGCCTATGCCATCGCGCAACTGGCGCACGAGCCGGGACTGGAGGCGACGGTCAACGGCGCGCCGGCGACGTTCGGGCGCGATTACCTGATTCCCTCGCCATTCGATCAGCGGCTGATCCTGCGCATCGCGCCCGCGGTGGCGCAGGCGGCGATGAGCAGCGGCGTGGCGCGCCGTCCCATCACCGACATGCTGGCCTATCAGGACAGCCTCAAGCGCTTCGTCTTCCGCTCCGGCCTGGTGATGAAGCCGATGATCGAGCAGACGCTCGGCAAGGGCATTCGCGTGGCATTTGCCGATGGCGAGGACGAGCGGGTGCTGCGGGCGGCGCAGGTGCTGATCGATGAAACCATCGCGCGGCCGATCCTGATCGGGCGGCCCACGGTGATCGAGCAACGCTGCGAGCGGCTCGGCCTTCCGTTCCGCACCGGCGATATCGAGATCATCAATCCGGAGGACGATCCGCGCTATCGCGACTACGTCGCGCTCTACCATTCCCTGCAGGAGCGCAACGGCGTGACCATCGACCGTGCGCGGGCGGTGGTGCGCACCAACACCACGGCGATCGGCGCGCTGGCGATGCATCGCGGCGAAGCCGACGCGCTGCTGTGTGGGCTGGAAGGCGACTTCTCCGGTCATGCGAAGGAGTTGCAATCGGTCCTTGGTCTGGCCGATGGCGTGTCGCATCTGTCGACGCTGTCGGTGCTGATCATGCCGCGCGGCACGTTCTTCCTCGCCGACACCTACGTCAATGCCGATCCCGACGCCGACGAGCTGGTGAAGATCACGCTGCAGGCGCGCGATCACATGAGCCGCTTCAAGATCAAGGCGAAGGTGGCGCTGCTCAGCCATTCGGCGTTCGGTTCGCGCGATGCCGCCTCCGCCGTGAAGATGCGCGAGGTTTATCGCAAGCTGAAAGCGGTCGCGCCCGATCTGCTGGTCGAGGGCGAGATGCCGGGCGATCTCGCCATCAACGAAAACCTGCGCAAGGGCTACATCTCGAACCCGGCGTTCAACGGCGAAGCCAATCTTTTGATCTTCCCGAATCTGGAGGCCGCCAACCTCTCGCTGACCCTGCTCACCGAGACCAATAACGGCCTGCCGATCGGCCCGATCCTGATGGGTACCGGCAAGGCGGCCCATGTGCTGGCGCCGACGGTGACGAGCCGCGGCATCATTAACATGGCCGCGATTGCGGCGGCCGAGGCGGTGAAGGGCTGAGGCGGTTTGCGAGGTCATTCCCGCTGCCGTTATCTCGTCCGTCATTGCGAGAGCAAGGCGACGAAGCAATCCACTCCTTGCTTCGTGGCTTTCTGGATCGCTTCGCTCGCAATGACGAGAATTGAGAGCTTGGCGGCTTCTTGATGGACCTACTTGCTGTTTTAGAGCGTTTTTGGTTTCGATAGAACTGCTTGCCACGAAACGATGCGCGCTCCCTCTCCCCGCCGGGGAGAGGGAATCCTTCCGCATCCGTGACGATTCAATTCAATCCAAAATAGCTCTAGTCTGGCTCAAAAATGTAGATAGCCGGGACAGAAGCGAGCGAAGCGACGCCGT
>DATMSE010000121.1:0-15612 GCA_035565575.1 Xanthobacteraceae bacterium
CGGCGCGGTCTACTACATGCAGCCGAACGCCGGCGAAGTGGTGGAAGCGGTGTTCGGCATGTTGCCGGCCAACGGCATCGGCCTGTCGCCGGATGAAAAGACCGTCTATGTCGCGGAGACGCCGACGGCGCGGCTGTGGGCCTACGATCTCGCGGCGCGCGGCGAGGTGAAGCCGGGCGACGTGATCTATCGCGGCGAGCGCGGCAAGCCGATCTGCGGCCTCGGCGGCTACCAGATGTTCGACTCGCTGGCCGTGGAAGCCTCCGGCAATATCTGCGTCGCCACGCTGATCTCCGGCTGCATCTCGGTGATCGCGCCGGACGGCAGACTCGTGGAGCAGGTCGAGACCGGCGACCGCGTCACCACCAACATCGCTTTCGGCGGGCCTGAATTGAAAACCGCCTACATCACCTTGTCCGGCCGCGGCGAACTGATCGCGATGGACTGGCCGCGCGGCGGCCTGCCGCTGAATTTCCTGAACAAGTAATCGAAAGACAACCGATGCCGTGGCTGCAACCTGTGACCCTGAAGGGCGAACACGCTTCGCTCGAACCGCTGTCGCATGCCCATCGTGACGGGTTGATCGAGGCCGTCAAGGACGGCGAGCTGTGGAAGCTGTGGTACACCGCGATCCCGGCGCCGGACAAAATGGAGGCCGAGATCGCCCGCCGCCTCGACCTGCAGGAGAAAGGGGCGATGCTGCCGTTCACGGTGAAGGACGCCGATGGAAAAATCGCCGGCATGACCACCTACATGAATGTCGATGCGCCGAACCGCCGCGTCGAGATCGGCTCGACATGGTACGCCAAGCGGGTGCAGCGCACGCCGCTCAACACCCAGTGCAAACTGATGCTGCTGACGCACGCATTCGAAAAACTCGATTGCATCGCGGTCGAGTTCCGCACGCACTTCTTCAATCACCAGTCGCGGCGCGGCATCGAGCGGCTCGGCGCCAAGCAGGACGGCATCCTGCGCAATCACAGCATCTCGCCGAACGGCACGCTGCGCGACACCGTGGTGTTCAGCATCATCGCCTCGGAGTGGCCGACGGCGAAGGCGCATCTGACGTATCAACTCAATGAGCGCGTGCGGTAGCACCGGACAGCGATGGACACCTTCGACTATGTGATCGTCGGCGCCGGCTCCGCCGGATGCGTGCTCGCCAACCGCTTGAGCGAGGACGCCGGCGTCACGGTCTGCGTGCTGGAGGCGGGGCCGCGCGACTGGCACCCGTACATCCATCTGCCGGCCGGTTTCATCAAGACGTTCTACGATCCCAGGATCAACTGGTGCTACTCGCAGGAGCCGGGGGCGGGAACGGCGGGCCGCCGCATTTTCGCGCCACGCGGCAAGACGCTCGGCGGATCGAGTTCGATCAACGGCCACATCTACAATCGCGGCCAGCATCAGGATTTCGATACCTGGGCGCAACTCGGCAATCGGGGCTGGGGCTATCCCGACGTGCTGCCGTATTTCCGCAGGCTCGAGCGCCGCATCGGCGAAGGCGAGGACGCCTATCGCGGCCGCGACGGCGGCTTGACCGTCACCGACATCGGCTGGAGCGACGCGCTGTGCGATGCCTTCATCGCCGGCGCGGTGAGCCTCGGCATTCCGCGCAATCCGGATTACAACGGCAAGACGCAGGAAGGCGTGTCCTACGCCCAGCGCACCATTCACAACGGCCGCCGCGTCAGTTCGGCGACGGCGTTCCTGCATCCGGCGACCAAGCGCGGCAACGTCCGCGTTATCACGCACGCGCACGCAACGAATGTGGTGTTCGACGGCAAGCGCGCGGTCGGCGTGCGTTACGCCAAGGGCGGACGCGGCGGCGCGATGCACGAGGTGCGGGCGCGCAGGGAGGTGATCCTCTCCGGCGGCGCGTACAATTCGCCGCAACTGCTGCAGCTCTCGGGCGTCGGCGATCCGGCGCTGCTGCACTCGCTCGGCATCGAAGTACGTCACGCGTTGCCCGGCGTCGGCGAAGGCTTGCAGGATCACTACGCGCCGCGCTCGGTGGCGCGGGTGAAGAACATCAAGACCATCAACGAACGCGCGCGGGGCATCAATCTGGCGCTGGAAGCGATCAAGTGGGCGACGACGCGGCGCGGCATTCTCGCGCTGTCGCCGACCATGGTCTA
Source organism: Xanthobacteraceae bacterium (assembly GCA_035565575.1). Lineage (GTDB taxonomy): Bacteria > Pseudomonadota > Alphaproteobacteria > Rhizobiales > Xanthobacteraceae > 62-47. The sequence goes on from DATMSE010000121.1 coordinate 2,139, forward strand.
CTGCTTCTGGCATTCCGGCGAGACGACGGAGAGCTCCGACCTGCAACTCACCTTCACGCCGGCGAGCTATAAGGAAGGCGTGCAGGGTCAGCTGGAGGACGAGCCGGGCATGACCGTCGCCTCATGGCAGCAGCGGCCGGAGAGCCGCGGCTACGTGCATTGCCGCTCGAGCGATCCCTTCGAGGCGCCGCTGATCCAGACCAACTATCTCGATGCGGAGCTCGATCGCCGCGTCGTCGTTGCCGGCATGAAACTGGCGCGGCGGCTGCTCGCCTCGCAGCCGCTGGCGCCATATTACGAGCGCGAGGATTTTCCGGGGCCCGGTGTGCAAACCGATGACGAGTTTCTCGCCGCTGCGACCGAGCGTGGCACCACCACGTTCCATCCCGGCTGCACCTGCCGCATGGGTCCCGCCAGCGCGCCATGGGCGGTGGTGGACGACCGGCTGCGCGTGCACGGGCTGGAAGGTCTGCGTGTCGTCGATGCCTCGATCATGCCGCGCATGATTTCCGCGAACCTCAACGCCTCCACGATGATGATTGCCGACAAGGCGTCGGATTTCATCCGGGGGAAGGAGGCCCTGGAGAGCGCCTAAGCACCGTCATGCCCGGGCTTGTCCCGGGCATCCACGTTTTCACGGACTTAACAAGCAATCAAGACGTGGATGGCCGGGACAAGCCCGGCCATGACGAATGAGATGCTTTCGGATTTATGTGACTCTGGCTCTTCAGAGCAATGACGCATGCATGCATCAACGCCCGCTCTTCTACCCGTAAACGAACGCGGCATCCTTGAGGTCGATCTTCGGAAATTCGTCCTTCTCGGCCCAGTAGTCCTGGTTGTGCTGCCATTCCGGCTTGTCGCCGCGTTTCGGCAAGAGATGCATGCCGCGCATCATGTATCCCGGATTGAAGTTCTCCGGGTCGATCCAGTCGAGCAGCGGCATGTCCTTGTCTTCGGGGCGCAGGGTCGGCGTCACCTTGCGCGCGCCGATCGCCTTCATGTGGTTGAGCAATGCGCAGACGAAGTCGGCGACCAGATCGACGCGCAAGGTCCAGCTGGCGCGGAAATAGCCGAAGATCCACACCAGATTCGGCACGCCGGTGAACATCATGCCGCGATAGGTCACGGTGTCGGCGAAGTCGAGCGGCCTGCCGTCGATGGCAAACGCGATATCGCCCGTCGCCAGCAGATTGAAGCCGGTGGCGGTGACGATGATGTCCGCTTCCAGCGTCTTGCCGGATTTCAGCAGGATGCCGGTCTCGGTGAAGCGTTCGATCTCGTCGGTGACGACCAACGCCTTGCCCGCCGCGATGCCCTTGAACAGGTCGCTGTCGGGAATGAACGCGATGCGCTGCCGCCACGGCCGATAGCGCGGCGTGAAGTGGGTCTTGATGTCGAAATCCGGCCCGAGATAGGCGACGACGCCCGCCATCAGGTCCTGCTTCGCGCCCTCCGGGTCCTTGAAGGTTTTGCGCGTGAAGGCGTCCTGTTCGTACAAAATCTTGCGGCGGACGATTTCGTGAATCCAGCTTTCGTCCACTTGCAGCCGGCGCAGTTCGTCGGCGATCTCGATGGCGTTGCGGCCGACGCGGAAATAGGTCGGCGAGCGCTGCAGCATGGTGACGTGCGCGCAATCGTCGGCGATGTTCGGCACCAGGGTCGCCGCGGTGGCGCCGGAGCCGATCACGATCACCTTCTTGTTCTTGTAGTCGAGATCTTCCGGCCACTTCTGCGGATGCACGATCGTGCCCTTGAAGGACGCCATCTCCGGCCACTCCGGCGTATAGCCCTCGGTGTGGCGGTAATAGCCCTGGCACATCCAGAAGAAGTTGGTGGTGAAGCGCAGCCGCTCGCCGGTGTCGCTGCGCTCGGCGATGATGGTCCAGAGGTTGTCGGCGTTGGACCAGTCGGCGCTGAGGATGCGATGGTGATAGCGGATGTGCTTGGCGAGATCGTTCTCGTCGATCACCTCGCCCATGTATTTCAGGATTTCGGCGGCAGTGGCGATCGGCGCGCCGACCCACGGCTTGAAGCGATAGCCGAAGGTATAGAGATCGCTGTCGGAGCGGATGCCCGGATAGCGGTGTGTCCACCAGGTGCCGCCGAAATGATCCTGCGCTTCCAGGATCACAAAGCGGGTGGAAGGACATTGCGTCGTCAGGTGATAAGCGGCGCCGATGCCGGAAATGCCGGCGCCGACGATGAGGACGTCGAAGTGTTCGGTCTTCTGCGTGTTGTCGGCTTCGATCCGGGATTGGACGTTCATGGGCGCCTCATATTCTATGCTGGTGATGGCCGGACTTGTTCCGGCCATCCACGTTCTTCATTTGCGCAACCATTAAGATGTGGATGCCCGGGACAAGCCCGGGCATGACGACAACTTGATTAGCTCACACCTCGCGGCGATTGAGGAAGGCGAGGCGTTCGAACAGATGGACGTCCTGCTCGTTCTTGAGCAGCGCGCCGTGCAGCGGCGGGATCAGCTTGCGCGGGTCGCGCTCGCGCAGTTGCTCGGGGGAGAATTCCTCGTTGAGCAGCAGCTTGAGCCAGTCCAGCAGTTCGGAGGTCGACGGCTTCTTCTTCAGGCCCGGCACGTCACGCACTTCGAAGAAGATCTTCAGCGCCTCCTGCACCAGCCGCTTCTGGATGTCCGGAAAATGGACGTCGACGATCCGCGCCATCGTCTCCTGATCGGGGAACTTGATGTAGTGGAAGAAGCAGCGGCGCAGGAAGGCGTCCGGCAGTTCCTTCTCGTTGTTCGAGGTAATCATGACGATCGGGCGTTCTTTCGCCTTGATCGTCTCGCCGGTCTCGTAGACGTAAAACTCCATGCGATCGAGTTCCTGCAACAGATCGTTGGGAAACTCGATGTCGGCCTTGTCGATCTCGTCGATCAAAAGCACCGGGCGCTTGGCATGGGTGAAGGCTTCCCACAATTTGCCGCGCTTGATGTAGTTCGAGATGTCGGACACGCGGGCGTCGCCGAGTTGGCTGTCGCGCAGGCGCGAGACCGCGTCATATTCGTAAAGGCCCTGCTGCGCCTTGGTGGTGGATTTGATGTGCCAGGTCAGAAGCGGCGCGCCGATCGCCTTGGCGACTTCCTCGGCCAGCACCGTCTTGCCGGTGCCGGGCTCGCCCTTCACCAGCAACGGGCGTTCGAGCACGATGGCGGCGTTGACCGCGACCTTGAGATCCTCGGTCGCGACGTAGTCTTGGGTGCCGGTAAACTTCATTGATAATTGCCTTGCTGCTTTCATTGGGAGGAATGCTGCGCTCCTCCGAACATGCAACGACCGCCCTGCGGCGGCCGCTGCCGGATTATAAAAAACCTACGCCCGCCGGATCAACGACAGGATCACGAGTACGATGATGCCGCCGATCGCGGCGTTGATGATGGCGCGGATCACGCCGGTGCCGAGATTGATGCCGAGTTGCGGCAACAGCCAGCCCGCGACCACGGCGCCGATAATGCCGATAACGATATTGCCGAGCAGGCCGAAGCCGCCGCCCTGGACGATCAGTCCGGCGAGCCAGCCGGCGATGGCGCCAACGATGAGCCAGACGATAATAGATTCAATCCCCATGGTCATATCCCTTGTTGCCGCAGACGAGTGGCGCCTAAGCGCCCGGTAACTCTAGTTGAAAAACCCGAGAGGTCCAGTGCGCGCCGTGCAGGGCACGCGCATCTGGTCACCGCTCGTCGCGGTGGTCCTGGCCGCCTCGCCCCTTGACGAACGCGCCCCGGCGGGCAATCTGCTGGTTATGTTCTTACAGTTCTTCACGTCGCTGCGCGATGCCCAGGTCCCCGTCACCTTGCGGGAGTATCTGACGTTGATGGAGGCGCTCGACGCCAATCTGGCGGATCAGAGCGTCGAGAACTTCTATTACCTGTCGCGGGCCGCGCTGGTGAAGGACGAGCGCAATCTCGACAAGTTCGATCGCGTGTTCGGCGCGACCTTCAAGGGGCTCGAAAATCTGCTCGACGCCATGGAGAAGGCGGATATTCCCGCCGAGTGGCTGAAGAAGCTCGCGGAAAAGTATCTCACCGAGGAAGAGAAGAAGCAGATCGAGGCCATGGGCTGGGACAAGCTCATGGAGACGCTGAAGAAGCGGCTCGAGGAGCAGAAGAAGCGCCATCAGGGCGGCTCGAAATGGATCGGCACCGCCGGTACCTCGCCGTTCGGCGCTTACGGCTACAACCCCGAAGGGGTGCGGATCGGGCAGGAGAAGAACCGCAACAACCGCGCCGTGAAGGTGTGGGACAAGCGCGAGTTCAAGGACCTCGACGGCAACGTCGAACTCGGCATCCGCAATATCAAGGTGGCGCTGCGGCGGCTGCGCAAGTTCGCGCGCACCGGCGCACCGGACGAACTCGATCTGGATACCACCATCAAGGAAACCGCCAATCATGGCTATCTCGACGTGCATATGCGTCCCGAGCGGCGCAACGCGGTCAAGGTGCTGGTGTTCTTCGACATCGGCGGCTCGATGGACAGTCACGTCGCGCAGGTCGAAGAACTGTTCTCGGCGGCGAAGACCGAATTCAAGCACATGGAATATTTCTACTTCCACAACTGCCTCTATGAGGGGGTATGGAAGGAAAACAAGCGCCGCTTCACCGACCGCACGCCGACCTGGGACGTGCTGCACAAATACCCGCACGACTACAAGGTGGTGTTCGTCGGCGATGCGTCGATGTCGCCGTATGAGATCATGGTGCCGGGCGGCTCGGTCGAGCACGTCAACGAGGAAGCCGGCGCGGTGTGGCTGGAGCGGATCACCCGGACCTATCCGCACGCGGTCTGGCTTAACCCGGTGGCGAAGAAACACTGGGACTATTCGGAGTCCACCACGATCATCCGCCGGCTGTTTTCGGATCGCATGTTCCCGCTGACGATCGAAGGACTCGAAGGCGCGATGAAAGAACTGGTGAGGTAAAACCAGAGTGCCCCCGGACGCGGCGCAGCGCGAAGCGGTGCGCTGCTGATCCGGGGCCGTTCGAAGGTTGGCATTCGTGGCGGTCCCGGCTCTGCGGAGCAGCGCAAGGGCGCCGCACCGCGTCCGGGACAAAGGGAAGGAAACGACATAATGGCGCAGACGATCACCCGCGGTATCAAGAAGCTGCTCGAGGAAGCCAACAAGGAAATCGAGACCATGAGTGTCGCCGACGCCAAGGCGGCGGTCGCGCGCGGCGAGGCGGTGATCGTCGATATCCGCGACCCGCGCGAACTCGAGCGCGAAGGCAAGATCCCGGGCTCGTTCTCCTGCACCCGCGGCATGCTGGAATTCTGGATCGATCCGGAAAGCCCTTACGCCAAGCCGATCTTCCAGGAAGAAGGCAAGAAGTTCATCTTCCATTGCGCCTCCGGCTGGCGCTCGGCGCTCGCCGCCAAGACCGCGCAGGACATGGGCCTGAAGCCGGTGGCGCATCTCGGCGGCGGCTTCACCGCCTGGCGCGATGCCGGCGAGCCGGTCGAGAAGGTCGTGCCGAAGGCGAAGTAGTTGCGACTGGTCTTTCCGTCATGCCCGGCCTTGTGCCGAGCATGACGATGGCGGATGGGAGTTCGCGCAATGTCTTCGACCAACGACGATCCGCTCGTCTCCACCGAATGGCTGGCGGCGCATCTGGGCGATCCGCGCGTCAAGGTGATCGATGCGACGTTCAAGATGCCCGGCGTGCTGCCGCTGCCGATCGACGATTTCCGGAGCGCGCATATTCCGGGCGCGGCGTTCTTCGACATCGATGCGGTGTCGGATCATGCGTCGCCTCTGCCGCATATGTATCCCGACGGCGCGCAGTTCGCGCGCGACGTGGCGGCGCTCGGCATCTCCGATGACGACACCGTGGTGATCTATGACGCCGGCGGCTGGGTCGCCGCGCCGCGCGCGTGGTGGATGTTTTTGTCGTTCGGCCATCGCGATGTCAGGATCCTCGACGGCGGCTTGAAGAAGTGGCGCGCCGAGGGCCGCGCGGTGGAGGCGGGCGACGCCAAGCCGCAGCCGGGCCGCTACGGCGCGGCGACGCTCGATGCGCGCACGATCCGCAGCAAAGCCCAGATGGTCGCCAATCTCGAGACGAAAGCGGAGCAGGTGATCGATGCCCGGGCGAGCGGCCGTTTCGAGGGCAGCGTCGCCGAGCCGCGCGCCGGTCTGCGCTCGGGTCACATTCCCGGCAGCCGCAACCTGCCTTACAACCTGCTGTTCGATGCCGAGACCGGCACGATGAAGCCCGTCGCCGAATTGCGGCAGGCGTTCGAGACCGCGGGGCTCGATCTTGCCCGTCCGGTGGTCACCACCTGCGGCTCCGGCGTGTCCGCCGCGGTGCTGACGCTGGCGCTTTATCGCCTCGGCGTGCGGGGCTCCGCGCTCTATGACGGCTCCTGGTCGGAGTGGGGCCTGCAGGACGGCCCGCCGGTGGCGACGGGCCCGGCCTGATCCCATCGCGCTGTCAAACCAACTGAAGGCCGGATCGCCTCGCGAATAGTCCTGCGGATCGCTACTGACCGAACGGGAACAGCAGATTTGGCGCGCTCGCCGGTGCCTGCGTTTGCGGCCTGACCGGTTGCCGCACGACGGGGCGCGGCCGTGCCCGCACGGCGGCGGCGCGTTTGCGGACCGGTTGCCGGTGCGCCGCGTGCGACTGCGCCAGCGCCCATTCTCGCGAGCGCGGCAGCGGGATCGGCCCGGTGATCGCGACGGGCGGCTCGGCGGTTGCTGAGGAGATCGGCTCGGCCGGGGCCAGCATCGCGGTCTTGATCGGGGCGTCGGCAGGCGCGATCGGCGCCGGCCGGGCTTCGGTGAGTGAGTTCTGCACGACCGGCTCGGGTTTCGCTGCCTGTTTGGTCGGTTCCGGAGGCAGGACGTCAATGTCCGGTGCTGCGGTCGCGGCCGGAGCCGAATCCCTGCTGCTGGCCGCCGGTGCCGGTGACTGAGCGATTGCTGCTGCAGCGACGGCCGGCGTTTCGGCGGGCGACAGTGTTTCGGCCGCCGGCGCGGGCTTTGCCTCCGCAGCCTTCGCCTCCGCGGTCTTGGCCGGCTCCGGTGCGCCCGGCGGGATAGCAGTTTCGTTCGCGACGGTTGCCGCAGCTTCGGCTTTGTCTGTGGCAGGGGCGCTTTCGATTGGTGCGGCCGCAGCGGCAGCCGGCGCAGCCGATGCGGATACGGCCTCGGTTGGATGATCCGTCGCCAGGATTTGGCGGTCTGCGGCGACGGCTGCGGGAGGCTCTGTTGCGGTCGGGTTCGGAGCGGAGATTTTCGGGTCCGCGGATGGCGCTTCGGCGGCCGGCGATATCGCAACGGGCGCGGCGGCGGCCTCGCGCGCCGGGGCCGGGCGGGCGGCGGATTCGGTCTCGACCGGAGAAGCGTCGGTCCGCAGGAGCGCCAGCGTCGGCAGCGCGGCTGTGGGCGGCGTCGTCTCCGCCGCGACAGCAGGCGGTGGCATGGCCGGCGCCGCCGGTGTCAGCGCCGGCAGGCTTGCGAACTGTTCATGAGCGGCGCGCAGCAGCGCCGCCGCGCCAAGACCGAACACCAGTGTCGAAACCGACAGCACGACGGCGGCACACAGAAAGCGAAAGCCGGGAAGCATGAATGTCGATCCGTCCTCGCAGGCGTCTGCGGAAGCTGTGCGTCGTCTGGGTTACGCGGGTGAGAACAGGGTGCCGGCGTACCGGCGAATCAGTGCTCCGGGCAGTGTAGCGTGACCGCCCGCTTCGCCGAAAGTTACAGCGACAGGGCGAGGCAACCTTGCAAGAGGGTCTTGCAGGTTCCATAGATGAACCATGGCCGGACCATCGGACGAGGTGAGGCTTCCGGGCAACGTTTGGCCGGGATTGCGCAAATGTGACCGATTCCGGGCCGAATCTACCGCTTTCGTCTTGAATGCGCCGCTATCGTGAGCGATCTGGCGTTAACGATCCGGAGTCGGCTTGGGACTATAAAACAGCGATGATGATCAGAACCTCTTTCACGATTTTAGCGGCGAGCGCGTTCTGCGCGGCCGCGGGCTCCATGGCCTCGGCTCAAAGCTACACGCAGTCGCCCTCTGGCGCGGTCTACGCGCCGGCTTCCAGCGGCTATCAGCAGGGCTACCGTTCCCAGCCGAGCCCGATGGACGAAATGCCGAACTTCGACGATGCCGACGACGTGCCGACGCGCGGTGACAATTCGACCGCGCTGTCCTCGCCGGGTCCGATCCTGTCTCCGAACGATCCGCGTTATGGCCGGCCTGCCGGCAGCGCGCCGACTTATTCGCATCAAGCGGCGCCGCAGGGCCCGGTGATGTCGCCCGACGACCCGCGTTACGGACGCCCGTACACGCCGTCGCCGGCCTATTCCGACCGTGGCAATTCCGGCTATGGCAATGCTGATGGCATGCGGCCTCCGGCCGGCGTCAATGGCGGGCAGGGATCCGTCACCGGATCGGTTCCGCCAATGCCGATGGGTAGCGACGGCAAGCCGACGTCGCTCTCGGCGCTGCCGCCGGACGAGCAGCCGGAAGCCGATCAGGGCGGCGAGGCGAAATTGCCGCCGAACCTGCGCCGGCAGGAGGTCAATTTCGTCACCAAGGAGCCGCCGGGCACCATCATTGTCGATACGCCGAACACCTACCTCTATTACGTGCTCGGCAACAACCGCGCGATCCGCTACGGCGTTCGCGTCGGCCGCGACGGCTTTACCTGGACCGGCGTGCAGAAGATCAGCCGCAAGGCGGAGTGGCCGGACTGGCATCCGCCGGCAGAGATGATCGAGCGTCAGCCCTACCTGCCGCGTTTCATGGCCGGCGGCCCCGGCAATCCGCTCGGCGCGCGCGCGATGTATCTCGGCTCCACCGTGTATCGCATCCACGGCACCAACCAGCCGTCGACCATCGGCAAGTTCGTCTCCTCGGGCTGCATCGGCATGCTGAACGAAGACGTCGAGGACCTGTTCGAGCGCGCCAAGGTCGGCACGCGCGTGGTCGTCTGGCCTGGCAGCAGCAAGTCCGCGGCGTCGTCGGGAGCAAATGCGTCGGGACATGCCGCGCCGCAGCCTGCGCCGTCCGATGCCACGGTGGCCCAGGCGCAGGCGCCGGGCGTGGCCGCCGGTACCGCCCCCACGGTGGTTCCTCCGCTGCCGGCGCCGGTCACGGTGCGCTGAGCGCCAGACCTGACCGCAAATTGAAAAGCAAAAAGCCCGGCCTTTGCGCCGGGCTTTTTGTTTGGGATGTCCGCGATTACGGGCGTCATTCTGAGAGGCGAGCGGCACGCCGTGAGCCTCCAAGAATGGCGGTCGTCGCCCTTCGCGGCTCTCGCTTGCGCGACAGCACCTCAGGGTGACGACATCTCGCGGACGGTGCCTTAGCCGATCACCCGCACCGGCGCGCCGGCGAGCCAGGCTTCGATGTCCTCGACCATCTCGCCGTAGTAGCAGCGATAATTTTCGGCGGTGACATAGCCGAGATGCGGCGTCAGCACGACGTTGTCGAGCCTGCGCAGCGGGTGGTCGCGCGGCAACGGCTCCTCGCTGAACACATCGAGCGCGGCGCCTTTGATCGCCCTCCGCTGCAGGACATCCAGCAGCGCCGCTTCGTCGACGATCGGCCCGCGCGCGGTGTTGATGAGATAGGCCGTCGGCTTCATGCGGGCGAGATCGTCGCGCGAGATCAGCCCGCGCGTGCGCTTGCTGAGGATGACGTGGATGCTGATGACGTCCGCCGTCGCCATCAATTCGTCCTTGGCGGCATAGCTGACGCCGGCCTCGGCGCAGGCTTCCGGCGTGAGATTCTGGCTCCAGGCGATGACATTCATGCCCATGGCCTTGGCGATGGCGGCGACTTTCCGCCCGAGCTTGCCGAGGCCGACGATGCCGAGGGTCTTGCCCTCGATGTCCTCGCCGAGCGTCGTCTGCCAGCGCTCGCCGGCTTTCATGCGCGCGCTCTCGAAACCGATATGCCGCGTCAGTTCCAGCATCAGGCCGATGGTGAGGCTCGCGGTGGGGCCGCCCATCGCAGCGGTGCCGCACACGGTCACGCCGCAGGCCTTTGCGGCTTCATGATCGATCGAGGCATTGCGCATCCCTGAGGTGAGCAGCAGCTTCAGCTTCGGCAGCGCGTTGATCGTATCGGCGCGGAACGGGGTGCGCTCGCGCATGGCGCAGACGATCTCGAAATCCTGCAGTGCTGCGATGGCCTCGGCGGCATTGAGGAACGGTTTGTCGAATACCGTCACGTCGACGCGGTCGGCGATGCGCGACCAGTCCGCGAGTTTCAGCGCGACGTTCTGATAGTCGTCGAGAATTGCACAGCGCAGCCGTGTCATCGCGGAGCCCGTCTGGTGATGGCGCGGCATCGGAATCGATGCCGCTCGCCTGCCATCGTCGCGCGCAATCGGTGCCGACGCAATAACGGGCGGGAAGCCGCGCTCAGATCAGGTGGCGGTGAGCCAACGGCTCGCGCTTGGCCTTGCAGGCGGGGCCGGGGCCGCGCATGTAGTGCTGCTCGGGGCGATAGGGGTGGAACGCCGCGACGATGAACTGACGGAAGAAGTCGACGATTTCGCGCCACGGCCCGGTGGCGGGTTGCTGTCGGGTGACTGCCGGCGCGGCCGGCTTGGAGGTGATGATGGTAGCCATGGGACGCACTCTGTCGCCTCTCATCGCGCCGCTCTGTGCTGCAGGTCACGATGAGCTCAAGGTCGTAATTTCATCGACAATGATTAAAATCCGGTTGGAAATCGGGCGCCGGCCACTCGTCTTTCATTAGGGTTTGCGAAGGCTTAACGCCGCAGTTGCCCTTTCGCCACGCGATGGCTACATGAGCGGCTAAATCTTCCCCAATCCCGCAACGTCCCGATCTTCAAGGGTTCAAGGAACACGATGGCGCGCCAGTTCATCTATTTCATGCAGGGTCTGACCAAGGCCTATCCGACCCGCAAGGTGCTGGATAACATCCACCTGTCGTTCTACCCCGACGCCAAGATCGGCGTGCTCGGCGTCAACGGCGCCGGCAAATCGACGCTGCTCAAGATCATGGCAGGCATCGACAAGGACTACACCGGCGAGGCGTGGGTCGCCGAGGGCGCGCGCGTCGGCTACCTCGAACAGGAACCGCAGCTCGATCCGAGCAAGACGGTCCGCGAGAACGTCATGGAAGGCGTCGCCAAGCAGAAGGCGATCCTCGACCGCTACAACGAACTCGCGATGAACTATTCCGAGGAAACCGCGGACGAGATGACCAAGCTGCAGGACGAGATCGAGGCGCAGGGCCTGTGGGATCTCGACAGCAAGGTCGATCAGGCGATGGATGCGCTGCGCTGTCCGCCGGACGATGCCGACGTCACCAAGCTCTCGGGCGGCGAGCGCCGCCGCGTCGCGCTGTGCCGCCTGCTGCTCGATCAGCCGGACCTGCTGCTGCTGGACGAGCCCACCAACCATCTCGACGCCGAGTCGGTGTCGTGGCTCGAAGGCCATCTGCGCAACTATCCCGGCGCGATCCTGATCGTGACCCACGATCGCTATTTCCTCGACAACGTGACGGGCTGGATTCTCGAACTCGATCGCGGCCGCGGCATTCCCTATGAGGGCAACTACTCGTCGTGGCTGGTGCAGAAGCAAAAGCGGCTCGAGCAGGAAGGCCGCGAGGAGGCGGCGCATCAGCGCACGCTGGCGCGCGAGCAGGAATGGATCGCGGCCTCGCCCAAGGCACGGCAGGCCAAATCCAAGGCGCGCTACCAGCGCTATGAGGAACTGCTCGCCAAGGCCAGCGAGAAGCAGACCCAGACCGCACAGATCATCATTCCGGTGGCGGAGCGGCTCGGCGCCAATGTCGTCGACTTCGAGGGGCTGTCGAAATCGTTCGGCGATCGGCTGCTGATCGACAATCTCACCTTCAAGCTGCCGCCCGGCGGCATCGTCGGCGTGATCGGGCCCAACGGCGCCGGCAAGACCACGCTGTTCCGGATGATCACCGGACAGGAAAAGCCGGATGCCGGCACCATCACGATCGGCGAGACCGTGCATCTCGGCTATGTCGATCAGTCGCGTGACGCGCTGGATGGCAACAAGACCGTGTGGGAGGAAATCTCCGGCGGCACCGACCAGATCCTGCTCGGCAAGAAGGAAGTGAACTCGCGCGGCTATTGCTCGGCATTCAATTTCAAGGGCGCGGACCAGCAGAAGAAGGTGGGCAGCCTGTCGGGCGGTGAGCGCAACCGCGTGCATCTCGCCAAGATGCTGCGCTCGGGCGCCAACGTGTTGCTGCTCGACGAGCCGACCAACGATCTCGACGTCGACACGCTGCGTGCGCTGGAAGAGGCGCTCGAGGACTTCGCCGGCTGCGCCGTGGTCATCAGCCACGATCGCTGGTTCCTCGACCGCATCGCCACGCACATCCTCGCTTTCGAAGGCGACAGCCACGTCGAATGGTTCGAGGGTAACTTCCAGGATTATGAGAAGGACAAGATGCGCCGCCTCGGCCAGGACAGCATCATCCCGCACCGGGTGAAGTACAAGAAGCTGACGCGGTGACAAAAAACATGCTAGCTTGAAGCCGAATTGCGAAAGTGACCATGACAGATACTGTTCTGGAGCATCTGCGTCATATTCGGACTGCCGTCGATGCGGTGCGCGACGACATGCGCGAAGTAAAGGGCCGCCTCGGTATTCTTGAAAGTCAGTACGCCAATCTGTCCAATCGCATGGATCGGCTCGACAATCGCGTTGAGCGAATCGAGCGGCGTCTGGAATTGAGTGAAGTGTAAAATGGGGTGGGGCGTTTACCCCACCTTCTCCGCCAGCCACATCTTGATCAGCGACTGATACGGCACGTCGCGCTTGTTGGCGGCGATCTTGATCTGCTCCAGCAGGCTTACCGGCAACCGCAGCGAAATCGCCGTTGTCGAAGGCTTGAGATTGGGCAAACGTGCCGGAACCGCCTTGCTTAGGTCGAAGTAATCAGCTGTATCGTGAGATTCCCAAAATGCGCGTTCCGCGGCTTCGCTCTCAAATTTGGGAACCCGCTTAAGTTTCTTTGCCATAGCGTGCGCGCTCCCTTGCGCTCATTGGACGGGCGGAAATAATCCGTAGCATTGTTGCGTCCTGTCTCAACGTAAAGGCGATCTGTAGTAAACGGCCGGTAGGGGTCTTTCCATAAGCGTGAAACCGTTGGCCGATTGCGCTGCGCTCCGTATCGTCCAAAAGCAAGAGCGGCTTATTGAGAAAGACCTGTTCGGCTTCCGCCGGGCTGACGTCTTGCTTGTCCGCACTTTTGCGGCGGTTGCCATCGTCCCATTCGAATCCGACAATGCGGCCAAAGTCGATCATTTTTGTATATTATGAATATATACACAGGTTTGCAATCCGCCAGTGTTTCCGGTAAGCCGTTAAACCTGCAAGCAGACGGGGTCGATGCATGGCCGACTGGAGCGCCGAGCAATATTTGAAGTTCGAGGATGAACGGACGCGCCCTGCGCGTGATCTGCTGGCGCAGGTGCCCCTG
>DATMSE010000122.1:0-5998 GCA_035565575.1 Xanthobacteraceae bacterium
GTCACGCCCATATTGCGCAGACCGAACCGGCACCAGAAGGCGCCTTTGATGACGGCGCCATCCTGCGGCCAGACGAAGTAGAGGAGCGCGTCCTTCGGCGCAGGCTTCCCTTTTGCAAGAGCAGTGCAGGTGTCAAAGGTAGCGCCGGGAAGAGCGAGCATTGTGGCCTGAAGCAGCGTGCGTCGGGTCAGGGGCATGGCACGATCCTTCCAGAATCCGGGGCGGCCTATAAGGTCAGCGCGATGCGAAAGCCGTGGGTCGGGTAGCGGACATGGGTGTCATAGCCGTCGCGGTTCGAGGGCCGGACATAGCGCGCGTCGTTGCGCCATGAGCCGGACCGCAACACGTGCGAGGAGCAGCCGTCTTCAAGCCAGGCACCGCCGTCGGTCGGCGCGCCCTGATAGTTCTTGTGGAAGCAGTCCTCGACCCATTGGTCGACCGTGCCGCCCATGTCGTAGAGGCCGAACGGATTGGCCTTGAAACTGCCGACCTTGCTCGGTGGCTCGTTGCTGGCAACCTGGGTGCAGTTCTTGCAGCTTGCGAGATCGGGCTGCAACTGGTCTCCCCACCAGTATCGGGTTTTGGTGCCGCCGCGCGCGGCGTATTCCCATTCGGCTTCCGTCGGCAGGCGATAGGGTTTGCCGGTCGTTTCCGCGAGCCAGGCCGTAAACTGCTTGGCATCGCTCCAACTGAGATTGCCGGCCGGCGCATTGTCGGGGCCGCTCGCCGTAAATGCACAGGCTTTGGCCGCTGCGCACATATTCCATTCGCGTACCGACACTGGATATTTGCCGATCGCGAAGCGCTTCACCGTCACCTGATGCACCGGTCGCTCGGAAGCATCCTCGTTGCTGCCCATGGCGAAACTGCCGCCTGGCAGCGAGACCATCTCCGGCTCGAGCGGTGGCGGGACAGCCGGCGATGAGGTCATCGGCGCGATGGCCGTCGCTGTCGCGGCAGGGGATGCGATGGAGGCTTTGGCCTGCTGCTGCGCTGCCGGTTCGCTGACCAGCGGCGCCGGCGCCGCTTTCGCGCCGGGCGAATTGGGGGCTGCGGACTTGGCGATGCCTGATGTCTCAGCCGGCCGGGAGGCTGGCGCGGATGTCGTTGCGAGTTGCGTCAGACGGCTGCGAGTCTGCATCGTCAGATACCAGATGACCCCGCCTGCCAGCGTCAACACGATCAAACTCAGTGTAACAACCACGATGCCCTGCTTCTGCGTCCGTCGCCGCTTGAATGCGGATGGGTCGGGCAAAACGCGATAGACCCGCACCGGATCGGTGATGTTCTTCACCTTGCGGTCGCCAAGCGATTCATAGCCGCAGACGATCTTGTGCTTGATCTGCTCGTAGATGCCGCCGGAGATGAAGACCTCACCGGGATCCGCCAAGCCTTCGAGCCGTGCAGCGACGTTGACGCCGTCGCCGAACACGTCGTCGGTTTCGATGATGACGTCGCCGAGATTGATACCGATGCGATACTCGATCCAGTGAGCCTTGGATTGTGCGGCATTGCGTCCGATCATGTTCTGCTGGATGACGATGCCGCACCGCACGGCCTCGACCGGGCTGTCGAAAACGGCGATGAAGCCATCGCCCGTGGTCTTGATCAGTCGCCCGTGATGTTCGCGGATTGTGGGTTCGACGAGCTCACGCTCGATTCGCCTGACCCGTGCATGCGTTCCTTCCTCGTCGAGTTGCATGAGGCGGCTGTAGCCGGCGATGTCGCCTGCAACGATGGCCGCGAGCCGGCGCGGGACTCCGCTGTCCGGAGCGCCGGGATTCCTGTTCGAGTTGAGGTCATAAATGTCGCTGCGCATGGCGGAGCCCATGCCTTCCGAGATCGACGTGCTTGGCCCGAACGGCCCGCTAATCCCCGAAACTGCGACTTGCTCGAGCGTTCTGAGTTCGCGCTCCTGACCCGCACCGCGAGTGCGGCAACAATGGCAGACTTTCCTTGTGACGTGAAGTCGACCAGCGGTTGCGCTCGCGGAGGTGGGATCGCGCCCACCATCTTGCATTTCCGGTGCTGCCCACCAGATATCGGTCCTCTCGTTGATGGAACCGCAAAACCTTGGCGACGGCGAGCCGGATGTGGTAAGGGCACGCGCGTTACCCGACCTCTTCCCCTATACCGCCCGCGCCTCGCTCGAGGCTGTGGCGGTGGAGATATTGCCGATGAGCTCATCCGCAAAAGCCGCTTCCGCCTCTGATACGTTTTTCACCGCGCCGCTGGCCGACGCCGATCCGGAGATTGCGGCCGCGATCAAAGGCGAACTGGGCCGTCAGCGCCACGAGATCGAACTGATCGCCTCGGAAAACATCGTCAGCCGCGCCGTGCTCGAAGCGCAGGGCTCGGTGATGACCAACAAATATGCCGAAGGTTATCCGGGCCGGCGTTACTACGGCGGCTGCGAATGGGTGGATGTCGCGGAAAACCTCGCCATCGAGCGCGCCAAGAAGCTGTTCGGGGCGAACTTCGCCAACGTGCAGCCGAACTCCGGCAGCCAGATGAACCAGGCGGTCTTCCTGGCATTGCTGCAGCCCGGCGACACGTTCATGGGCCTCGACCTTGCAGCCGGCGGGCATCTCACCCACGGCGCGCCGGTCAACATGTCCGGCAAGTGGTTCAAGCCCGCGCACTACACCGTGCGCCGCGAGGATCAGATCATCGACATGGATGCGGTGGCGAAGCAGGCCGAGCAGGTGCGGCCGAAGCTGATCATCGCCGGCGGTTCGGCTTATTCGCGGGCGTGGGACTTCAAGCGCTTCCGCGAGATCGCCGACAGCGTCGGCGCCTATTTCATGGTGGACATGGCGCACTTCGCCGGACTCGTCGCCGGCGGCGTTCACGCCAGCCCGGTGCCATATGCGCACGTCACCACCACGACGACGCACAAGTCGCTGCGTGGTCCCCGCGGCGGCCTGATCCTGTGCAACGACGAAACGATTGCCAAGAAGCTGGATTCGGCGATCTTCCCCGGTCTGCAAGGTGGTCCGCTGATGCATGTGATCGCTGCCAAGGCCGTGGCCTTCCAGGAAGCGCTGCAGCCGGACTTCAAGGTTTATGCGAGAAACGTGGTCGAGAACGCCAAGGCGCTGGCGGAGACGCTGCGCGGCCATGGATTCGAGATCGTCTCCGGCGGCACCGACAATCATCTCATGCTGGTCGATCTGCGTCCGAAGGGATTGAAGGGCAACATCTCCGAAAAGGCCTTGGTGCGCGCCGGACTGACCTGCAACAAGAACGGCATCCCGTTCGATCCCGAGAAGCCGTTCGTGACGTCCGGTCTGCGCCTCGGCACGCCGGCGACCACGACTCGCGGCTTCGGCGTCGCTGAATTCAAGCAGGTCGGCGGAATGATCGCCGAGGTGCTCAATGCGGTGGCGCAATCGGCCGACGGCAGCGCGCCGGGCGTCGAGGCGGCGGTGAAGGAGAAGGTCAAGGCGCTGACCAGCCGCTTCCCGATCTATCAGTGATGATACGGTTTGCCACGGCATGAAGCTGTCATGCCCGGCTTATGCCGGGCATCGACGTCTTGACGATAGACGCAACGCAAACGTGGATGGCTGGGACGTAGGCGAGCGAAGCGACAAGGTTATCGAGGGGCTATGCCCGGCCATGACGCAACATGAGGAGGCGCGTTGATGCGCTGCCCAAGCTGTAACAGTCTCGATACGCAGGTGAAGGATTCCCGGCCGACCGAAGACTCGTCGGTGATCCGGCGGCGGCGCGTTTGTCTCGCATGTAACTTCCGCTTCACCACCTTCGAGCGGGTGCAACTGCGCGAACTGACCGTGATCAAGCGCAACGGGCGACGCGTGCCGTTCGACCGCGACAAACTGGTGCGTTCGGTCCAGATTTCGCTGCGCAAGCGGCCGGTCGATGCCGAGCGCGTCGAGAAGATGGTATCAGCCATCGTGCGCGAGCTGGAAAGCAATGGTGAGGCGGAAATTTCGTCGGAGACCATTGGCGAAGCGGTGATGGAGCACCTGCGCAAGCTCGACGACGTCGCCTATGTGCGCTTCGCTTCGGTCTATCGTAACTTCCGCGAGGCGCGCGACTTCAAGACCGTGCTCGGCGAATTGTCCGGCGACGAGGAGACGCCGGCGGCGCTGGTCCGCAAATGATCTTCCGTCTGCTGGAGGATCAGTATGCGGAGAAGGCGCGAGAGGCCAGGGCGCGTGACCGCCGCTTCATGCAGTTGGCGCTGGCGCTTGGGCGTCGCGGTTTGGGTCGTACCGCGCCCAACCCCGCTGTTGGCGCGGTCGTCGTCAAGGACGGCGTCATTGTCGGGCGAGGCTGGACGCAACCGGGCGGGCGGCCGCACGCCGAGCCCGAGGCCCTGGCGCGGGCCGGGGCCGCCGCACGCGGCGCGACGCTGTATGTGACGCTGGAGCCGTGTTCCCATGTCGGCAAGTCGCCGCCGTGCGCGGATGCGATTATCGCGGCCGGCATTTCGCGTGTGGTGTCCGCCATCGAGGATCCGAATCCGCAGGTTGCGGGACAGGGCCATGCGAGGCTCCGCGCCGCCGGCATCGTGGTCGATGTCGGGACCTGTGCGGAGGAGGCGGCGCGCGATCATGCGGGACATTTCCGTCGCGTTCGGGACGGGCGGCCGCATGTGATCCTCAAGCTCGCGGTGTCACCGGACGACAAGATCGGGGGCGCGGGAGGTACGCCGATCGCGATCACCGGTGAGGCGGCACGGGCGCGTGTGCATCTGCTCCGGGCCCAATGCGATGCTGTGCTGATCGGCAGCGGCACCGCGTGTGCGGACGATCCACTCCTGACCTGCCGGTTGCCCGGGATGGCCACGCGTTCGCCGGCGCGTGTCGTATTGGATCGTGCATTGCGCTTGTCGGGCGGTAGCAGGCTGGTTCATTCCGCGCGGGAAGTGCCGCTGTGGGTCATGACATCGGATACTGCAGAAGCGTCGGCGGCCGCCAAGTTGGGCGCGGCTGGCGCGCAGGTTTTGCGCGTCGGCGCCGCCGAAAACGGCCTTGATCTCGGTGAGGTGCTTCGGGCGTTGACCGGCCGTGGCGTGACGCGGCTGATGGTGGAGGGCGGCGCGCAGGTGGCGGCGTCGTTCGTCGCCGCGGATCTGGTCGACGAGGTTTGGCTGTTGCGGGGGACGCAGGCCATCGGCGCGGATGGCGTGCCCGCGCTCGGCGCATTGCCGCTCAGCGCCATCACGCAGTCGCCGGCGCTGCGCATCCGTGCTAGCGACATGCTGGAAAACGATACGCTGACGATTTACGAGCGAGTTTGAATGTTCACCGGGATCATCACCGACGTTGGCGAGATCGCCAGCCTGAAGCCTGTCGCGCAGGGACAGTTGCATCGGCTGCGGATTCTGTGCCGTTACGATCAAGCGACCATTGCCGACGGCGCCTCGATTGCCTGCAACGGCGTCTGCCTGACGGTCGTCGCGTCCGGCAAGGAGGGCGATCGAACCTGGTTCGATGTTGACGCTGCCGCCGAAACGCTGCGCATGACGACCGCGCAGCATTGGCGGGCGGGGACGCGGCTCAATCTGGAGCGGGCGCTGAAGATCGGTGACGAACTCGGCGGCCACATCGTCGCCGGTCACGCCGATGGTATTGCCACCATCGTCGCGCGCGACGATCTGCCGGATATGGCGCGGTTCGAACTGAACGCACCGCGCGACCTGGCGCGCTTCATTGCCGCGAAGGGATCGGTGACGCTCGATGGCGTTTCGCTCACCGTGAATACGGTGGCGGACACGCGCTTTTCGGTGCTGATCATCCCGCACACGCTGTCGGTCACCACGCTGAGCGGCTGGCAGCAAGGCTCCGAGGTGAACCTCGAGGTGGACCTCATGGCGCGGTACGCCGCGCGGCTGACGGAGATGGCGAAGCCATCTTGATGGCTTCGCCCGATTTCGGTCGATGAAACCAGGCTTTTCATAAGAAAATCGTCATGGCCGGGCTTGTCCCGGCCATCCACGTCTTTGTGATGTCGTAAAGGCGTGGAT
>DATMSE010000123.1:0-9094 GCA_035565575.1 Xanthobacteraceae bacterium
GCGACTTGCGCCCGGAGATGGTCGAGGCGCTGCGGCGGATCAAGGCGCGTTTCAAGACCGGCTGCATCACCAACAACCTGCCGAACAACGCCATCAGAAATGCCGACGGACGCTCGATCTACGTCGCTGAAGTGATGGCGCTGTTCGATCACGTCATCGAGTCGGCGAAGATCGGGTTGCGCAAACCCGACCCGCGCATCTATCGCATGATGATTGACGCACTCGGTGTCGATCCGGCCAATTGCGTCTATCTCGACGATCTCGGCGTGAACCTGAAACCGGCGCGGGAGATGGGGATGACCACCATCAAGGTGCTGTCGGGCGAACAAGCCATCGCCGATCTCGAAGCCGCGATCGGTTTGACCTTGCGGGATAGGGCCGCCGCCTCATAAGCCGCGTCTCATCCTCTGCCCTCGTCCCCGCCGGCGCGGGGACGACGATTTTTGTGGGACGAAGCTGCGCGTAAAACAGCCTGCGCACACAATAAATGTCGTTCTGACATTCGGATGGTGTGGCCGCAACTCAGCCCATCACGCTCTGGCCGTTAGCCGTTGCCGCTGCCGCTGATCACTGCGCGCACGGTGTTGTCGGGACCGAAGTCCTCGGCGCCGTCGACATAGAGGAGGGCACTCAACTTCGAGCGCGCGCGGTTGACGCGGCTCTTGATGGTGCCGACCGCGCAGCCGCAGATCGCCGCGGCATCCTCGTAAGAGAAGCCGGATGCGCCGACCAGGATCAGCGCCTCGCGTTGATCTTGCGGCAGCTTGTCGAGCGCGGCGCGAAACTCCTCGAATTCGAGATGCGCATTTTGGCCCGGCTGCGATTTCAGCGTCTTGGCATAGTTGCCTTCGGCATCCTCCACCTCGCGGCGGCGCTTGCGGTAGTCCGATCGAAACAGGTTGCGCAGGATCGTAAACAGCCATGCCGGCAGGTTGGAGCCAGGCTGAAACGAGTCGATGTTGGCGAGGGCACGCAGCAGCGTTTCCTGCACCAGATCATCGGCACGGTCGCCGTTGCCGCTGAGCGAGATGGCGAAGGCGCGCAGACTGGGGACGGCCGCCAAGATGTCGTCGCGAAGTTCATTGGTGAGAGGCATTACTCCCTCCCGTCTTGTTGTTTGATCGCGAGATCCGCCTCCGGAGAGTCGAGCTTCCGAATCAAATCAGCAAATCGATCGGGAACGCCTTGCCGCACGACCTCGTCGTACATCGCGCGAAGCTGATGCCCGATGCGGGCTTGGATCTCCGCATTCAGGCCACCCTGCTTGCCCGGCTTCTTCACATCTTTCATGGGTTTGTTCCAAGCTTCCAAAACGTCTAACTCTTTCGTTTTGCGAAGGAATTTCTCCGGCAGCGAGCCGCCGAACGCTACGGTTCACGGCGAGGTAATGCGGGAAATCTTTTAAAGTTCCGATCGTCGTGGAACTTTTATCGGACTGACACGTAGTCTGGCCGACCGGAGCCCGAGCGGGTCTCCGGCGTGCATGCACAGATAAGGAGTGGGGATGTCCCGATCACAGCTCGTTGCTGAGAACCTGCCGCTGCTGCGGCGCTACTCTCGCGCTTTGACAGGGAGCCAAGCCTCCGGGGACGCGTATGTCGGCGCCATGCTTGAAGCATTATTGGAAGATCCAGCGCTGCTGAACGAGCAGCAGGGGGCGCGCGCCGGCCTGTTCCGGCTGTTCACCCAGATCTGGAATTCGGTGTCGATCAATGACGACGCCGCACCGATGTTGAATGCCTCCGAGCACCGGCTCGCTAATATTACGCCGTTACCCCGGCAAGTGTTCCTTCTGCTGTCGCTGGAAGGCTTCTCGGAAGAGGAAGTGGCTTTCATCCTGCAGATCGACGTCGCCGAGGTTCGCAAGCTGGCGGACGAAGCCGGCCAGGAGCTGGCGGCGGAAATCGCCACCGACGTCCTCATTATCGAGGACGAGACCTTCATCGCGATGGATATTGAAAGCCTGGTGAAGAAGCTGGGGCACAATGTCATCGGCGTGGCTCGTACCCATGCCGACGCGGTGGCGCTGGCCAAGACCAAGAAGCCTGGACTGATCCTGGCCGACATCCAGCTCGCCGATGGCAGCTCGGGTCTCGATGCCGTCAACGAATTGCTGAAGACGTTCGAGGTGCCGGTGGTGTTCATCACCGCCTATCCGGAACGTTTCCTCACCGGCGAGCGGCCGGAGCCGGCGTTCCTGATCTCCAAGCCGTTCCAGCCGGCGATGGTCTCGGCGGTTGCCAGCCAGGCGCTGTTCTTCCAGCGCAACTCCCGCAACCGGATGCCGCGCGCCGCGGCGTCCTGAGGCGGCTTTCCGCTTCCGCAAAATCGAGCGGAGCTATTCCCCCGCGCGTTCGCCGCCCGCCCGGCGCGAGCGCGCGGTTGGTTTTGGCAGGCGCGATGATCGCCGCGCGCCGACACCAGCCCCACTCAAAGAGCTCAAACAAAACGCAAAGAAACGGGGCGCGGCTGGCATCACCACAACCGCGCCCCGCATCGCCGGCTCTGAGGGGCAGGGGGACAGCCGGCTTGGAAGACAGACGCTTTTCCCCGCCCATTGGTTCCGACGTCATCGCAAAGCTTCGACACAGTTACGTGAAACGGAGGCCGGTGAACTGAACCTTTCCTCGCACGTTGTGACTGACGTCGGAGCCCTCGGGGCGGATTGCAGTGGTGAGGCGTGCGATGTCTCAAATGTTGTCGGTGCAGAGAGCAGTCGTGGCGGCGGCGTTGACGGTCGCCGCAGCACCTTTCGCAATCGGTGGCGAGTTGCCGGCCTGGCTGGCGCGGCCGGTGGTGGCTTCCGCCGTCACCAATCCAGTGAGCACGGAGCAGCCGCTGGTGACCGTTGCCCGTCTTGGCAAGTCCGATCGTGCCGAAGTGACGAAGACCGGCATCGAATCCCAGACTTTCGCGATTCAGGTTGACGGCATGACCGACAGTTCGGTGCTGGTGCGTGTGGTCACACAGAAACCGGTGCGGCGCGCGACCGACAGGTCCGGTCCGACGCCGCCGTCACGCGGCAATGCCGGCACGCCCCGCATGGCCTGCGAGCCGGTGGTGAGCATGCTGACCGAAGTGGCGCGCTCGCTGGCGCCGGGGCGCTGCGTGACCTGATCAAGCGCGCTTGATGCTGTCACCCTCTCCGCAATGGCCGCGCGGATCGTCTTTGCGCGGAACGCCTGCACATCCGCAAGTCTTATCCGCGCAGCGCCGCCAGCGTCTGTTCCGGCTGCTCCAGCATCATCATGTGGCCGGCGCCGGGCAGCACCACGGTGCGCGCGCCGTCGATCGCGGCGGCCAGCGCCTTGCCGGATTTCTGCGGCGTCATCATGTCGCGCTCGCCGAGGATCACCGTCACCGGCACCTTGATCTTGGCCGCCGCATCCAGCGCGCCCTGATAGGCGTTGCAGGCCGAGAGGTCGGTGAACAGCACGTCGCGCGCGGTGGTCTTCAAGACGCGCTGCGCGCCGCCATGCATCCACAGGCCGGGCAGCGGGCAGCCGCCGAGCTCGGCGCGGAAGCCGAGGCCCCAGATCGACATCATGTCGATAGCGCCGGGATCGTTGTCCTTGGCGTTCTGCAACAGCTCCGGCCCCACCGCCATCGCCGAGGAGGTGCCGAGCAGGCTGAGTTTCGTCACCTTGTCGGGATGCCGCGCCGCCGTTTCCAGCGCGATCAGCGAGCCCATCGACTGGCCGATCAGCCAGGCGTCCTTCGCCCCTGCTGCCGCGATCAGCGCCGCGGTCCAGTCCGCCAGTTCCGCGATGCTGCCGAGCGGCTTGCCCCCGGAATGGCCGTGGCCCGGCAGGTCGGGAGCCAGCAGGTTGTAGCCGTGATGCGCGAACCAGCGGCTGTGCAGCGACCATGTCGATGAATCAAAGCCCGCGCCGTGCAGCATCACCACGGTCGGTAGCTTTGCATCGAAGTCGCGGCCGCCGCAGGCGATGAAGGTGTCGATCCCGTTGACCTTGAGCTGCATGGCTTAAACCTTCTGCGAGATGCGGAGCGCCTGGCCGAGATCGTCGAGGATGTCCTGCGCCGCCTCGATGCCGACCGAGAGCCGCACCATTTCCTCGCCGATGCCGGCGGCCTTGAGCTGCGCGGCGTCCATCTGCTGATGCGTGGTGCTGCCGGGATGAATCACCAGCGTCTTGGCGTCGCCGACATTGGCGAGATGGCTGATCATGCGCAGCGACTCGAGGAATTTCTTGCCGGCGGCGCGGCCGCCCTTGATACCGAACGAGATGATCGAGCCGGCGCCGCGCGGCAGCAAGGTCTTCGCCAGTTCATGATCAGGATGGCTTTGCAGCGAGGGATGCAGCACCCAGTCCACCGCCTTGTTGGCGGTGAGGAAGTCCAGCACCGCCTGGGTGTTTTGCATGTGGCGGTCCATGCGCGGGCCGAGCGTCTCGATGCCTTGCAGGATCTGGAAGGCGTTGGTCGGGGACAGGCACGCGCCGAAGTCGCGCAGCCCTTCCGTGCGCGCGCGCATCATGAAGGCGATCGGGCCGAACTGCTCGTCGAACACGATGCCGTGGTAGCCGGCATAGGGTTCGGTCAGCACCGGGAATTTGCCGGAGGCGCGCCAGTTGAAGCGGCCGCTGTCGACCAGCACGCCGCCGATGGCGATGCCATGGCCGCCGAGCCACTTGGTCGCGGAGTTCATCACGATGTCGGCGCCGAGTTCGATCGGCCGGCTCAGATACGGCGTGGCGAAGGTGTTGTCGACCAAAAGCGGAATCTTTGCGTCGTGCGCGATCTGCGCCACCGTCGGAATGTCCAGCACCTCCATGCCGGGATTGCCGATGGTCTCGCCGATCACGAGGCGCGTGTTGTCCTTGATCGCCGCGCGCATGCCGTCGTGGTCGCGCGGATTGACGAAGGTGGTGGTGATGCCGAAGCGCGGCAGCGTGTGGGTCAGGATGTTGATCGAGCCGCCATAGAGCGAGGACGAGGCGACGATGTGCTCGCCGGCGCTCACCAGCGTGGCGATGGCGAGATGCAGCGCCGCCATGCCGCTGGCGGTGCAGACCGCGCCGACGCCGCCTTCCAGCGCCGCGATGCGTTCTTCGAGCACCGCCACTGTCGGGTTCGAGATGCGGGTGTAGATGTGGCCGGGGCGTTCGAGGTTGAACAGCGCCGCCGCATGATCGGCGTCCTGGAACATGAAGGACGTGGTCTGGTAGATCGGGACCGCGCGCGAGCCGGTCACCGGGTCCGGATGCTGGCCGGCATAGAGGCTGAGGGTCTCGAAGGCGGGCGGTTTCGGTGCGGGCATGTCGGCTCACGCTGCGATGAAGGGATCATCCGCCTATGCCACATTTCACGGGGGATTGTTAGGGCGTTGTCGGCCTCGGGAAGGGCCGTCACCCTGAGGCGGCCGCTTCTTGAGCGGTCCTCGAAGGGCGACGGCCCTTCCCGTCACGTCATGTCATCCTTCGAGGCTCGCGGCGTGCCGCTCGCACCTCAGGATGACGGCCAGCGCGCCGCATCAATCCCCTTGCCCCGGCTCACGCGAGAAGAACTGCTTGAGCTTGTCCTTCACCCCATCGAACGCTTTCGCATCCGGCGGCGGGTCGCGCTTCTGGGTGATGTTCGGCCATTGCCGGGCGTATTCGGCATTGAGCGCGAGCCAGCTTTCCAGCCCCGGCGTCGAGTCGGGGAAAATCGCTTCCGCCGGACATTCCGGCTCGCAGACGCCGCAATCGATGCATTCGTCCGGATGGATCACCAGCATGTTTTCGCCTTCGTAGAAGCAGTCCACCGGACAGACTTCGACGCAGTCCATGTATTTGCACTTGATACAGTTGTCGGTGACGACAAACGTCATCGTCGCAGCTCCGCGTTCGGGTTGTTGTTGGGATGCAGGCTGGCGACGGCGCTGCCGCCGGCATATCCGGCGCTGCCGCATGCATGGCCGCTTGCGAAGGTCGTGGCTGCTAGGCCGCCAGCGCCACGACAATGACGCCGAGCACGGTCCAGACCAGCGAATTCACCAGCATGCGGACCAGGTCGCTGTATTCGGAGCGGGGCAGGCCGAGCACGTCGCACGCGATGTTACCCGGCAGCAGAAACGGCCATGCGAGCGCTGCGCCGATCGAAGAG
Source organism: Xanthobacteraceae bacterium (assembly GCA_035565575.1). GTDB lineage: Bacteria > Pseudomonadota > Alphaproteobacteria > Rhizobiales > Xanthobacteraceae > 62-47. The sequence goes on from DATMSE010000123.1 coordinate 6,109, forward strand.
CCAGATGACATTGCATTCTCCTTCATCCTGACGAGCGCAGCCTAATCCCGTCGGCGGCTTAAAGCAATATTATAAATATATCTTTAAGGCATGACCAGGATGCATTTTGCGGCAACAAGGATGTAGTCCCGGAAAGGTGAAGCGGTCCGCTGCGGTCGAACGGAACCCCCGCGGCCGATCGCCGGTTGGTCCGTCCCATCCGCATCAATCCGCAGGCATCATCGTGACCGATCCAACGCCACAAGACCCCGCTGCGCCGGCCGAGCCGGATGCACGGCGCATTCCTCACGTTCGCTATCGGACGATGCTGACCGGCCAGCCCGCTCTGGTGACCGGCGCCAATTCCGGTATCGGCAAAGCGGTCGCGCTGGGCCTGGCGGCGGCCGGCGCGGACGTTGTCGTCAATTACGTCGTCAATCCCGAAGCGGCGGAGGAGGTGGCGCATGCCATCGAGGGCATGGGCCGGCGCGCGATCGCGCTCAAGGCCGATGTCAGCCGCGAGGACGAGGTGACGGCGATGTTCGCGCGGGCGGTCGACCACTTCGGCACACTGCATATCGTCGTCAGCAATGCTGGGCTGCAACGCGATGCGCCGTTCGACCTGATGACGCTCGAGCAGTGGGACACCGTGATCGGCGTCAATCTCACCGGGCAGTTTCTATGCACCCGCGCGGCGGCGCGCGAGTTCAAGCGGCGTGGCGTCGTTGCCGATATCTCTCTCGCCGCCGGAAAAATCATCTGCATGAGTTCGGTGCATCAGGAAATTCCGTGGGCCGGACACGCGAATTACGCGGCTTCGAAAGGCGGCGTGATGTTACTGATGCGCAGCATCGCACAGGAACTGGCGCCGTATCGGATTCGCGTCAACAGCATTGCGCCCGGCGCGATCCAGACGCCGATCAATACCGCGGCGTGGCAGACCCCGGAGGCGTATCGCGATCTGATGACGCTGGTGCCTTACAAGCGGATCGGCGAACCCGACGATATCGCGCAGGCGGCGGTGTGGCTGGCGTCGGATGCCGCCGACTACGTGACGGGTGCGACGTTGTTCGTCGATGGCGGCATGACGCTGTATCCGGGATTCGCCACTGGCGGATGATTGTCGCAGACCAACGGTCGCGCTCGCCGCAGGGCAGCCATGAGCCACCTTTCTTGTGCGAGAATCCGGATCGGTCATGATGCGGTGGCGGCGAACATCTCGTCGAATCTCCGGAGACCTTCATGAATCGCATCACCGGCCGTTCCGCATTCCTGGCTTTGCTCAAGGACGAGGGCATCACCCATCTGTTCGGCAATCCGGGCACCACCGAACTGCCGATCATGCACGCGCTGAAGGATCACCCGGATCTGACTTACGTGATGGCGATGCAGGAGAGCCTCGTCGTCGCCATCGCCGACGGCTACAGCCGCGCCTCGGGGCGGCTGGTGGCGTGCAACGTTCATGTCGCGCCGGGGCTCGGCAATGCCATGGGCTCGCTCTACAACGCGCAATTCACCGGCACGCCGATGATTCTCACCGCCGGCCAGCAGGAGCAGGGCCACGGCCTGATGGAGCCGCTGCTTTACGGGCCGCTGGTGCGGATGGCCGAGCCGCTGGTGAAATGGGCGGTGGAAGTGACGCGGCTGGAGGATTTGCCGCGCATCGTGCGCCGCGCCGCCAAGATCGCCACCACGCCGCCGACCGGGCCGGTGTTCATCTCGCTGCCGGGCGACATTCTCAACGCCGAGGCTGGCATCGAACTGGGCGCATCGACCCGCGTGGATACGCGGGTGCGGCCGTCGGACGATGCGGTGAAGGCGCTGGCGCAGCGGCTGTTGAAGGCCGAGCGGCCGGTGATCATCGTCGGCGACGAGATCGTCAAAAGCGACGCATTGCAGGAGGCGGCTGATTTCGCCAGCGCGCTGGGTGCGCCGGTCTATCAGCAGTCGGCGCCTTACGGGTCGCACTTCCTCTCCGAGCATCCGTGCTTCATGGGCGCGCTGTCGCGGGTGCAGACGCAGGTGCGCGACCTGTTGTCGGCTTACGATCTCGCCGTTGTGCTCGGCGGCGATCCGTTGCGGATGTCGGTGCACAGCGAAGTCGAGCCGCTGCCGGCGGGAATGCCGCTGGTGCAGATCGGCTTGGTCGATTGGGACATCGCCAAGAATTTTCCCGCCGAGATCGCGATGAAGGCCGATGTCGGCGAAACGCTGCGCGCGTTGACGCCGGCACTGGTCGCGGCCGGCGGCGCGGCGTTATCGTCACGCGCGAAAGCGGACATCGCCGCACTCGCGGCGAAGAACTGGACCGCGCGCCGCGCACAGCTTGTGACGGAAATCACCGCGCGCGGCTACCGCACGCCGATCGATCCGGATTGGCTGGCGTTGCAGGTGGTGGATGCGATGCCGGCGAACGCGATCCTTGTCGACGAGGCGCTGACGTCGTCGCGCTACATGCCGGCGTTGCGCGCGCATCGCGACCGCTACGGCTATCACGCGCTGGCGTCCGGCGGCATCGGCTGGGGCGTACCGGCCTCGGTCGGCGTCAGCCTCGCACAACCGGGGCGGCCGGTGGTGTGCTTCTCCGGCGACGGCAGCGCGATGTATTCGATTCAGGCGCTGTGGACCGCGGCGCGCAACAAGCTGCCGCTCAACGTGGTGATCGTCAACAACGGCGGCTATCGCATCATCAAGCAGCGGCTGCTCGCATTCCACAAGGACGACAACTACGTCGGCATGGATTTCATCGATCCGCCGGTGGACTTCACCGGCCTCGCGCGCTCGCTCGGCGCGGAAGCGCTACGCATCGACGATCCGCGCGCGTTGAAGTCGCAGCTCACGGATGCTTTCGCGCGCCCCGGCACGAAACTGATCGAAGTGATGGTCGACCGCGCGGTGTGATCTGGGTGTCCCGAACGCGGTGCAGCGTGCAACGCTGCGCCGCAGAGCCGGGACCGTATCAGCGGCAGCGCGCGCGACGATCCCGGATCAGCGAAGCGGCACATCG
>DATMSE010000124.1:0-5098 GCA_035565575.1 Xanthobacteraceae bacterium
TGGACCTCGTCGAAGGCGGCGCGACCGGCGACGAGATCGACCGGCTGGCGCAGCGCGTCGAGTCCGCGGGCGCGGATATTCTCAACACCGGCATCGGCTGGCACGAGGCGCGGGTGCCGACCATCGCTTACCCGATCCCACGCGGGGCGTGGCGCTTTGCCGCGGCGCGGATCAAGCGCGCGGTGAAAATTCCGGTGGTGGCGTCGAACCGCATCAACACGCCGGAACTCGCCGAGGAGGTGATCGGTTCCGGCGACAGCGATCTGGTGTCGATGGCGCGGCCGATGCTGGCCGATCCGTTCTTCGCGAAGAAGGCGCGCGAGGGAAAGCCGGAAACGATCAACACCTGCATCGCATGCAACCAGGCGTGCCTCGATTTCATCTTCTCCGATCGCAGCGCGACTTGTCTGGTCAATCCGCGCGCCTGCCGCGAGACGCTGTTCGAGGAAGGGCCGGCGGCGCGTCCGCGCAAGGTGGCGGTGGTCGGCGCCGGCGCCGGCGGTTTGGCCGCGGCGGCGGAGGCCAGCCGGCGAGGCCATCAGGTGACATTGTTCGAAGCCGCGGATCGTATCGGGGGCCAGATCAATCTGGCGCGCGCGGTGCCGGGCAAGGTCGAGTTCGACGAGATGCTGCGCTACTACAGCGGCCGCATCGAGGCCGGGCAGGTCAACCTGCGCTTGAACACGCCTGTTTCGAAAGCGGACCTCGCCAACGAAGGTTTCGATGCGGTGGTGGTGGCATCGGGCGTGCATCCGCGCATGCCGGCCATTCCCGGCATCGATCATCCGAGCGTTGTCGTCTATAGCGATCTCCTCAGCGGCAAGCGCAAGGCCGGCCGTCGCGTCGCCATCATCGGTGCGGGCGGCATCGGCTTCGACGTCGCCGAATATCTCTGTCACTCGCAACCCGGTGAGGCGCCGAAACACCGCGCGCTCGATCTGAAGGATTTCCAGCGCGAGTGGAATATCGATGCGACCCTCTCGGAGCCGGGTGGCCTGTCCGGCGATCCATTGGCGCCGCGCGAAGCATCGCGCGAGATCACCATCCTGCAGCGCAAGGCGTCGCGTCCCGGTGCGGGGCTCGGCGTCTCCACCGGCTGGATTTTGCGCTCGAGCCTCGCCAAACGCGGCGTCAAACTGCTGGCGGGCGTGAGCTATGACCGAATCGACGATGCCGGGCTGCATATCACCGTCGATGGCACGCCGCAGGTGCTCGCGGTCGATACCATCGTGATCTGCGCCGGGCAGGACTCCAATCGCAGCCTCTATGACGAGTTGCGCGCCAGCGGCATCGAGGCGCATGTCATCGGCGGCGCGAAAGAGGCCGCCGAACTCGATGCCATGCGCGCGATCGACGATGGCGTGCGAGTGGGGCAGGCGCTGTAGGAGAGCAGGTGTCATTGCCGGGCTTGACCCGGCAATCCATCCGTTTCCAAGAAGATGGATGGACGGATCAAGTCCGCGCATGACGGCCGATCATCCATCAAAAGCAGGAAGACTCTAACCTTTCCCCGGCAAGCCGTCCCCGCGTTCGCGCGCGGCGAATTTCATCATGTCGATCATCTGTCGCGCGTCGTGGGCGAGATGCAGCGTCTCCCCGCCGTCGATGTACCATTCCTCGCCGGTGACGAATTTGCCGAGCGGCGAGGCGAGGAAGATGATCGCGGCGGCGATGTCCTCGACGTCGCCCATATGGCCCATGATGTTGCGGTTGAGCTTGAGCCACTGTTCCGGCGCGATCGGATAGTGGCCCATGCCCTCGGTCTTTACCGTGCCGGGCGCGACGCAGTTGAGCCGGATGCCGAACTCCGCCCATTCGAATGCCAGCGTTTTCATCATCGCCAGCACGCCGCCGCGCGCGGCCGCGGTGTGAACGAAGCCGCTGAGCCCTGAGCGCACGCAGGCGGTCACGAACACGATGGAGCCGCCGTTCTCGAACATGAAATGATCGGCGACGGCTTTGGTCATCTGCCACGAGCCGACCAGGTTGTTGCGGATGACGGTTTCGAAACCTTTATTGTTCAAGTCGCGCGCCGGCGTGACGAATTGCCCGCCGGCATTGTTGACAGAATGTCGAGTTTGCCGAATTCCTGACGGATACGCGCCATCGCCGCCTCGATCTGCTCGGGCTGGCGGATGTCGCCGGAGATTGCGATGGCCTCAAAGCCGGCCTCGCGGATGACGCGGGCGCAATCCTCGATCGGCTCGGGCCGTCGGCCGAGCACGACAATCTTGGCGCCCGATTGCGCCATTTCCAGCGCGGTGGCGCGGCCCATCCCGGTGCCGCCGCCAGTGACAAGGGCAACCTGATCCTTCAACAGGTCGGGGGCGAAGCGCATTTTGGCTGTGAGTTGCATGGCGATCCTGAGGTTGAACGTTGCAGTTTAAGGTCGCGGCCAAGGCCAGTTTGAGATAATCTAACAGATGTTAGAATTTGCGAAAGGGTTCCTGATGCCGGAGAATGCGCCGATCCGCTATGCCGTCGAGGACGGCATCGCCACCGTCACCATCGATCGTCCCGAGCGCAAGAATGCATTGTCCGTCGAGGCCATGAACGGCCTGACGGAGGCATGGGCCCGCGTCGAGACCGACAAGGATGTGCGCGTCGTCATCCTCACGTCGGCGGATTGCGGCGTGTTCTCGGCCGGGCTCGATCTCAAGCAAGCCGCCGAGATTCGTGCGCGCGACGGCGTCGACATCCTCACTTTGATGCGCGACCCGATGCAGACGGCGATGCGCAATGTCACGAAACCGATCATCGCAGCCATGACAGGATCGCTGATGGCCGGCGGCATGCTGCTGGCGATCAAGTCGGACCTGCGCGTCGGCCTGCGCGGCACGCGCGCGGGCATCACCGAGGTCAAGATGGGGCGCGGTTCGCCGTGGGCGGTGCCGCTGCTCTGGATGCTGCCGCAGCCGGTGGTGATGGAACTGGTGCTGACCGGCGAGACCGTGCCGATCGAGCAACTCGCGAGCTATGGCTTCCTGAACTATCTCGAGGACACGCCCGACGCAGTGCGCGCCCGGGCGCTGCAACTGGCGCGGAAGATCGTCGAGGGAGCACCGCTCTCGGTGAAGGCCGCCAAGGGGAGCGTGCTGGCGGCGATGGATCTCGGCCTCGAGAAGGGACTGATCGAGGCCGGCCGGCTTCACGAAGAGGTCTATGCCAGCGCGGATGCCATCGAGGGGCCGAAGGCGTTCGCCGAAAAGCGCAAGCCGAACTGGCAGGGGCGGTGAAGCAATCCCGCCTTACTTCATTGCTTTCGGGGTTGCTTCGCTCTGTTTGTAATAACGGTGACGGTCTGCGCTCATCTCCGTCATGCCCGTGCCTGTCGCGGGCATCCACGTCTTTCTTCCAACAATCTACAATAGCACTTAAGACGTGGATGGCCGGGACGAGCCCGGCCATGGCGACAAATATAAAATATAGCTGTTTGGAGCAGGGGCGCGTCTAGCGCTTCACGCCATCGAAAATGATAGACTCCGTCCGGCGCGCCAGCTTCTGCACGGCGTCCTTCTTGCTGAGGTCGAACCATTCCACCGTCCAGTTGAGCGCACCGAGCACGAAGATGCGCAAGGGGACCAGTTCGATATCGGTGCGGATCTCGCCGGCCTTCTGCGCGTCCAGTAACAAACGGTCCCAGTAACGGGCATAGGCGCGGCGGATCGCCCGGTGCGGACCTTTGAGTCGTTCGGGCAACTGGCCGTAGATGCGGATATTGGCCGAGGTGAAATCGCTGGCGTCGTGCAGCGCGACGAGATGCGCCTCGATGGCCAGCGCGATCTTCTGACGATGCGAAACATCGCCCGCCTGCTTGAGTTTCAGCTTCACCCCGTTGAAGACGCGGCGCAGGCCTTCGTCGAGCACCTCGTCCAGGATCGCGTCCTTGGACGCGAAATAATAATAGATGCTGCCGGCCTGGATTTCGGCCAGATCGGCGATCTGGCGCAGCGTGGTCGCCGAATAGCCCTGACGCCGAAACAGCTTCGCGGCCGATTCGAGAATGGCCTCGCGTGATTTCTGCGATTTCGACGCGGCAGCGGGATCGCTTGCCCCGTGTGCCGTCTCCGTGCCGTTAGCCGTGGCCCGACGCCGGCGGGTCGCAGGGAGCATGGGTTTCGCGCGGCGGGATGGCTTGGCTGGCGGCATCGTCGGAAGCGGGCGGCTGGAATCTTGCGTCGTCCGTCGCCTCGGGGCCATGTTGTGCGGCTTCTCGGTTTCTAGGGATGACGAACTGAAAGAGCGGATGATCGGACGAGTTTAGGCCAGAATCCCGTCCTGCGCTACCGCGGCCTGTTGATGACGGTGTGCGAAGCGCGCTAAGCCTTGAGACCGCGGCGCCGGCGATCAGCGACTCCACGCAAGTGACCGGTCCGGTTTGCCGGCATCCTCGCGTGCAATGAACCATAGACCAAGGAAGGGCGCCAGCCGTGGCCAAGAGCCCGTTCTACAATGCTGATCATCTGGCTTTTCGCGATGTGGTGCGCCGCTTTGTCCAGAACGAGATCGAGCCTTACGCCACCGAATGGGACGAGGCGGGTACGTTTCCGCGCGAGCTCTACCGCAAGGCGGCGGAGATCGGCCTGCTCGGGCTCGGCTTCCCCGAGGAATATGGCGGCACGCCGGTCGACAATTTTATGTGGATCGTTGCGGTGCAGGAACTGGCGCGCGCCGGCGCCGGCGGTGTCAGTGCGAGTCTGAAGAGCCATTCCATCGGCGCGCCGCCGATCGCCCGCGCCGGCACGCCGGAGTTCAAAGCCAAAGTACTGCCGGAAATTCTTTCAGGCGAAAAAATTTCGGCGCTCGCCATCACCGAACCGAGCGGCGGGTCCGATGTCGCCAACCTGCGCACCAGCGCGCGGCGCGACGGTGATGTTTACGTCGTCAACGGCGAGAAGACCTTCATCACCTCGGGGATGCGCGCGGATTATATCACGACTGCGGTGCGGACCGGCGGGCCGGGTCCGGGCGGCGTCAGCCTGCTGGTGGTCCCGGGCGATACGCCGGGCCTGTCGCGGACCCCGCTGAAGAAGATGGGCTGGTGGGCCTCCGACACCGCGACCCTGCATTTCGACAATTGTCGCGTTCCGGCCGGCAA
>DATMSE010000125.1:0-21823 GCA_035565575.1 Xanthobacteraceae bacterium
TGCGCACCATCCTGCTCAGCCGCGAGCCGCTTTACGCACGCGCCTCGACGGTGGTGGATACCGCCGGACAAAGCGTCGATGACGCGGCGGCGCGTCTGCTCGGCGCGGTGGCGCCCGTCTTGGCCAGCAACGCCGCGTTCCGGCCGCGCACCATCGCATCCTGAGATGACCACGCTCGGCGATCTGTTGCGTGCACGCGGACTGACAACCCGCGGCGCCATTGCCATTCGCAACACGCTGCATCCGGACGATGCCTCGTCTGATTTCTGCACCATCGACGACGTGCAACGCGCCGCCGCCCTCGCGACCTACGACCGCATGCAGGACGGTCCGCGCTTCGGCGATGGCGCCGAAGTACTGTCGTTCATCGCAATCGAGAATGGCGGAGCACGGTTGACCGCATTCCGCCGGTTCACGCGGCGCGAGCGCGGCAATGTCCCTGGCGACATCGTCTACGACTATGACGCCGCGCCGTTGCTGCACGCCTTCATCGCGCGCGCGGCGCAGCCGACATTCTACGACACGCGCGATCTCGATGCGCTCGACGATCTCGTCGGAAAACTCGTGGTGCGCTGGCCGGAGCCGCTGCACGAGCATATCCGTGCCGCGAACGACGCAAGCATTCTCGTCGTCGAAGCGTAGCCACGCCCTACACGCCGAGATGACGTTCCAGCAGTTCCGGCTGTGCCATCAGCTCGCCGGGCGGCCCATTGAACACCACCGTGCCCTTCGACAAGACCACGGCGCGATCGGCGATCTTCGCCAGGCTGCGAAAATCCTTGTCGACGACGATGGTGGCGATGCCCTCGCCGCCGATGACGCCGAGCGTCGCCCAGATATCGCGCGCCACCAGCGGCGCCAGACCCTCGGTCGCCTCGTCGATCAGAATGAGATCGGGATTGGTCATCAGCGCACGGCCGATGGTGAGCATCTGCTGCTCGCCGCCGGACAACTGATGCCCGCCATTGCCGCGCCGCTCGCGCAGCCGCGGAAACAGTTGATAGATGCGCGTCAGCGTCCAGGCCTGACGGCCATCGCGGCCCGCCCGCGCCGCCATGGTGAGATTTTCCTCCACCGTCAGCGATCCGAAAATGCCGCGCCCTTCCGGCACCAGCGCGAGGCCGGCGCGCGCGATATCCTCCGGTGCCGCGCCGCGAATATTGCGCCCGGCAAAATCGATCTCGCCGCGACAGTCGCCGACCAGTCCCATCAGCGAGCGCAAGAGCGTGGTCTTGCCCATGCCGTTACGGCCGATCAGCGCCACCTGCTCGCCGCGCGCCACCGACAGATCGAGACCGTGCAGCACCTGACTGGCGCCGTAAAACGCTTCCAGGCGCGTCACCGCGAGCAACGCGCTCATGCGTCGTCTCCGTGGTCGCCGAGATAAGCGCTGCGCACCGCCGGATGCATGCGCACGTCCTGCGGCGACCCGCTGGCGATCACGCAGCCGTCGTGCATCACCGTCAAACGATCCGCCAGCTCGAACACCGCATCCATATCGTGCTCGACCAGCAGCACCGCGCGGTCCACCTTCAGCGACGCAATCAGATCGATGATGCCGCGCGCCTCCGCCTGCCCCATTCCGGCCAGAGGCTCATCCAGCAGAATGATGCGCGGATCGGTCGCCAGCACCATGGCGATTTCGAGCTGGCGCTGCTCGCCATGACTGAGCCGGTCCGCAACAATCATCGTCTGCGACGACAGCCCCGCCCTGGCGATGGCTTTGACCGTGCGCTCGTGCACCGCGGCGTCGGAACGGACATGGCCGAACATGCGCAGCGGCGACGGCGAGCGCGCCTGCGCCGCGAGGCGAACATTTTCGTGCACCGTGAATTTGGGAAAGATCGTGGTCTTCTGATAGGCCCGGCCGAGGCCGTTGCGCGCGCGCCGCTCCGGCGGCAGCCGCGTGATATCGGCCGCACCGACCGCGATTGCTCCGCTGTTGGCGATCAGTTCCCCCGACAGCAGGTTGATCAACGTGGATTTGCCCGCCCCGTTGGGGCCGATCACCGCATGGATCTCGCCGACATGGACGTCGATCGACACATCGCAGACAGCCCGGAGCCCGCCGAACTGCTTGTGCAGTCCAGTGGCGCGAAGGGCGACGTTGGAAGCTGCCTCAACCATGACGGCCCTCCGCGACGGGAGACCGGGCTCGGCTCTGCGGTGCCTCATCCGAACGCTCGCCGACAATCAGCGGCCACAACTGGCGAACGCCGCCCGGCAACGCCAGCACGATGAGGATGATGATGAAACCCTCGACCAGCTTCCAGTAATCGGTGGATGCCTTCAGCACTTCTTCGAGCACGATCAGCACCAGCGCACCGATCAGCGGCCCTGTAACAGAACGCAACCCGCCGATCAGCACCATCACCAGCACGGTAGCGGAGAGGTGCCAGCCCAGCATCTGCGGCGCGACGAAGCCGAACTGCGCGGCGGCGAAGTAGCCGGCGATGCCGGCCAGCGCCCCGGACAAGACGAAAGCGATCAGGCGGACGCGGAAGATCGGAAAACCCAGCGAGCGCGCGCGACGTTCGTTATCGCGCGCCGCGGCCAGGGCGTGGCCGAACGGCGCGTTCACCAGCATGGTCAGCAAAGCGACGGTCGCAACGACAAACGCGAGCACGACGAAGTAGAACGCCAATGGCGACGCGAGATCGAGCAGTTGATGGCCGGCGATGGCGATCTCCGGCTTGGCATTGACGTAGGCTCCGTCGGAGCCGCCGGCGATGCCGGTGTCGTGAAACAGGAAGAACAGCATCTCGCCGAAGGCCAGCGTCACCATGATGAAGTAGACGCCGCGCGTGCGCAGCGCCAGCGCGCCGATCACCAGCGCTGCCGCGGCCGACGCCAGCACCGCGGCCGGCAATGTCAGCAGCAGCGATGCCGGGTCATAGCCTGGCGCCATCAGGGCCAGCACGTAACCGGCCAGTCCGAAGAACGCGGCATGACACAAGCTGACCATTCCGCCATGCCCGACCGCGAGATTGAGCGCCATCGCCAGCATGCCCATGATGAGCGCCTTGCTCGCGAACTGGACATAATAAGTCGGCACCACGAACGGCAACGCGAGCGCGGCGGCGAGCAGCACGACGGGAATGAGCCATCCGCGCATCGGCGTCACACCTCCCGCCGGCCGAGAATGCCGTTCGGCCGCCACAGCAGCACCGCCGCCATCAGCACGTAGATCAGGATACTGGAGACGCTGGGAAAGAAGACCTTCCCGAACGTATCCGTCAGCCCGATCAAGAGCGCGCCGACCGCGGCGCCCGCCACCGAGCCGATACCGCCGAGCACGACGACGACGAAGGACAGGATCAACATGCCGTCGCCCATGCCGGGAAACACCGTCGAGATCGGCGCGATGACGATGCCGCCGAGCGCGGCCAGCGCGATGCCGACGGCGAAGACGTAGCGGTTCACCACGTCGAACTTGATGCCGAGCACCCGCGTCATCTCGCGATTCTCGGCGCCGGCGCGCACGATCATGCCGATCTTGGTGCGGGTGATGACGAAGAAGATCAGCGCCGCCACGATGAGGCAGAAACCGCAGATCGCCAGCCGATAGACCGGATAGGACAGATTGTCGGTGAGTTGAATCGAGCCCGACAGCCAAGCCGGCGGCGCGACCGCATGCACGTCCTTGCCGAACAGGATTTCGCGCACTTCGTCGATGACGAGGATCAGCCCGAACGACAGCAGCACCTGCACCAGATGATCGCGCCCGTAGAGGCGGCGAATGAAGACGTTCTCCAGCACCAGCCCGACCGCGAACGCGATCGCGACGCCGAGCACCATCGCGAGCAGAAAGCTGCCCGTATAAGTGGCGATCCAGTAGGCGAGATACGCGCCCAGCATGTAAAACGCGCCGTGCGCAAGATTGATCACGCCGAGAATCCCGAACACCAGCGTCAACCCGCTCGCAACCAGAAACAGCACCATTCCGTATTGAATGGCGTTGAGCAGCTGCACACCAAAGGTGACGAGGTCCATTGAAACGTCCCGATAACGTTCACGCCGTCATGGCCGGGCTCGTCCCGGCCATCCACGTCTTAGTCTAAGCGACTGTTATAAAGAAAGGCGTGGATGCCCGGCACAAGGCCGGGCATGACGGATGCTAGACCTCTTACGCCAGCTTGCAGCCGCGGGCCGGATCATCGACGTCCTTTTGCGCGATGGAGACCAGTTCGTTGCGGCCGTTGCGCACCTCGCGCAGATAGATGTTCTGGATCGGGTTGTGCGCCTTGTTGAAGGAGAGCGGCCCGCGCGGACTGTCGATCTTGGCGGCGCCCATCGCCGCGATCATCTTGTCGCGCTGCTTGTCGTCACCGCCCACCGCCGTCATGCCGGCATCGAGCAGCGCGGCGGCGTCATAGCCCTGCACCGCGTAGATGTCGCCGATATTGCCGGTTTTTTCCTTGAACGCCTTGAGGAAGGCGACGTTGGCGGGAATGTCGAGATTGTCGGCGTAGTGGAGCGTGGTCCGGATGCCGTTCGCAGCGTCGCCCTGCGCCGGCAAGGTGCCGTCGGTGAGGAAGCCCGCGCCGTAGAGCGGAATGGTCTTGCCGAGTCCCGCCGCCGCATAGTCCTTGACGAACTTCACCGCGCCGCCGCCGGCGAAGAAGCTGAACACCGCGTCGGGCTTCAAGGTCGCAACGCGCGTCAGCAGCGCCTGGAATTCGACCTCGGGGAACGGCACCGTCAGCTTCTCGGCGATCTTGCCGCCGTGCTTGGTGAAATTCTCCGCGAAAGCGTCGATCATTTCGCTGCCTGCGGTGTAGCGCCAGGTGATGGTGGCGACGTTCTTGATGCCGGCATCGGCCAGCACCTTGCCCATCGGGAACGTGGTCTGCCAGTTCGAGAACGAGGAGCGGAAGATGTTCGGGGCGCAAGCCGGGCCGGTGGCGTCGTTGGCGCCGGCGTTGGGAATGATCATCAGCGTCTTGGTATCGCGCGCGACCTTGACCATCGCCATCGCCACGCCGGAATGCACGGTGCCGATTACGACGTCCGCCTTCTCGCGGCCCACCAGGCGATTCATGTTGTCGGTGGCGGCTTCCGGTTTCGATTCGTCATCGACCTGCACGAACGCAATCTCGCGGCCACCGAGCTTGCCGCCCTTCTGTTCGACATAGAGGCGGAAACCGTCATCGATGAATTTGCCGAGCTTGGCGTAAGTGCCGGTGTAAGGCAGCATCAGGCCGACCTTGAGCGGCGCGTTCTGCGCGATCGCTGGCGAACGCAGCGCGGGCGCGACAGCAAGGGTAGCTGCGCCAGCCGCGCCCGTGAGCAAGGTTCGGCGACTGACGATCAGGCGGCTCGACATGGTATTCCTCCCTCTCTCTATCTTTTTGAAGAGCTTATGTTGGACGCGGCGATTACGACAGGCCGGAATCCCGATTCCGGCCTGTGTTCGCGCGCTGATCTTCATGCATCATATTTCGCCATTTGCCCCGATTGCAAGAAATATAATTCCTGATCGCCGCCGGCGCGACGCTCCCGTCCGGTTCGGACGGACGCATCTGCGGCACACGCGATTTACTTGCGTTGCATTGCGAGAAATGATGCCTCTCCGCACATCACGTCCCACAAAATGGCATCATGACTCATTGCATCTTTCTTGCCGGCGCGTCAGGCGCCATCGGCCAACGCCTCATTCCGCTGTTGCACGACGCCGGACATCGGATCGTCGGCACCACGCGGGTCGCCGCCAAGGTCGAGAAATTGCGGGCACTGGGCGCGGCGCCGGTGGTTGTCGATGTATTCGATGCCGAGGCGCTGAAGGCAGCGGTGCTGGCCGCGAAACCCGATATCGTCATCCATCAGCTGACCGATCTTCCGCCGGGTCTCGATCCCGCGAAGATGGCCGAAGCCATTGGTCGCAACAGCCGGATCCGCGAGGAGGGCACCCGCAATCTGGTGGCCGCCGCCATCGCGGCCGGCGCGCGGCGCTTCATCGCACAAAGCATCGCATGGATGTACGCGCCGGGGCCTCGGCCGCATGCCGAGGACGATCCGCTCGATCAAGCCGCTGAAGGGCCGCGCGGCATCACGCTGGCGGGCGTGATTTCGCTGGAAACACAAACGCTGCAATCGCCGCCGCTGGAAGGAATCGTGCTGCGCTACGGCCAGTTGCATGGCCCCGGCACCGGCAGCGAGGCGCCGCGCCCGCTTGCCCCGCTGCATGTGGATGCGGCGGCGCATGCCGCACTGCTGGCGATCGATCGCGGCAAGCCGGGCATCTACAACATCGCCGAGCCGAACGACCTGGTCGCGACGGACAAGGCGCGGCGCGAGCTCGGCTTCGATGCGAGCTTTCGCCTGCCGCCTGCAACGTAGCAGCGCCGTCACCCGGCGCAGGCGATCCAGCGCGCGGCGGCGCCGTCGTCCTCCAACACGGCAACCTCGGCGGCGCGGCGCGCCAAGACAGCGCGCTGATTGATGTAGCCCTTGTCGGTGATCTCGCCGTGATCGACCGAAGGCGGCTCGCGCAGCAGCAACGCGCGCGTGGCATGGCCGGACGACGCGCCGCTGCTTTTGGCCTTGAGTCCTGCCAGGCCTTCGGCAATGCCGGCGCGAACGCGCTCATGGCAAAGAACCTCTTCGAGCGGCGCGCTTTCGGGCAACTCGGCCAGCGCACGACAGGCGGCCACATTCGGAAACACCAGGAAGTGCACGTGATCGCCGCCGTGCCCGGTGACCACGATATCCTGTGCGAGCGGCGCCAGCGCAGCGATACCCGCCACCCGCAGCGTGCCGACACTGACCCAGGTCCCCGAAGTCAGCTTGAAATCCTCGGCGACGCGCCCGTCGAAGAACAGGCCGAGTTCAGGGCGATCCGGATCGACGAACTTCACCGCGTCACCGATCTGATAGAACCCGTCGGCATCGAACGCTGCCGCAGTCTGCTCCGGAGATTTCCAGTAGCCCGGCGTCACATTGGGGCCGCGCACGCGCACCTCGAGCTTGTCTCCGGACGGCACCAGCTTCAAATCGGTGCCGGGGATCGGCACCCCGATATTGCCGGACCGCTGCGCCTGGAAATGACAATCGGTGGCGAGCGGTGCGGTCTCGGTCGATCCCCAGGCGGAGACCATCGGCAGCCGCCGCCCGATCGTCGCCTGCGACATCTCGTCGAGAGCTTCCCACAAGTTCTGCGGCAGCGCCGCGCCGGCGAAGAAGATGATCTTGACGCCGCTGAAGAAGCGGCGCCGCAGTTCGGCATCGTCGCGCAACGCGCCGATCAGCATGTCGAAGCCGCGCGGCACGTTGAAATAGACGGTCGGCACCACGTCGCGCAGATTCGCCAGCGAGGTCGCAAACAGGCCGGGCGCCGGCTTGCCGGCATCGATGTACAGCGTGCCGCCGTTGCGCAGCACCATGTTGAAGTTGTGATTGGCGCCGAAGGTGTGACTCCACGGCAGCCAGTCGAGGATCACGAATCCATCCTCGTGGGCGCGATCAAGAAACGGCCAGACCTGTGCTTTGGCCGCCTGGCTCGTGGTCAGCATGCGATGCGTGTTGATGACCGCCTTCGGGATGCCGGTCGATCCCGACGTAAAGAGAAACTTCGCAATGGTGTCGGGACCGATCGCGGAGAAAGCCGCCGCGACCTGCGGGCCTTCCGGCGTCTGCAAAATGCTGCTGAAAGCAACGGCTCCGGCGCCCGGCGCATCTTCGCCGCTGACGATGACGGCGCGGTGCGCGTCCGCGATGGCCGCAAGCGCCGCCGCGAACGGCTGCTGGCTGGCGACATAGATCGCGCCGGGGTCGAGCAGCGCCACCATGCTTCGCAGCTTGTCGTACTCCTTGGCCACCAGCGAATAAGCCGGCGATACCGCCGCCACCGGCACGCCGACATGCATGGCGCCGAGCGCGAACAACGCGTGATCGATGCTGTTGTCGGAGAGAATCACCAGCGGCCGCTGCGGGCTCATGTCCTGCGCGAGAACCCAGGCCGCAATGCTGCGGACCCGTCGCAGCGCGTCGGCGTAACTCACCGTGGTCCACGGCTGGTCGGCGCCGCGGCGCTCGCCGAGAAAAATACGATCCGGCGTGCGCGACGCCCACTGCTCCAGCCAGTCACCGATGCAGCGCGCGGCCGGCTGCAGCGGGACGGTGGATCGCAGCCAGATCGAGCCATCGGCGCGGCGATCGGCAATGATCTGCGGCGAAGCGAATAACGGGGCGCCTTCGTCAAGGCGCGCGGCGGCAGCTGGGGTCATGGCGATCCTCCTCCGGCATTTTTCTTGTTTATGCGCTTGCTCTACGCGCAAAGCCGGCGTGTTCGCAAGGCCGGTCGCCGCGCGTCACGGGCAGTACGGCCCGCTCGCGGGCGACACGGGATTGAACTTTTGCGCTCTTTCGCCGACTTACGCCCGCGACCTTGGGGCCGCGACAAACCCCCATCTTTCGGACTATCATGCCGCCGCGAGCCGCCCGTGCGCCGCGCCTGCAGTACCGACCTGACCAGTGACGGAACGAAATCATGGCCGACCAGGACGACGTCCTCCACCTGATCGACGATACCGGACCTGCCCTTCCCCCCACGATCACTCGCAAATGGAAAATCGCCGTGATCGACGACGATCCGGCCGTTCACGACGGGACGCGGTTCGCGCTCAGCGATTATTCGCTGAACGGCCAGGGGCTGGAGATCCTGTCAGCCTACTCGGCCGCCGAAGGCCGTGAACTGATGCGCCAGCACACCGATATCGCCGCGGTGCTGCTGGATGTCATCATGGAAACCGATTCCGCTGGCTTGGATTTGGTGGAATTTATCCGGAACGACATCAAGAACGAGACCGTCCGCATCGTGCTGCGCACCGGGCAGCCCGGCCAGGCACCGGAGCGGCGCGTCATCGTCGATTACGACATCAACGACTACAAGGCCAAGACCGAGCTGACCGCCGACAAGCTGTTCACCTCGCTGACGGCGGCGCTGCGCAGCTATCAGCAGCTCGAGCGCATGGTGCAGACCCGGCGCGGTCTCGAAATCATCATCGATGCGGCCTCGACGCTCTACGATTTCAAATCGATGCAGCGGCTTGCGGAAGGCGTGCTGACGCAGATCGCATCGCTGCTCAACGTCGATTGCGCCGGCATCCTGGTGCTGCGCGACGGCGGCAAGATCGGCGATGATTTCGCGGTGCTCGCGGGGTCGGGCTGCTACAGCCGCTTCATCGGCAATGCCGGCCCGCAGTCGCTCGATAGCGACCTGCGACAGATGGTGGAGGAGGCCTTCCGGCGGCGCAAGCATGAATTCGCCGATCGCCGAACCGTTCTTTACATCCGCACCGGCAGCGGCCGGGAAGTCGTGGTGCTGCTGCAGGCGGAGCGCCCGCTGTCCGAGACCGATCGCGCGCTGGTGGAAATTTTTGGCAGCCGCCTCTCGATCGCATTCGACAACGTGATCCTTTATCAGCAGCTGCACGAGGCCAACACCCAACTGGAAGATCGGGTGGCGCAGCGGACCCGTGCGCTGATGCTGGCGAACCGGCGGCTGTCGGCGCAATGGCTGCGGCTGCAGCGCGCCAACGGTTTCAAGAATGAGATTCTCGGCACCGTCGCGCATGACCTGAAAAATCCGCTCGGCGTCATTCTCGGCCGCACCGAGATGCTGACCGAATTGATCGGCGCTGACGCCTCGCGCGACAGCGTGCTTGCGCAGATCACCCACATTCGCGATGCAACGCGGCGGCTGACGTCGATGGTCGATCACCTGATCTCGGACGCCATGGCAGACGCGTTCGACATCACCATTCGCCGCGAGCCGGTGGATATCGCCGCGCTGGTGACCGAGGTGGCCGAAGCCAATCGCCTCCCGGCCGCCAACAAGCAACAGGTGATCGAGGTCTCGGCGCCGCCGGATCAGCACACGATGTGCGACGCCGACCGGATGCGCGAGGCGATCGACAATCTCATCAGCAACGCAATCAAGTATAGCCCGGTCGGCGGCCAGATCGCCGTGCTCGTGGTCCACGATCCCACGCATGTCGTCATTCGTGTGACAGATCAGGGAGCGGGCTTGTCGCCGGAGGATCTCGGCCGCCTGTTCGGCCGTTTCCAGCGGCTGTCGGCCAAGCCGACCGCGGGCGAGAGCTCGACAGGCCTCGGGCTATCGATTGTCAAGCGCATCATCGATATGCATGGTGGGACCATCACCGCCGATAGCCCTGGTCCCGGCCAGGGCGCGACCTTTACGATCAAGCTTCCCGTGACTGCCGCAGCGTGACATGAGCCAGGGCCAACATATCATTATTGTCGACGACGAAGCTCCGGCCCGCGAAATGGTCGGCGACTATCTGCGGATGCACGGATTCACGGTGACGCTGTGCGACGGCGGCAAGAGCCTGCGCGAAGCCATTGCCGCCGGAGTGCCGGATCTGGTGGTGCTCGATCTCAACATGCCCGAGGAAGACGGCCTGTCGATCATTCGCGATCTCAAGGCGCGCACCAACGTGCCGGTGATCATGCTGACCGCAACCGCGAGCCCGATCGACCGCGTCGTGGGGCTGGAACTGGGAGCCGACGACTATGTCGCCAAACCGTGCGAGCTGCGCGAACTGATGGCCCGGATCCGCTCCGTGCTGCGTCGCACCATCGCCAGCAAGGCAACGGCCGATCGCGCGCCTGCTCCGGCCGCGAAATCCGGCACTGATCATCTCGTCAGGTTCGGCACCCGCTGGCTCGACCTCGAAGCCCAGGCGCTGCGCGACGACGAAGGCAACGAGCACCCGCTGACCGCATCGGAATTTGGCTTGCTCAAGGTGTTCGCCGCCAACCCCAAGCGGGTCCTCTCCCGCGAACGGCTGCTGGAATTGGCCAATGCCCGCGACGCCGAGGCTTTCGACCGCGCCGTCGACCTGCGGATCATGCGAATCCGCCGCAAGATCGAGCCCGATCCGGCCAAACCGTCCGTCATTCGGACGATTCGCGGCGGCGGCTACCTGTTTAGCCCGGCCGGAGACAAGAGCTGAATTCGGTACTTTATTAGCCGATTGGCGCGACATTCTCTCCGAATGTTTCGCGAGGGTGGCCTCTGACGAAACAATTCAGCAGCCGATGAAACCGTTTTCGTCCCGCTAAGCAGATGTCCTGAAACAACCGCCGGCTAGAAAAACTCCCAGAAACGACGCCGCACAAGCGACGACAGGGAGCCGGTCATGCATAACATTGTCGCCATTAACGCCGCCGCGCACCAAGGCATCCTCGCTGCGCAAGCGACTTCTGACGAGATGCTCGTGGAAGGCATTGCCGAGGGCAGCAAACCGGCGATGCACATTCTTTATGCGCGTCACCGCGTGCGCGTGTATCGCTTCATCCTGCGCATGGTCCGCGACACCACCACCGCGGAGGACCTCGTCAGCCAGGTGTTCCTCGATGTGTGGCGGACCGCCGGCCAGTTCGAGGGCCGCGCCCAGGTATCGACCTGGCTGTTGTCGATCGCCCGTTTCAAGGCGCTGACCGCCCTGCGCCAGCGCATGCACGAGGATCTCGATCAGGACGGCGTGCTGGAGATCGCGGATTCCGCCGACACGCCCGAAGCCACCCTCGAGCGCACCAAAACCAACGCCATCCTGCGCGACTGCATCGCCAAATTGTCGCCGGCCCATCGCGAGATCATCGACCTCGTCTACTATCACGAGAAGTCGGTCGAGGAAGCCGGACGGATCATCGGCATCCCGCAGAGCACGGTGAAGACCCGGATGTTCTATGCCCGCAAGCAGCTGGCCGCGATGCTCAAGACCTGCGGCGTCGATACGCTCGCGGCATGACGGTGCGCGCGTTGCCAAGCATTGCATCGCCGCAGCACGCGGCATCATGCACAGATTTTCCTTCCCTTCGGGGATCTGCATCTTCTCGCGCGAGAGCGCATCCGACACGGATTGAGCCGCTGAGCTGTTCACGGAAACTGTAAAGGCGTCTTAATCCGTCGTCGCGACACGCGCTCATCGCGCGGACGTCATCCGACCATCGTTCCAGTTCCTGTCGCGACCTCCAACCTTCACCGGCCCGGCCGAGGTGTCCCTCGCCGGGCCGCATTGTAGGGAGGTGCGCGCTGGCGAACTTTGCGCCGCCGCAACGTCGCTGCCACCGCGGTCGCTACGCTGCGGGCATGGCACAGACTGCATCGCTGCTTTTCAAGCCGGCTGTATGTGTTAGCTTTCTCTCGTTGCTTCGCCGGAGATCCATCCATGTTCGATGGCTTTGACGCAATCGTTCTGGCTCGTGCGCAGTTCGCCTTCACGATGTCGTTTCATATCGTGTTTCCGGCGTTCTCGATCGGCCTTGCCAGCTATCTCGCGGTGCTCGAGGCGCTCTGGCTATGGACCGGCCGCGAGGTCTTCATCAATTTATTCAATTACTGGATGAAGATCTTCGCCATCGCCTTCGGCATGGGCGTGGTTTCCGGCGTGGTGATGTCGTATCAGTTCGGCACGAACTGGGCGGTGTTCGCCGACAAGACCGGACCGGTGATCGGCCCGTTGATGGCTTACGAGGTGCTGACCGCCTTCTTTCTCGAAGCCGGATTTCTCGGCGTCATGCTGTTCGGCCTGAAGAAGGTGGGACCGCGGCTGCACTTCCTCGCCACCTTGATGGTGGCGATCGGAACCCTGATCTCGGCGTTCTGGATTCTCTCGGCCAATTCATGGATGCAGACCCCGGCCGGCCACACCGTTAACGCCGCCGGACAGTTCATAGCCGCCGACTGGTGGAAGGTGATCTTCAACCCGTCCTTCCCTTATCGCCTCGTGCATATGGTGCTCGCGGCCTATCTCACGACAGCGCTTGTGGTGGGCGGCGTCGGCGCCTTCCATCTGCTGCGCGATCCGAAGCGCGAAGGCGCGCGCGTGATGTTCTCGATGGCGATGTGGATGGCGACCCTCGTGGCGCCGATCCAGATCTTCGCCGGCGACCAGCATGGCCTCAACACTCTCGAGCATCAGCCGGCCAAGGTGATGGCGATGGAGGGCCACTATCAAAGCCATCCCGACGGCGCCCCGCTGCTGCTGTTCGGACTGCCCAATCAGGAGAAGGCCAAGGTCGATTACGCCCTCCAAATTCCGAAACTGTCGTCGCTGATTCTGAAACATTCCCTGGATGCGCCGCTCGCGGGCCTCGACACCATTCCGCGCGAGAACTGGCCGCCGGTCCCTGTGGTGTTCTGGTCGTTCCGCGTCATGGTCGGACTCGGTTTCCTGATGGTGGCGCTTGGCCTGCTCAGCCTGTGGCTGCGCTGGCGCGGCAGGATGTACGACTATCGGCCGCTGCATTACTTCGCCATGGCGATGGGACCGGCGGGCTTCGTCGCCGTGCTGGCCGGCTGGTTCACCACCGAAGTCGGTCGCCAGCCATTCACCGTCTACGGGCTGCTGCGCACCGCCGATTCTGTGTCCCCGCTCGCGGCGCCGGCGGTCGCATCGTCGCTGATCGCCTTTATCATCGTCTACTTCCTGCTGTTCACCGCCGGCATCGTCTACATTCTGCGCCTGATGGCCGCGCCGCCGCATGCCGGCGAGGAAGGACCGCGCGGCGACGAGCCGATGCACGCCGCCGGCATCACGCCGGCGACCGGCGTGACGAATTCCGCAAAACGGTGAGCGCGATGGATCAGGTTTCGACGATTGCGACGATCTGGGCCTTCATCATCGCCTTTGCGGTGTTCGTCTATGTCGTGATGGATGGCTTCGATCTCGGTCTCGGCATGCTGTTTCCGCTGTTTCCGAAGAAGCAAGACCGCGACGTGATGATGAACAGCGTCGCGCCGGTATGGGACGGCAACGAAACCTGGCTGGTGCTCGGCGGCGGGGGATTGTTCGCAGCGTTCCCGCTCGCCTATGCCGTGCTGATGCCGGCGCTGTATACGCCGATCATCGCCATGCTCCTGGGGCTGGTCTTCCGCGGCGTCGCCTTCGAATTCCGCTGGCGATCCCAGCGCGAGCGTAACCGCTGGGACCTCGCCTTCGCCGGCGGATCGCTGGTGGCCACGCTGGCGCAGGGCATCGCGCTCGGCGCCATTCTGCAGGGCGTTCGGGTCGCTGACCGCGCATATGCCGGCGGCTGGTGGGACTGGCTGACGCCGTTCAGCATTCTCACCGGCGTCGCCCTTGTCGTCGGCTATGGTCTGCTCGGCGCGACCTGGCTGGTGATGAAGACCACCGGCGATCTGCGCGAGCGCGCCTATCACCTGAGCTGGTGGCTGCTGTTCGCCATGCTCGGCGCGATCGGCGCGGTCAGCCTGGCGACGCCGTTCCTCGACGTCGAATATGCGCGGCGCTGGTTCGCCTGGCCGAACATCCTGTTCACCGCGCCGGTGCCGATCGCGGTCGCCGCCGTGACGGCCCTCCTTCTCAGAAGCCTGGCGCAGCGCCGCGATTACCGGCCCTTTCTGCTGACTTTGGTTTTGTTCGCGCTGTCCTATGCCGGACTCGGCATCAGCATGTATCCCTATATCGTGCCGCGCAGCATCACCATCTGGCAGGCGGCGGCGCCGGAGAACAGCCAGATATTCATGCTGGTCGGCGTATCGATCCTGATTCCCATCATCCTGATCTATACGGGATGGGCCTACTGGGTGTTTCGCGGCAAGGTGGACCCGCAGAGCGGATATCACTGATGGCCAGCCGCGACGAAAAATCGCATTCGCTGCGGCAGCGCCTGCTCTGGTTCGCGCTGCTCTGGCTGTGCGGCGTCGGCGCCGTCAGCATCGTCGCCTATGGTCTGCGATTGTGGATCGCGCCGCACTGATCGGCGCTGTGCGACCGCGATGTGACGCGCGGCAGGCATGCCGACACCCGCTTGCCCGGCCTTGCCATCCGAATCGACGTGCGATTTGATATCGTCAACGCGGATTCGGTCGACCGCGTCCCCGACAACAAGGATCGCCGAATGCTTTCGTTTCGCCGCTTGCTTTGGCTGCCGCTCCTGGCAGTCGCATTCGCCGGACTGCCGATATCGCAAGCCTCAAGTCAAAGCGAGGATATGTCCATCGGCGACGAGCCGGGCCGCGTGCCAGATGAATCGGTGCAATTGCCGCCGCAGTTTCAGCGCCAGATGGTGCTCTACCGTACCACCGAACCGCCCGGCACCATCATCGTGCATACGTCCGAGCGTTTCCTCTATCTGGTGCAGGGCAATGGACGCGCGCTTCGATATGGCGTGCGCGTCGGGCGCGAAGGCTTTCAATGGCAGGGCCTTTTGAAGATCACCCGCAAGGCCGAGTGGCCCGACTGGACGCCTCCGCCGGAGATGATTCAGCGCCAGCCTTATCTGCCGCGCTTCATGGCCGGCGGTCCCGGCAATCCGATGGGCGCGCGGGCGATGTATCTCGGGACGACGGTCTATCGCATCCACGGCACCAATCAGCCCGACACCATCGGCAAAGCGGTGTCGTCGGGATGCTTCGGCATGGTGAATGCCGATATCATCGATCTTTATGACCGGGTCCCGGTCGGGACCAAGGTTGTCGTCAAGCAGCGGCCGTCGCTGTGAGCGGCCGTCGTCGAACCGTGCCTAACGCATTTCCTGTCCAGAGCGAGACATTGCCATGCTGAAGCCCACTTTCTTACGCGCACGCAGCGCCCTCGCCCTTCTTGCCGCCGTCACCGCTTTCAGCTCGATCGAGAGCGCGTCGGCGCAAATGCTGCAGACCATCAAAAGCCGCGGCAATCTGATCTGCGGCGTCAGCACCGGTTTGCCCGGCTTCTCGCAGGCCGACGGCAAGGGCGTCTGGACGGGACTCGACGTCGATCTCTGCCGGGCGGTCGCCGCGGCGGTGTTCGATGACGCCACCAAGGTGACGTACGTGCCGTTGAATGCCGAGGACCGCTTCAAGGCATTGCAGAACGGCACGATCGATCTGCTCTCGCGCAACTCGAGCTGGACCATGTCGCGCGAGGCGGAATTCAATCTCAGCTTCGCCGCGGTGAACTATTACGACGGCCAGGGTTTCATGATCCGCAAGAGCGCCGGCAAGGATTCCGCGCTCGCGCTCGACAACAGCAAGGTCTGCGTGCAATCCGGCACCACCACGCAGCTCAACCTCGCCGATTACTTCCGCGCCAACAATATGAAGTTTCAGGAAATGGCGTTTCCCAGCGCGGCCGAAACGCTCAAGGCCTACGATACCGGGACCTGCGACGTCTTCACGAGCGACGTCTCGCAGCTCTATGCCGAGCGGCTGCAGCTCTCATCCCCGAATGATCATGTCATCCTGCCGGATGTGATCTCCAAGGAGCCGTTGGGGCCAGCGATCAAGCAGGGCGACAGTCAGTGGCTCGAAATCGTCAAGTGGTCGCATTTCGCGATGCTCAACGCGGAAGAACTCGGCGTGACGTCGAAGAACATTGATGACGCGCTCAAGTCGCAGAAGCCCGACGTCAAGCGGCTCGTCGGTACCGAGGGCTCCTACGGCGAGCAGATCGGCCTGACCAAGGATTGGGCCGTGCGTATCATCCGGCAGGTCGGCAATTATGCCGAATCCTATGAGCGCAATGTCGGCACGGCATCGAAGCTCGGCATTCCGCGCGGCCTCAACCATTTGTGGAACGAGGGCGGCATTCAATACGCGCCGCCGATCCGCTAGAACGCCGACTCATAAGTTCGCGTCCGGGTTCTTGCAGCAACGAGCGCGATGGCAGCCAGGAGAATTCTGGCGGTTTGTCGCGGCAAGCACAAACGCTCCGCCATACGAGAAGAACGCCGTCAGGAACTCCCGTTTTGAGGAAGCGTTTGATCCTGACAGCCCGCGCAATGCGGCTCCTCGAAGCCGCCGGGTCGAGGCGGAAGGCCCATGGAGCAGCACAGTCCGATCCCCGAGCCTGTGTCGGTCGCACCGATCAATCGCGCAGACCTGCGCACCTGCGCGGCGTGGCGGCTGTCCTTCGCGGGCCGACGCAAGGACCACCGCTACTATGAGATCATCGAAGAGACCCTGCGCGACCGGTTCGACTACGGCTATTTCGCCATCCGCGATGCGTCAGGCCAGGTCATGGCGGTGCAGCCGTATTTTCTGCTCGATCAGGACATACTGGAGGGCATCAAGCTCGACCAGTTGTCGCTCATCGTACGGATCCGCCGCCGCTATCCACGTTTCCTGAAACTGCGCACGCTCATGCTTGGCTGCGTCGCGGGCGAAGGTCACCTCGCAATCAGCGCGCAGCTGCCGGCATCGGCCGTGGCGAGAGCCTTGGCGCATGGCATCGTTCCCTGCGCACGCGCCCTGGGCGCCGAGATGATCGTGCTGAAGGAATTTCCACGCGACGAGCGCGACGATCTCGCCTGGTTCGAGCGCGAGGGATTTGCCCGTGCGCCAAGCATGCCGATGACAACGCTGGACATCGGCTACGATGATTTCGACGACTTCATGCAGAAGGTGCTGAGCGCCAATACGCGCCGCGATCTCCGCAAGAAATTCCGGACTGCCGAAGGTTTTGGCCTTGAGATGACGGTGACGGACAACGCGGCGAGCTTCATCGACGAAATCTATCCGCTTTATCTGCAGGTTCACGAGCGGTCGCGGCTTCATTTCGAGAAGCTGAGCAAGGACTTCTTCCGCCGCCTCGGCAACGAGATGAACGACAGAGCCCGATTCTTCATCTGGTATCGCGGCAACAGCCTGCTGGCATTTGCGCTCTGCATGGTGGAGGGCGACGACATCTTTGGCGAATATATCGGCCTCGATTACGAGGTGGCGCTCGATCTCCATCTCTATCATTGCATTTCACGCGACGTGATCAGTTGGGCGATGAGCCACGGCTATAAGCGCTTTCGCAGCAGCGGCCTGAATTACGACCCCAAGCTGCATCTGCGCCATCAGCTCGACCCGATCGATCTTTACGTCCGGCACGTCTCGCCGATTGCGAACTGGATCATGCGGCTCGTGCTGCCTTGGATTGTTCCGACGCGCTACGACGCGACGCTGCGGAAATTTCCCGACTATCGCCGGATATGGTGATCTGCGCGCCGGACCACGCGCGTTTCACGCTGCTGACCTCAGGCCGCCATGGCGCTGCACGATTGCGCGCAGGCGCGACAGACGGCGACGCACTCGTCCATGTCGCCGATGCGCTCGCAATCCTTGGCGCATTCGTCGCAGATCTCCGCGCATTCCCGGCAGGTATGCTTGTGATGCGGCGAGGCGATGAGCATGAAATGCGCGGCGGTTCGGCACATTTCAGCGCAGGCCATCATCAGCCTGAAATGAGCGGGCTCGACATGCTGTCCGCCGGTCTCCAGACAATGATTCATCGCGGTGCTGAGGCAGGTCTTGTAGCAGCTCAGACAGGTCTCGATACATCGGTTCATGTCTTCCGAAATCGCCATCGGCACGCTCCGTGGTTTGGCTTTCAACCATAACCGCCGCATACAGGCCGGGTTCCTCGCGGTGAAGCCGAACAGAGGTCACATCCGTCCGTGGCACCGGAATCACGGGCCGCCTCACGAGGGCCGATCGGTCACCGCGGAAGCTCCGTTGCGCCTCGGCATCGAGACGGCAGGGCTGATCGAGATGCGCGGCAAATGATGAAACACCGTCATTCGCTTGGCGCCGGCCCGCCGCGCCAGCTTGCGCCGCCGTGACGCCTATTTTTTCTGGCCTCAATCTACAGACACTTCTCGCAATCGGCGGTGCCGCGGGTACTAACCTTGGTACAATGGGTGGCACTTCGGCAAAGTGCAAGGCATTACCCCATCTAGTGGACGGAAACCGGGGTTCACGCTTCCCTTTTGCCGCGGCGACTCCCTCCTCAGCGTCCTCCCCGTACGCGAATATCTAACGCACTGAACTCACCAAGAGCGTCGCCTCAACGAATTCGATTCAATACCCTCGTACGACCTCTATTTCGTCAAAAAGACATCCGTGCGTTGCGACGTCAGCGCCTTTAGGCCGGACACCAGTTCGAGGTCGCACATCGTATCGACTTGCACGA
This sequence comes from Xanthobacteraceae bacterium, assembly GCA_035565575.1. GTDB lineage: Bacteria > Pseudomonadota > Alphaproteobacteria > Rhizobiales > Xanthobacteraceae > 62-47. Next base: position 18,933 of record DATMSE010000125.1, read on the forward strand.
AACGCTGACACTGCCTGACCAGTGTCAGCCGCGCGCGAAGTCGGAACGACTCGCCTGGATGAACAGCATGACGAAACCGGACGTTGCGAATCGCCGCGGCCTGTCCTTGCTCCGGACCTGTCACTTGATAGGCTTCCTGAAGCAGACCCGGCATGAGGGCGAGAAGAAGCTGGCCGGGCACGATCGTCCTTGCTCCCGACAATTCGCGCGCCGCGCGCGCCACATCGGTGTGAATCCAGTTGCGGTCGCCGGTCAGCGCGACGAAGCGGTCGATCTCCTCCTGCGTCACCGCGAGCCATCGGCTAGGTGCGAAGTCGCGGCCGAGATAGGCCGCGAGCTCGATCGCGCTTGCGACACGCAGCGGCGTGCTCACACCCGGCGATGCCTGCTCACGCTCTGCTTCGCTCATATCGTCACCAGCAGCGCGCTTCCGAGTCCACCGGCTGCGGCAATCGCCGCCAGTCCCAGTGCTCCCGGCGCCTCTCGCTGCATTTCATGCCACAGACGCACGGCAAGAATGGCGCCCGACGCGCCGATCGGATGGCCGCGCGCCAGTCCGCCGCCGCCGCGGTTGAGCGCCGATTCCGCAATGCCGATTCCTTCGGCACAGGCGATGGCCTGCGCCGCAAAGGCTTCCATGATTTCGGCAACCGCGATCGTCTCGGGAGCGATCTGCCGGGCCGCGAGCAGGTTTCGGGCTGCAGCGATCGGGGCTGTTCCGGACATTGCAGGATCGCCGCCGCATCGGCTCGCCGCCACGACGCGGAGCGGACGCGCGACATCGAGACGCCGCAGCATGGTCTCTGAGACCACCAGCACGGCGGCGGCGGCGTCGGCTTCCACCGCCACTGTGGCGCGCGTCACGCCGAGGAACGGATCGCCCGCGATCGGCGGCAAACGCGAGCACAAGGACTCGGTCAACGCGCGGGGAAAGGCATCGCGCGTTAATTCGGCCAACGTCGCGATCTCGCTATCGCCCGGAGGATTCGCCATGGCTTTGCTGTGGCTGGCGATCGCGAATGCGTCCTGCCGGTCGCGCGGAATATCGAACGCCGCCGCCAGCATCGCGGCAGCAGCGATCATGTCCGGGTCGCGCTCGGGCCATGGCGCGAAGGGCGGCCTGTCATAAGGCTGCGGCGCCTCGCCGGCATCGCGCGGCCGCCGCGCCCGCAGCGGTGCGCGGCTGAAACTCTCGACGCCGCCGGCGATGACGGCATCGGCCCCGTTCGCGATCCGATCGGCCGCCATCATGATCGCGTCGAGTCCGCCGCAACATTGGCTATCGATAGTCAGCGCCGGAACGCGATCCGGCAGCCCGGCCCGCAACGCGGCAAGTCGCGCCGGATTGCCGCCGGCATACAGCGCATTGCCGAAGATCACGTCGTCGATCGCATCGGACGCGATGTCGACATCGGACAACACGGCGCGGATCGGCGCTTCGCCGAGTTCGTCGGCTTCGACCGCCTTGAACGCGCCATTGCGCGGAGCGACCGCGGTGCGACGCGCGGCGACGAGATAAGCCGCGCTCACGGCAGCACCTCGCAAGGCTCACTATCGAAGATGCGATGCAGCGCCTGAAAATCGTTCTTGCCGGATGAGGTCAGCGGCCATCGCGGCGGCAATGCGAAGCGACGCGGAATCTTGTAGAGCGGCAGATGCTCGCGGGCATGGCCGATCAGGTCCGACGAGGTGACGGATATTTGCGGATCGATCTTGAGCAGCGCCACCAGTCGCTCGCCCCGGCGATCGTCATGGACGCCGAGCACCGCCGCCGCCATCACCGCGCGATGACTCTCGAGCACGCGCTCGATCTCTTCCGGATGCACGTTCTTGCCGGAGGTGATGATCATCCGGCTGGCGCGGCCGACCAGATGCAGATAGCCCCGCGCATCAAGGAAGCCGATATCGCCGACGGATATCGCCTCGCCGTCGCGCAGCAGCGCCGCCGTGCTGCCGCAGGCATAGCCGATGAAGACGAAGGGGCTGGCCACGAACACCTGCCCGGCTTCACCCGGCGGCAGACGACGCCCCAGATGATCCCGGATCGACAGATCGACGCCGGAAAATGCACGCCCGACCGAATCCGGCGGCACATCCTCGTCGTCCTTCGCAACCGTGATGAAACTGAGTTCGGAGGCGCCATAGAATTCCGCAAATCGCGCGCCCGGAAAATGCGCGCGCAGGTCGTCCATTGCGTGGCCCGGCCATTTCGCACCGGAGGATAAAATCCAGCGCATCGAGGCGAACGGCGGCGCGTTCTCGCGCGCGGCTGCCTCGATGATCATTTCAAGCTGGGTCGGCACGCCATAAAGCACGCTCGCCCGGTGTGCCGCGATCAGCCGGCAGACCAGGTTGGGACGAAACTGGCGGCACAGGATGACTGTCGCGCCGACATAAAGCCCGTGCGCAAGCCCGTAGAGAAATAGCGAATGCGTCAGCGCGCCCGGCGCAAGCACAACGTCGTCAGTGTCGATGTCGAACTCGCGGTTCCCGGCGCGAAAGCTCTCGACCCACGACAGATGATGGCGTCGATATCCCTTCGGTACGCCGGTCGAGCCGGAGGTGAAGCCGACATAGAACGGCGCCAACGGATCGGGCTCCGGCGCCGCCTCGAACGCCGCGCTCGCGCCGATCGCCTCGGCAACCATCTCGAACGGGCCGTGCGGATCGGCCAGCCTCAACGCACCGCCTTCGGTCGCCAATGCGGGATTGTGACTGATGACAAGTCCCGGCGACAATTCCCCGATCGCCAGTTGCGCCGTCTCGATTGGCCAGTTCGGATCGAGAATCTGCGCCTCCCGCCCCGCACGCGCGGCCGCGAGAAATAACAGCACCAGCGCCGGCCCGTTCGGCAGATGCAACGCGACACCGCGCCCTGCCGGCACCGTCCT
>DATMSE010000126.1:0-43377 GCA_035565575.1 Xanthobacteraceae bacterium
ATCCGCCGACCATCATTCTCGGCCCCGGCGAGGCCGGCAAGGCGCACCAGACCGACGAATATTGCGCGGTCGATCTGATCCACAAGGCCACCGACATCTACGCAAAGCTGGCGGCGGACTGGGTGCGGTAGAACTCTCCACGTCATTGCGAGCACTCGGATCAGCGCTTCGCGCTGTCCGAGCACAGGCTCCGCGAAGCAATCCAGTCTTGCTTTCGTGACTCCTGGATTGCTTCGTCGCTTGCGCTCCTTGCAATGACGATTCTCTCGCTTTAGTGCGTTTTTAGTTTCGATAGAACCGCTTGCCACGAGACGATGCACGCTCCCTCTCCCCGCCGGGGAGAGGGAATCCTTCCGCATCCGTGACGATTCAATTCAATCCAAAATAGCTTTAAGCATAATTTGCCGATGCTGAACGTGAGGTCGTCACCCTGAGGTGCTGGCGCGTAGCGACAGCCTCGAAGGGCGACAGCCGCGATCCTTCGAGGCCCGCTTCGCTCGCACCTCAGGATAACGACACGCGCTTCAATTCCAAACCGATCACGTTCTAATACCCTCGCGCGATATCCACCACATTGCGCAGCGGCTCGCCGGCCTCGAAGCGCGCGATCTGCTCCGCGACATAGGCCGAGATGGCATCGGGATCGGTATCGGCGGCGTTGTGCGGCGTGATGACCACGCGCGGGTGCGTCCAGAGCGGACTGGTCGCCGGCAGCGGCTCGGTCTCAAACACATCGAGCGTCGCCGCCAGCAAGGTGCCGTCGTCGAGACACGACACGATATCGGACTCAACCTGCAAGCCGCCGCGCCCAGCGTTGATCAGCACCGGGGCGCCGAGCGGCGAATTGCGGGCCAGCTTTTCGAACAGCTTTCGATCGAGAATGTGCCGCGTCTGCGCCGTCAGCGGCAGCAGGCACACCAGGATATGCGTTCTCGCGAGAAACGGCGCGAGCCCGTCGCGGCCGCAGAAGCATTCGACGCCGTCGATGCGTTTGTCGCTGTTGCTCCAGCCGATCACGCGAAAGCCGATGCGGCGCAGCACCTCCGCCGCGTCGCGACCCAGTGTGCCGAGCCCCATGACGCCGACGGTCACGGCGCCGGCCGCCCACTGCGCCTTCGGCTGCCATAGCCTGCGCGACTGATTGTCGCGCAAGTCGAGTTGCTGGCGATGATGCATCAGCACGTGCAGCACGACATACTCGGTCATGCGGCCGGTGAGGTCGTCCACCGCAACACGCACCACCGGCACCATCGGCAGGGTCGGGTCCGCCATGAGCGCATCGACGCCGGCGCCGAGATTGAAGATGACGCGCAGGTTGCGGAAGGCCGCCAGCACACCGGCCGGCGGCTTCCATACCGCGGCATAATGAACGTCGTCGGGATCGCTGATCCGATCCGGCAGCAGCACGATTTTGCGCCCGTTGCCGACGTTGTTGAAGCGCTCGACCCAACGTTGCGGTGACCAGTTGTCCGCGCCGCCTTGAATCGAGAGAACCAGTGTGCCTTTGCTCATGCGTGCGCCATTGCCTCTTCGAGATGATTTTCCGGACAGCGGGAACCGGCGCGGGCCGCAACGCGCCAATGCGAATGAAACCGAAACTAGCTCTTGCAAATAAGCTACCGCAAGCCGACGCTGTTGTGGCACGATGGCTGCGGTCGCCGCTTCAAGGCCGACCTAACAACCGCGCCGCTCGCTCACGACGGGCCGACGCGGAGCAAGGACAAACCGACCGTGATCAAGGCTTCCGACATTCTGATTGCCAGACGCGCCGACACCAAGGCGCGCGCCGATTTTCCGACCTGGCAGATGATGGCCAAGCTCAACGCGACGAGTTCGCTGTCCAGCGAGGCGCAGGCGTTTCTGGCGGAGTACGAAAAGCGGCTCAAGCAGATGAGCGAAGCCGAGGCTGTGGAAGCCACCATCCAGTCGATCTATCGCAGCTATTATGCCGCGATGGGCGGCGCGGGCGCCGCGCCGGATCCCAGCATCGCTCATCCCAAGAGCGCCCCGCCTGAGGCGGGTCATGCCCCGGCCGGGAACTCCGCCAACCCGCCGGACAACGTCATCGCGTTGCAGCGTCCGCGCAAGTCGCAATCCAAGCCGGCCAAGGCTGATGGCGCGCCGCAGAAGCCGCGATTGCCGGTAGCGCTGATTTTCATCGCGCTGATCATCATCACGGTGGGACTGCGTTACCTGTTCTGACCAGACTGTTCTGACCGAGGCTGTCCCGCCTGCTGCCGCAGGCAGCGCATGCGACGACGCACCGAGGGTGCCGTCATACGATTGTGATCCGCCGGGTCCAGTGAAATCATGGGACACCGCGCAAGATCGGTTTGCCTGTGGCGGGGCCGCCATCTAAACAGGCATCAGGCGCGATTTTTCGGATCACGGCGATACCATGGCAGAACGGACGTGGAGAGTAGGCGCAGCTTCACGGCTGCTGCGTTCCGCCGCTGCGCTTGCGATTCCGCTGTGGGCCGGCCTTGTCCCCGCCTCCGGTCACGCCGAAACCCTCGCCGACGCGCTGGTCAAGGCGTACCAGACCAATCCCCAGCTCAATGCCGAGCGCGCGCGTCAGCGCGCCACCGACGAGAACGTTCCGCAGGCGCTGGCCGGCTACCGGCCGCAGATCATCGCCAGCCTCAGCGGCGGCATGCAGGCCGTCCGCAGTCTGCTGCCCGACAACTCGATCCAGACCGCGACGCAAAAGCCGTGGACCATCGGGCTGACGGTCACGCAGACGCTGTTCAACGGTTTCAAGACCGCCAACAGCGTGCGTGTCGCCGAACTGCAGGTGAAATCCGGCCGCGAGGCGCTGCGCAATGTCGGCCAGGGCGTGCTGCTCGATGCGGTGACGGCTTATACCAACGTGCTGGCCAATCAGTCGCTGGTGGAGGCGCAGCGCGCCAACGTGACGTCGCTGCGGGAAACGCTGAATGTGGCGAAGCGGCGGCTCAATGCCGGCGACGTGACCCCGACCGATACCGCCCAGGCGGAGGCGCGTCTCAACCGCGGCCTCGCCGACCAGAACGCGGCCGAAGTGGCGCTGGCGGTGAGCCAGGCGACCTATGCGCAGGTCATCGGCATGGCACCGGGCCGGCTCAGCCCCGCCGAACCGGTGGACCGCCTGCTGCCGCGCAGCCGCGACGAAGCCACGGCGCTGGCGTTCCGCGCCAACCCGGCGGTGCTCGCCGCCGGCTTCGATGCGGACATGGCCGAGAAGACGATCAACGTCGCGGAAAGCAGTCTCTATCCGACCGTGACCGTGCAGGGCGGCGTCAGCCGGGCGCGCCAGACCGATACCACCCTCGGCACCAACGGCACCGACGAGGCCTATGTGCTGGGCCAGATGACCGCGCCGATCTATGACGGCGGCACCGCCGCATCGCAAACCCGGCAGGCCAAGGAGCTCGCCACCCAGAGCCGCCTGGTGCTCGAGCAGGTGCGCAACCAGTCCCGCACCGCCGCGATCGCCGCATGGGTGTCCTATGAGGGCGCGCGGATCGCGGTCAGCGCCGCGGAGTCCGAGGTGCGGGCCGCCACGGTTGCGCTCGACGGCGTCCGCAAAGAGGCGCAAGGCGGGCAGCGCACCACCGTCGACGTGCTGAACGCCCAGCAGGATCTGGTGGCGGCGAAGGCGCGGCTGATCGGTGCGCAGCGTGACCGCGTCATCGCGTCCTATACGCTGCTGAGCGCGGTCGGCAGCCTCGACGTCAAGACGCTCGGCCTGCATACACCGGATTACCTGCCGGAGGTGCATTATCACCAGGTGCGCGATGCCTGGCACGGTTTGCGCACGCCGTCGGGCAAGTAACGCCCAATTCTATCTGGTTCTATCTGGTCCGCCGCGAGAATCGCGAGATCAGGACCGGCAGCGTCACCAGGATCACCACTGGCGCCAGCAGCATGCCGGTGACCACCACCACCGCGAGCGGCTTCTGCACCTGCGATCCGATGCCGGCCGACATCGCCGCGGGCAGCAAGCCGATACCGGCGACGGCGCAGGTCATCAGCACCGGCCGGAACTGCAATTCGCCGGTGCGGATGATGGCCCGCATCCGGTCCAGGCCGTCGTCGATCAGTTGATTGTATTGCGACAGCATGATGATGCCGTCCATCACCGCAATGCCGAACAACGCGATGAAGCCGATCGCAGCCGAAACGCTGAACGGAATGCCGAAGATCAGCAGCCCGACCACGCCGCCGAAAATCGCCATCGGAATCACGCTCATCGCCAGCAGCGTGTCGGCGAACGAGCCGAAGTTGAACCACAGCAGCATCGCGATCAAGGCGAGGCTGATCGGCACCACGATGGAGAGCCGGCGGATGGCGTCCTGCAGGTTGCCGAATTCGCCGACCCATTCGAGCCGCGAGCCGGCCGGCAACTGCACCTGCTCGGCGACCTTGTCCTGTGCTTCCTTGATGGTGCTACCGAGATCGCGGCCGCGCACCGAGAACTTGATCGGCAGGTAGCGCTCCTGCTGCTCGCGGTAGATATAGGCGGCGCCGGACACCAGCTTGATCGAGGCCACTTCGCTCAGCGGAATCTGCGTGATGCCGTTCGGTCCCTGCGCGCCGATCCGCAAATTGCTGATGGCTTCGGCGCTCTTGCGATATTCCGGCGCGAGCCGGATCACGATCGGGAAGTGACGGTCGGAGCCCGGCTCGTACAGATCACCGGCACTGTCGCCTCCGATGGCGACGCGGATGGTGGCGTTGATGTCGCCCGGCGACAGGCCGTAACGCGCCGCGCGCGCGCGATCGATATCGATCTGGATCGTCGGTTGGCCGAGCGAGGTAAACACCGACAGGTCGACGATGCCGGGCACGGTGGACAGCACCGACTTGATCTTGTCGGCAGTCTCGGACAGCGCCACCAGGTCGTTGCCGAACAGTTTGACCGAATTCTCACCCTTCACGCCCGATACCGCCTCGGCGACGTTGTCCTGCAGGTATTGCGAGAAGTTGAACTCGACGCCGGGAAATTTCTCCTGCAACTGCGCCAGCAGTTCGGCGGTGAGCGCATCCTTGTCCTTGACGCCGGGCCAATCCTTCACCGGTTTCAGCGGCGCGAAGAATTCGGCGTTGAAGAGGCCCGCAGCGTCGGTGCCGTCATCGGGACGGCCCTGCTGCGACACCACGGACTCAACTTCCGGCCGCGCGCGGATCAGCCGGCGCATTTCGTTGACGTAGCCGTTGCCCTCCTGCAGCGAGATGGTCGAAGGCAGCGTCGCGCGGATCCAGAGATTGCCCTCCTCCAGCTTGGGCAGAAACTCGAGCCCGAGGAAATGCCCGGCGATGAAGGTCATCACCATCAGCGTGGCGGCGCCCGCGAGCACCAGCCTGTAGCTCTGCACGGCCCAGCGCAGCACCGGCATGTAGAGCCGATGCAGCCAGCGCACCAGCCGCGTCTCCGTCTCCTGCAGATGCGACGGCAGAATGATGGCGCTCAAGGCCGGCGTGATCGTGAAGGTCGCCAGCAGGCCGCCGGCCAGCGCATAGGCATAGGTGCGCGCCATCGGCCCGAAGATGTTGCCTTCGACGCCGCTGAGCGTGAACAGCGGCAAAAAGGCCGCGATGATGATAGCGGCGGCAAAGAAGATCGAGCGCGCCACGTCCGCCGAGGCGCTGAGGATGGCATGGCTCTTGATCTCCATCACGGTGCTCGCCGAGATGCGGCTCTGCTCGGTCTCGGACAGCGGCGTCGTCTGCGACAGACGGCGGAAGATCGCTTCGACCATGATCACCGTGCCGTCGACGATCAGGCCGAAATCGATGGCACCGACCGAAAGCAGGTTGGCGGACTCGCCGCGCAGCACCATGATGATGACGGCGAAGAACAACGCGAATGGAATCGTCGCGCCGACGATCAGGGCGCTGCGCAGATCGCCGAGAAACATCCATTGCAGCAGCACGATCAGGATGATGCCGACGATCATGTTGTGCAGCACGGTGTGGGTGGTGACGTCGATCAGGTCCTTGCGGTCATAAATGCGCTCGATGCGCACCCCCGGCGGCAGCACGCCAGAGGCATTGATGGACTTCACCGTCTGCTCGACCCGATTCAGGGTCGGCGTGCTCTGCTCGCCGCGGCGCATCAGCACGATGCCCTGCACGATGTCGTCGGCATCGTTCATGCCGGCGATGCCGAGCCGCGGCTTCTCACCGATGCCGACGGTGGCGACATCGCGCACCAGCACCGGGTTGCCGCCGCTTTGCGCGATCATGGTGGTAGCGAGGTCTTCAATCGAACGGATCAGGCCGACGCCGCGCACCACCGCCGACTGCGAACCGATATCGACGGTATTGCCGCCGACATTGATGTTGGCATTGCCGATTGCCTGCAGCACCTGCGGCAAGGTGAGCCCGTAAGCCACCAGCTTGTTGAAATCGACCTGCACCTCATAGGTCTTGGTCTTGCCGCCCCAGCCGGTCACGTCAATGACGCCGGGCACCGCGCGGAAACGACGCTGCAACACCCAGTCCTGCAGCGTCTTGAGATCGAGCACGCTGTAGTTCGGCGGCCCAACCAGCCGATAGCGGAAGATCTCGCCCACCGCACTCAGCGGCGAAATCTGCGGCTGCACATTGTTCGGCAGCGGCGGCAATTGCGACAGCCGGTTCAGCACCTGCTGCAGCGCCTCGTCATAAGTGTAATCGAACGAGAACTGCAGCTTGACGTCGGACAGGCCGTAGAGCGAGACGGTGCGGATGGTCCGCAGGTTCTTGATGCCGGCCACCTGAGTCTCGATCGGAATCGTGATGTAACGCTCGATCTCTTCCGACGACAGGCCGGGGCTTTGCGTCACGATGTCGACCATCGGCGGGGTCGGATCGGGATAGGCCTCGATATTGAGCTGGATGAAGGCAATCACGCCGCCGATGATCACGGCAGCGAACATGACCACCATCAGGATGCGGCGGTCGACAGCGAAAGCGGCGAGACGTTGCATGGGATGGCTGACGCCTTCAGCGCCACATCGGCGGTTGATGAGGGAGATGGACCATTAGCTGCCCGAGGCGGCGCGGTCGATGAACAGACTGCCCTTGGTGACGATGCGCTCGCCGGGGTGCAGATTGCCGATGACCTCGACGAGATCGCCGTTCGAGAGTCCGGTCTTGATCTTGCGCAACTCGATCGACTTGTCGTCATGGGCTACCCAGACGCGCACCTCGTCGCCCTCGTAGATCAACGCCCGCTTCGGGACGCCGACTGCGGCATGGTCGGCGGCGGCGAAAATGGTGACATTGGCGAACATCTCCGGCTTCAAGAGTCCGTCGGCATTGTTCACCGTGGCGCGCACCATCAGCCGCCGGGTCGCAGGATCGATGGCGGCGGAGACATAATCGATCCGCGCACGCAGATCACGCCCCGGCAGCGCCAGCACCTTGAAGCTGATGTCCTGCCCTACCGACACGGTGGAAGCGTCGCTTTCGCGGACGAAGGCCGTCAGCCAGACGGTGGAGAGATCGCCGATCACGAACACCGGATCGCTGGCGCCGGCATTGACGTACTGGCCGGGACCGATCTTGCGCTGAACCACGGTGCCGGAAATGGGCGCGGCAATGGTGGTCTCCGGATCGATCCGGCCCTTCTGCTGGAAGTCGGCGATGGCCTGCTCGCTGAGGCCGAGAATGCGCAGCCGGTTGCGCGCCGCCTCCAGCGCGGTCAGCGCCGCGCGCTGGTCGTTTTCGGCCGAAACCAGGGTTGCCTGCGCCTGCTGGAAATCCTTCAGCGGGATCGCCTTGCCGTCGAACAGATCGCGGGCACGGGCATCCTGGATCTTGGCGAGTTCAAGCTGGGACTTGGCCTTGTTGAGCGCGGCCGCCGCCGCGATGAAATCGTTCTGCGCCTGGACGGTGTCGGCGGCTTCGATGACGAACAGCGGCTGACCCTGCGCGACGTGATCGCCCGGCCGCGCCAATAGCTTGATGACCCGGCCGGCATAGGGCGAGAACACCGGCGTCGCCCGGTCCTCGTCGACCGCGATCTTGCCCTCGGTGACGTGCTCGGCCCGGAAGGTGTAGTCCGACACCGGGGCCACGGTCATGCCGGCCCACTCCGCCGCGCTCGGGATATAGCGCGGACCACTGCGACGCGACTGGCTCGACATTTCGGAGCTGCCGCGCGGCGGCTCGCCGCTGCGCAGCGCAAAGACGGCAACACCCGCGGCCGCGACAAGCACCGCGCCGAGCATCAGCCTGCGCCGGCCAACCCATTGAAGAGACTTGGTGAAACCTGCAATCATGGGATCACGTCATGTTGGCGGCGATGCGATCAACCCGGTATCCTGCTCTGCATTGTCGTGCGAGGTGCCCGCCGGTTCACGTCGGCCGTGACGTGCCAGAGCCGGAAGCTGCAATCTCGCTTCCGAATCTGTCAGAAGCGAACAACCTCTAGGCAGCTTCATGCATTCCCACAAATGAAAAAAACTGGCGAATGGCATTTTGACTTAACATTTTCGGCACAGGGGCGGACGATACGGCCCCCACAGAACCGATGAATGACGACAAGGATAAGACGGCGATGGGCTGGTCGACGATTTCTCTCCCGGCAATGCAGATCGAGGCGCACTTCGGTGACCGGCTGGTGCCGGTCTTCCGCGAGCGCCCGCGCAGCATCTGGCAGATGGTCGCCGAAGCCGCCGCGCGCAATCCGGACGGCGAGGCCATCGTCTTCGGGGCGCAGCGCCTGAGCTGGCGTGAGGTGGCCCGGCAGGCCTCCGCTATCGCCGCCGGGCTGCGCGAGCTCGGACTGCGCCCCGGCGACCGCCTGGCGGTGCTGATCGGCAACCGGACCGAATTCGTCCTCACCCTGTATGCCGCCGCCCAGCTCGGGCTGGTCGGGGTGCTGCTGTCGACCCGGCTGCAGAAGCCGGAGATCGCCTACATGCTGACCGATTGCGGAGCGGTGGCGATCGTCCACGACAGCACGCTGGCGGAACGCCTGCCCGATGCCGCCGACGTGCCGGCGCTGCGCCATCGCATCGCGGTCAGCGATGACGGCCCGGCGCCCACCCTGGCGCAACTCGCGGAGCGCGCGCCGCTGGGGGACGCGACGCCGGTTGGCGAGGACGACACTGCGCTGATCATGTACACCTCCGGCACCACCGGGCGGCCGAAGGGAGCCATGCTGTCCCACGGCAACATCGTCCATTCGTCGATGATTTACGAAGCCTGCATGGAGCTGACCGCCGCCGATCGCTCGATCGCCGCCGTGCCGCTCGCCCATGTCACCGGCGTGATCGCCAACGTCATGGCCATGGCCCGCTGCGCCGGCGCGCTGATCATCGTCGCCGAATTCAAGGCCGCCGAGTATCTGCGGATCGCCGCGCGCGAACGCGTGACGCAGACCATCATGGTGCCGGCGATGTATAATCTCTGCCTGCTGCAGGCCGACTTCGACAGCCACGATCTTTCGGCCTGGCGGATCGGCGGCTATGGCGGCGCGCCGATGCCGATCGCGACCATCGAGAAGCTGGCGAGCAAGATCCCCGGCCTGAAGCTGATCAATGCCTACGGCGCCACCGAAACGACGTCGCCTTCCACCATCATGCCGCCGGAGCTGACCGCCGCGCACAGCGACAGCGTCGGCTTCGCCTGTCCCGGCGCCACCATCGTGGTGATGGACGATCAGGGGCGCGAAGTGCCGCGCGGCGAAGTCGGCGAATTGTGGATACACGGCGGCTCGGTCATCAAAGGCTACTGGAACAAGCCGGAGGCGACAGCGGAGAGCTTCACCGGCGGCTACTGGCACTCCGGCGATCTCGGCTCGATCGACGAGGACGGTTTCGTCCGCGTATTCGACCGCAAGAAGGACATGATCAATCGTGGCGGCCACAAGATCTATTCGGCCGAGGTGGAATCGGTGCTTGCCGCCCATGACGACATCCTGGAAAGCGCCATCATCGCCAAGCCCTGTCCGGTGCTCGGCGAGCGCGTGCATGCGGTGGTCGTGCCCCGCAATGGCGCGATCGATGTCGAAGCCCTGCGCGCCTGGTGCGCGGCGCGGCTGTCCGACTACAAGGTGCCGGAATCGGTCACCGTGAGCCGCGACCCGCTGCCGCGCAATGCTAACGGCAAGGTGCTGAAAAAGCAGTTGCGCGAGGTGTTATCGCGCGAGTTGGCGTAGGATTGCGGCGCCGCCTCACGGCTGAGGTGACAGCCTTCGCACGTCAGCGCACGCGCCGTACCGGCGCCGACAGCCGGTCGGTGCGGTCGCGCTCCGTCAGATCGACCACCGTCGCCATCGGCGCGATCAGTTCGTAGACGTAACTGACATCGGTGAAATAGCGCTTGGAGGTGCCTCCCAGCGCTTCCGGCGCCACGCGATCCAGCAGGATCACGCCGAAGTCGCTGTCGGCGCGACGGGTGGCCGCGCTGGTGTTGAACTCCTCCCAGCGGAAATGAAAGATCTCGTCGCCCGGCTCGCCTTCCACCGTCCAGTGCGCAACGACGTGAGGATGCTTGCCGACCAGCGACAGGCCCTCGTCGGAATGCGAGGCCAGCTCGAAGAACAGGAGCGACAGGCTCTGCGCCGCCCGGGCGCTGACGGAAATATCCGGCCCGCTGACGGCGATGCGCTCGGCGTTCGGAATGGCGCGCCCCTCGAACAAGCCCTTCAGCTTGACGCCCTGCCAGCGGCTCTCGCTGAGCAGCGACACCACATTGGACATCGCATGAATTCGCCCGATCAGCAGATCACGTGCCACATCGATATCGGCGCCGTGCCGCATCGTCCGGGTCACGATCGACTGGATCACCGCCAGGATGTTCTTCACCCGATGATTCAGTTCATCGATCACCGCCGTCAGCCGATGCTCGAAGCCGATGCGCATCTGGATCTCGCGGCTCATGCGCAGATTGTTATAGGCGATATAGCCGAACAGGCCGCAGATGACGGCGGTCAGCGCGAAGCCGATGGCCGCCACCACCGCCGCCAGCTCGAAGGCGCGCTCCTCCACATTGGTCTTGGCATAGTAAGCGAGTTGCCAGTCGCGTCCGCCGAAGCTCACGGTGCGGACAAACGGGGCCGAGGTCGAGGTCCGCTCCGCCGGCTGCGCCACCGGTCGCGAAACCACCTGATCGTTCTGATCGACGATCAACTCCGTTCCCGCACGGTCCGAACTGCGCAGCGCGATCGAGAACAGCGACATCTCGTCGTTGGTCAGCATCAGCGGCGCCAGTTCATAGGAGAAGGTGATGAAACCGATCGGCTGGCCGGTGGTCTCCTGCAGCACCGGCGTTGCCAGCACCACGCCGACGGGGCCGTCCGGCCGCAACAGCGGCAGCGGCGAGGACGCCGCCGGCTGTTTCTTCTCGAGCGCCTGTTGCAGCATCGTCCTCAGCGGCGACGGCTGGTCGTAGGAACGGCCCGGAAAACGCTCGGTCTGTCCGTTGCGCGGCTCGACATCCATCAGCACGTTGAGCGGCGCGGTGAGCGCGGCCGCATTCAGTGGCTTGTCATCGAAGCTGCGGATGGTCGGATTCGGAAAACCGGCGCTCTGCAATTCGGCCTGAGCCTGCTGCAACTCGCTGGGCTGCAGCCGCGCGATCCAGCCCGCCACCACGAAATCGGTCTTGAACGTATAGATCGAGGTCCGCAGCGGCTTCAGCATGTTGGCCTGGGTGACCGTCGGCGAATGAAACAGGCCGGAGGCGACGCGCGCCAGCAATTCGCGCTCGGTCAAACGATCCTGCACCAGGCTGGCGCTGACATCGATCGCGCGCGACAGCGCGATGCGGTTGACGGTGAGTTCCTGTTCATGGGCGCGGTACGCGGCGAGGCCTGACAGCAGCATCCCCAGCAGCGCCATACATCCGATGATGAACCCCAGCCTGATCACGCGCCCACTCAAAAATGCAATCGATGAAATCCCTGTGCCCCGCCCTCGCGTGCGGCGTTAATCCTTAGTTGCTGCCCGAAGCTGTCGCCGAGCGCTCGAGCCAAGATCCGAACCAAGATCCGAGCCAAGATCGGCAGAATAGGATTGTGACAACCGCGCGCTATACCAATGGTTCCGCCAGCCCCGGCGAGCCGGCCCGGCGCCCCCCTTTCACAGTTTCTCGAGTGCGGCGCCGCAGACGACCTCGATCCCGGTCGGCGAGATCTTCGCGGTGCCGAGAGCTCCGCCGCGTGCTGGATCAGAAGCGCACGGACGCGACGCGCCCTCCGCGAATTCCCGATCTGCAGCATTACGGACGGCTCGCTCAAGGGGAGCGGTTAACGGACGTCCACCTGGGCCGGCGTGATGATCTCGATCTTCGCCGGCGCGCTCAGGCACTTGGCGGCGATCCGGCCGAAGGCCTTCATGTGCGCGGTCTGGCGATGCGGAACCAGGGCCTCGGCGTTCTCCCATTGCTCGACGAACACCATTTTGGTCGGATCGCTGACGCTTTCATGCATGTCGTAGGCGATGTTGCCCGGCTCCTGGCGGGTGGCGGCGATGCAGTCCTTGGCACCGGCGATCAGTTCGGCGCGCATCTCGGGTTTCACGGTCAAAGTGGCGACAACGTAGATCACAAAATCCTCCCGCTCGGTCTTTCGATGGCGGGACAGTAAAGCTTATTCGCCATCAGCGAAACCGAAAGCACCGCGCATCGTTATCAGACCCGGCAAGGCCGCGGCGCCCTGACCGCGAGAAGCCCGAGCGATATCATGGCCTTAGGCACAAGCTTCGGAAGTCCTCCAGGATCGCGCATAGCGGCCGTTCCGGCGCCGGCCGGCTCCGCTGCCGTCGAATGGCGGCAATGCCGGCGTCAGTTTGATCTTGAATCCGCCGCGATGCTGCTCCATATCAGCCCCACGACCTTGAGAATCATCGGGTCCACGCGAGCCGCGTGTTCTGAGCCGGTCACCATATCGGCTTTTGGCTTGCCCCTTCAGCCAACCGAAACCGACACCCCAAACACGCGGGTGTCCCAGCCTCCTCCGAGGCACCCGCACCTGGCGGTCACCGTCAGGCGGTCGTTTTTTATGGAAAGATCTCGTTTGACCTCGTTTCAGGACTTCGGCCTCGCCGATCCCATTTCGCGCGCCCTGGTGGAAGAGAATTACCGGACGCCGACGCCGATCCAGGCGCAAACCATTCCTCTCGCTCTCTCCGGCCGCGACGTGGTCGGCATCGCCCAGACCGGCACCGGCAAGACCGCGTCCTTTGCGTTGCCGATCCTGCATCGCCTGCTCGAGAACCGCATTCGTCCGCAGCCGAAAACCTGCCGCGTGCTGGTGCTGAGTCCGACCCGCGAACTCTCCGGCCAGATCCTCGACAGCTTCAATGCCTATGGCCGCCATCTCCGGCTGACCACGGCGCTGGCCATCGGCGGTGTGCCGATGGGCCGGCAGGTCCGCGCCCTGATGGGCGGCGTCGAGGTGCTGGTGGCCACGCCTGGCCGGCTGCTCGACCTGGTGCAAGGCAACGCGCTCAAGCTCGGTCATGTCGAGTTTCTCGTGCTCGATGAGGCCGACCGCATGCTCGACATGGGCTTCATCAACGACATCCGGAAGATCGTCGCCAAGCTGCCGATCAAGCGGCAAACCCTGTTCTTCTCGGCCACCATGCCGAAGGACATCGCCGAACTCGCCGAGCAGATGCTGCGCGATCCGGCGCGGGTGGCGGTGACCCCGGTGTCGTCCACCGCGGAACGCGTGACGCAGCGAGTGATCCAGCTCGATCATGCCGCCAAGCCTGCGGTTCTGGCCGAAATCCTCAAGCAGGAGCCGATCGATCGGGCGCTGGTCTTCACCCGCACCAAGCACGGCGCCGACAAGGTGGTGAAGAGCCTCGGCAAGGCCGGCATCGCCGCCGACGCGATCCACGGCAACAAATCGCAGAACTATCGCGAGCGGGTGCTGGCGGCGTTCCGCTCCGGCGAAATCCGCACGCTGGTCGCCACCGACATTGCCGCGCGCGGCATCGACGTCGACGGCGTCAGCCATGTGGTCAATTTCGACCTGCCGAACATCCCGGAAACCTATGTCCACCGCATCGGCCGCACCGCCCGCGCCGGCGCCGACGGCGTTGCGATCTCGCTTTGCGCCGGCGAGGAAATGGCGTATCTCCGCGACATCGAAAAACTGATCCGTGTCGCATTGCCCAGAGAAGACCGACGCACCCCCGGCCATCGCGACTCCGGCCCGCCCGCGCAACAGCATCGCGGAGGCCGGCCGGGGCCGCACGCCGCCACGCATCGTGGAGCTGCCGATGGCGCGCCAGGCGCCAAGCACCCGCGCCGCCGGCGGCGGTCCGGCCATGGCGCTCCGCAAGGCGCGCCACGACAGGAAACCGCCCGGCCGCCCAACGGCGGCAAGGCCGAGAGCATCTCGGCGGTCGCGTTCCTCCGGCGTGACAGTCGACCATCGAAACCCAACGCAACCAAAGCCCGAAGCTAGCCGCCTCTCGATCTGGAGAAACCCATGGCTAAAGAAGAGCTGATCCAGTTCGAAGGACTGGTGACCGAAATCCTTCCCGACGCTCGCTACCGCGTTCAACTCGACGCGGGACACGAGATCGTCGCCTACACCGCCGGCAAAATGAAGAAGAACCGCATCAAGACGCTGGCGGGTGACCGCGTGACCATCGAGATGTCGCCTTACGATCTCGAAAAGGGACGCCTGATTTTCCGCCACAAGGACGAACGTCCGAGCGGCGGCCCGCCGCGCGGCACTCCGCCCCGTGGCCAGTTCCGCCGCCGGTAACCCACACCGCGAAGGCGGAAAGCGCCGAAAAATCAGGGGTATTGCTTCCCCTTCCGGACCGATCCGACGGCCGCCGTCCGGCGCGCGGTAAAAATCGTGCGCGTCAGGATTGTTTTGGCACCTGCTTTCGCATAATATATCGTGATCGATTTTCGGCCGGACGACACTTGCTAACTACCGGTACAGCCGGTTTAGACGCTGACGACCCTTCCAAAAATTCGATGCCACCAGCCCATGGACGTGGGCTTCGACTATACTTTTTTGAGAAGGGACTATCCCATGAGCATGGGAACCGTGAAGTGGTTTAACGCAACCAAGGGCTACGGCTTCATTCAGCCCGACGATGGCGGCAACGACGTGTTCGTGCACATCAGCGCCGTCGAGCGCGCCGGCCTCGGCACGCTGCGCGAGGGCCAGAAGATCAGCTACGAGATCGTTGCGGATCGCCGCTCGGGCAAATCCTCCGCCGACAACCTGCGCGCTGCAGGTTAAGGCGCGATTGCTCGCGAACGCTTTCGTTCGCGACATCTGATACGCGACATCTGATATCCGGGTCTGCGATCCGGACTGATGAAGAGAAAGGCCGCGCCTTCGCGCGGCCTTTTGCTATTCGCATGCGCCTTGCCGAATTTACTCTTTGAGAATGCAAGCGGGCCGGCTTGCTTGAGCTTGCGTCCCTTGCAATTCCGCAAGATGCCGCATTCGCCTCAACGCACCAAGCTCTAGCTGGTCGGGCACGTCGTCGTGCCGTACAGCACGCAGGGCCGGGTCGTCGTCACGCGCGGACGCGTATAGGTCGACTCGCTGAGCGGGACGCTGGCGACGCCCGGCAGGATCGCGGGCGCGTAACTGTAGCTGACTTCGCTGAGGATGAAGTACTGATTGGGCAACACCTTGCCGCTGGCGTCCCTGCCGATCAGGTCAGCCGGCATGGTCGTCACCGTCGAGCCGACCGACCTCTGATCGTCGCCCTTGCTCCACTGCACCCGGGGCGTCCCGTTGAGGGGATCGACATAGATCTCGGTGATGGTCATCCGCAGCGGGCCACCGGAAAACGCATTGGCCGAGGCGCTGTAGGGCACCAGCATCGCGTTGCCGATGGCGAAGAAATTCTGGATGTCGGAGTCCTGCACCTTCTCACCCTGCGAGGTGAGGTCGGACAAGGTGCGCGAAATCAGCGTCACCTTGCGATCGATCGAAATCGCCGAGGTGGCGCCGATCATGCCGAACAGCGTCACCAGCATCAGCGGCAGAATCATCGCGAATTCAATCGCGGCCAATCCTTCGCGATCACCGAGGAATCGCGCAAGCTGTCGATGAAGAGACCGAAATGGTTCTTTTGCGAAAAGTGTCATGACACGATCAGTTCGGCTCGACGCGGAAGGCTGCCATCGACGCCAGCAGGTATTTGCCGTTCGCGGTGCCGGCATCGATATTGGCGATGCTGTATCCCAGTTGCGTGACCGCGAGCGGCCACTGATAGAAGGCGCTGACCACCACCGTCTCGCGGGTGTTGGGCTGCGGATTCTGATAGGTGAAGTTGTCGACGAACTGGCCGTTGGCATCGATCGGGCTCTTGATGGTGATCGGTGCGCCTTCCGCCGTCACGCTGACATTAACGCGCAGCTTGGTACAATCCAGCAGCATCGAAACGCGGCTGCAGAGATCATCTGTAAATTGCTGCTGGGTCATATTCGAATCCGCCGCCTGATGCGTGAACATCAGCCGCGCGCTTTGCTGCAGCCCGTTCTCCAGGACCTGGCCGGCAAAGAATGTGAGACCAATCTCCAGAATGGCGAAAAGCAGGCCGAAGAACATCGGCGCGACCAGCGCAAATTCGATAGCGGCCGAACCGTGCTGACTGCGGCGCCAGCGACGCAGCGCGCGGCACAAAACGGCGTGCGGGTGTTCGGACGGCGACATCGGGAGCGTCTCCCACAGCGGCAGGATTTATCTACCGCAGACGTCTAGCCGAAACTCATTGTTGAAGTGTTTCGGGCGTTCCGAACAAAACGGCCCGCTGCGTTAGCCAGTTGTTAACCATGATCCATGCGCCGCGACCGGCGGATGCTGGGCAGCGCGCGTCTCAGCGCAATGGCGCGGTTCAGTTGCTTCGAAGCGGAAAACGCGAATCGGCCTAGTTGGCCTTGCCGGTCGTGGCGCCGCCACCGGCAGCCTGGCTGCTGAGCGTGCCGGCCTGCTCCATGGTGGACTTGAAATACTTCTCGCTGTCGCCCAGCGTGACGCGCCGCTCGCAGGAAGGCATGCAGCTATAGGATTCGCGCTCCGCGCCGCGATAGACGGTGACCACCTTGTCCGCGGGGCCGCCCACGAGAATGGTGCGGTCCACCAGCACATCGCCGGCGCGGTCCATGGCGATCACGTTTGTGGCGCCATAGCCCTTTCCGGTGACCACCACGACGCCGCCCGATTGCAGCGCCACATCGGCGATCAGCGGATTGCCGACGACCAGGGTGGCGACCCGGCCGGGCAGCTTGACCAGCTTCGCCTGATCGACGCTGACCGAGATGGTCTCGTCCTCGGCGTTTGCCGCTCCCGATAACACAATCAGCAAGGCCAGGACGCCGGACAGCACCGGCCAGCACCTCACCGCAGCAAGAGATCGGAACTTCATGCGACACACCCCGACAGGACCGTCAACCGGAGCACGCCACGGCGCGATCCGGGTCCGGATATGGCAAATGTGCCGTTAATTGATGAATGAACTGCAAACGCGCGCGCCGCCTCCGCTCCCATCCTTTGCAAGGCCGCAACCGGGTCCAAGGGATTTGTCGAACTTTATGCAATGGCTTTAATTCGAAGTTTACCGTCTGCAAGAAACCCCCGATACATGCGGGTTTCTGCGATTGAATTAACTGCGCTGAAATTTTCGGCGCATAGGTTCGCGCCCATGGTCACGGTGCTGAGAACGCCGTTTCCACCGAACGATTGGTTCGCCAGCCACGTGCACATACATGGAGTTTCCTATGAAGAATCTGGTCAAGCGCTTCGCCAAGGACGAGTCGGGCGCCACCGCGATCGAGTACGGCCTGATTGCCGCCGGTATCGCGCTCGCGATCATCACCATCGTGAACACGCTGGGCGGCAGCCTCAGCAGCAAGTTCAGCGATGTGAACTCCAGCCTCGGCACCAAGAAGTAATTCACGCCTGACGCGTGACAGAAAGGCTCCGGTCCGCCGGAGCCTTTCGTGCTTATGGGACGGCTCTCCGCCGCCTTCGTCAATCGTTAACCATCGCCCCAGCGACATGCCTCATCCGGACATCCGCGTCCCGCGCCCTCCGCTGCAGACTGGCGGGCAGGATAGAGCCGTGCGCCGCCTCGTCTGCGCGGGATTGCTGCTGGCGTCACTGGCGATCCTCGGACGCATCATCGGCCTGTGATGAACCTCGCCGGCATTTCGCGATTGTTCATTTTCATCCCCTAGCCTTCCTCGGCGTCGCGCACCTCACGGCAAGGGCAAACCCATGATCCTCGACCTCGCCCGGCTTCTGCTGTTTCCCACGCTGATGGCCTTCGCCGCGGCCAGCGATCTGCTGACCATGACGATCTCCAATCGCGTGTCCTTGCTGCTGGTGGCGGGCTTCGCCGTGCTTGCGCTCGCCGGCGGAATGGCATGGACCGACCTGCTGCTGCATGTGGCGGCCGGCGCCGCCGTGCTTGTGGCGGCCTTCACCTGCTTTGCGATGGGCTGGATCGGCGGCGGCGACGCCAAGGTGGCGGCCGCGACCGCGCTGTGGTTCGGCTTCGACCATCTGCTGAACTATCTGCTCTACGCCTCGCTGTTCGGCGGCGTGTTGACGCTGCTGCTGCTGGAATTCCGGCGCTGGCCGCTGCCCTACATGCTCGCCGGCCAGCCGTGGCTATTGCGGCTGCATCACCGCGACACCGGCATTCCTTACGGCATCGCGCTCGCGATCGGCGCGCTGATGATCTATCCCGACACTCAATGGATCAAGGCCGTGGACCTCGGCCGCTTCATCGCCGGATAGGCTTTTCGCGGACGGCAGCGCCACCAGTCCCGCTAACGTGCTGACGACGAACGCGAAGGTGGGGCCGCCGCGCATGAAAACGTCTCGTTAAGCTCATTTCGATACGCCTCATTAACCATGCTTTGACGAATAACTGCTCAACTCCCGGTACGGCGACGATTGCGTCGCGGTGTCCAGTGGTCCGGTTCTGACGTTTGCACCCGTGACAGGCCGCAAGGGTCGAACCATCCACAAGCGGGAAGTGAGTGAAGCGTATGAATACCGCACGCGTTGTCGTCCTGACCATTGCCATAGGTGCCGGCGGTCTGGCCGCCTATCTGGCCAGCGGCTCCGACCGCAACAAGTCGGCTCCGGCCCCCGTCGCGCAGATGGAAACCGTGGATGTCCTGGTCGCCAAGGCCGATATTCCCCTCGGAAAATCCGTCACCGCGAGCGACGTGCAATGGCAGACCTGGCCTGCGGCCGCCGCCAGCGCGAGCTTCGTGCGCCGCGACACCCGCCCGGATGCGCCGACCAAGCTGACCGGCGCGATCGCGCGCTCGCCCTTCGTGACGGGTGAGCCGATCCGCGACAGCAAGCTGGTGATGGCCGGCAGCTCCGGTTTCATGGCCGCGGTCCTGCCCGCCGGCATGCGCGCCATTTCCACCGACATCTCGCCGGAAACCGGCGCCGGCGGCTTCATCCTGCCCAACGACCGCGTCGACGTGATCCTGTCGCGCCGCGAGAAGAATCCCGATCAGGCCGGCGGCGAAGGCGTCAGTTCGGAAACCATCCTCACCAATGTGCGCGTGCTGGCGATCGATCAGACCCCGCGCGAGAAGGAAGGCCAGAACACCGTGCTCGGCAAGACCGCCACCCTCGAGTTGAAGCCGGAGCAGGCGGAAACGCTTGCCCGCGCACGCCAGATGGGCACGCTGTCGCTGGCCCTGCGCAGCCTCGCCGATGCCAACGCGCCGGTCGCCAGCAATGACGACGGCAAGCGTGAATCCATCAACGTGGTGCGATACGGCGTCTCCACCAAAACCACGGCCCGGCAGTGAGGGGGACCATCCAGATGAAGTGTCGGGATAATCGCGCAACGCTTGCCACAGCGCTGAAGCAGGCGCTGTCTTTCGTCGCCGTCGGCGCGCTGATCGTCGAGCCGATGATCGCGCCCGTGCGCGCGGCGGAGCGTCCCGTGCCGGTGGCCGCCGCGGATGCCGGATATCTGAATGCGCGCTTTCTCTCGCTTGGCGTCGGCAAATCGGTGGTGGTCGATCTGCCGCGCGACGTGAAGGACGTGCTGGTGGCCGATCCCAAGATCGCCAACGCGGTGGTCCGCTCGGCGCAGCGCGCCTACATCATCGGCGCCAGCGTGGGCCAGACCAACATCGTGTTCTTCGATTCCGCCGGCCAGCAGATCGCCGCCTACGATATCGCGGTGAAGCGCGACCTCAACGGCATTCGCGCCATGCTGAAGCAGGTTTTGCCCGATGCCGACATTCGTGTCGAAGGCATCGGTCCCAATGTCGTGCTGTCCGGCATGGTCGGTTCGCAGGCGGAATCGCAGGTCGCTTTTGACGTGGCCTCCCGCTTGCTCGATGCCGGCACGGCGAAAAACGTTGCCGAGGGCAGCAAGGTCGTCAACGCGCTCACGGTTCGCGGCCGCGACCAGGTGATGCTCAAGGTCGTGGTGGCCGAGGTTCAGCGCAACATCGTCAAGCAGCTCGGCATCGATCTCAGCGCCAACATGAACTACGGCACCGCCGTGGTGAATTTCAACAACGTCAACCCGTTCACGGCGTATGGCCGGCCCCTCGTCGACAAGAACGCCGCGACCGCCGGCTTCGGCGGCACGCCCGGAGCCCCCAGCGTGCAAGCCACGGTGCGCGCGATGGAAAGCGCCGGCGTAATGCGGACGCTGGCGGAGCCGAACCTGACCGCGATCTCCGGCGAAAGCGCCAACTTCCTCGCCGGCGGCGAATTTCCGATTCCCTCCGGTGTCAACTGCACCAACGGCTCCTGTACGCCGACCATCACCTTCAAGAAGTTCGGCATCTCGCTCAACTTCACGCCGGTGGTGCTCAGCGAAGGCCGCATCAGCCTGCGCGTCGCTACCGAAGTGTCGGAAGTCACCAATGAGAACGCGATTCAGGTCTCCGGCACCTCGGTGCCGTCGATCAGGACCCGCCGCGCCGATACCACGCTGGAGATTCCGTCCGGCGGTTCGATGGCGATGGCCGGCCTGATCCAGCAGCAGACCAAGCAGGCGATCAACGGCATGCCCGGCCTGGCGCGACTGCCGGTGCTCGGAACGCTGTTCCGCAGCCGCGACTACGTCAACAACAACACCGAACTGATGGTGCTGGTGACGCCCTACATCGTGCGCGCGGTGGCGCAGAAGGATCTGTCGCGGCCCGACGACGGCTTCGTGCCGTCCTCCGATCCGCAGGCCGACCTGCTCGGCAGCATCAACCGCATTTACGGCGTGCCCGGGCGTGATCCATCCGATCGCAAGTATCGCGGCACATACGGCTTCATCACCGACTGAGACGGGACAAGGACAACTGCAATGAGCTCGCATCGACCCGTCGCAAGATTTCATCGGCTGCGCACCACCGGCCTTCTGGTCGGCCTCGCGCTGGCGCTGGGCGCCTGCAATCATACCCGCCAGGATGTCACCGCCAGCATTCCGGACGACTACCGCCTGCGCCACCCGATCGCGATCCAGGAGGCCGACCAGAGCATCAACATCTTCGTCGGCAACGGACGCGGCGGCCTGAACGCGACGCAGCGCGCGGAGATTCTCGCGCTCGGACGCACCTGGATGCGCGAGGGCACCGGCGCGGTGATCATCGACGTGCCGTCGCAAACGCCCAACGCACGCGCCGCCGCGGATTCGCTGCGCGAGATCAAGTCGCTGCTCTCGGCGAGCGGCATCCCGCCGCGCGGCATCGTCGTGCGCCACTATCATCCGGCCGATGCGCAGCAATTCGCGTCGATCCGCGTCAGCTATCCGAAGATCACCGCGGTCGCCGGCCCGTGCGGGCTGTGGCCCGAGGATCTCGGTCCCTCCGTCAAGAGCAAATCGTATCTCGAGAATACCAATTACTGGAATTTCGGCTGCGCCAATCAGCGCAATCTCGCGGCCATGGTCGCCAACCCGTCCGACCTGGTGCAGCCCCGGCCGGAAGGCGCGGTCTACAACGCGCGGCGCACCACGGTGCTGGAAAAGTACCGCACCGGTGACAATACCGCGACGACCAACCCCGACGCCGATAAAAACAAAATCAGCAGTGTGGGACAATGATCACGTACGAGCGCCAGACCGAAGACGAATTGCCGACGTCGCCCGCATCGTCTGACGCGGACGCGCACATCGCGCCCGCGCCTCGCGTTTCAGTGCAGGCATTCTGCGAGACCGTCGAGACCGCCGCCGTGGTGCAATCCGCCGGCGAGGACCGCCGTCTCGCCAAGGCGCATATCAAGATTCAGATGGGCGGCATCACCGCCGCGATCGAGGCCTACCGGACCGCGCCGACCCCGAACGTCATCGTACTCGAGACCGAAGGCCGCGGCGACATTCTCGGCGGCCTCGACCAGCTCGCGACGGTGTGCGACGCCGGCACGCGCGTCATCGTGCTCGGCCGCGTCAACGACGTGACGCTGTATCGCGAACTGGTCCGGCGCGGCGTCAGCGACTATGTGATGGCGCCGGTCGCCGCGATCGACATTGTCCGCTCGATCTGCAACCTGTTTTCCGCGCCCGATGCCAAGGCTGTCGGCCGCATCATCGCCGTGGTCGGCGCCAAGGGCGGCGTCGGCGCATCGACCATCGCGCACAACGTGGCGTGGGCGATCGCCCGCGATCTCGCGCTCGATTCCGTGGTCGCCGATCTCGATCTCGCCTTCGGCACCGCCGGCCTCGACTACAATCAGGACCCGGCGCAGGGCATCGCCGAGGCGGTGTTCTCGCCGGACCGCGTCGATACCGCGTTCATGGACCGCCTGCTGTCGAAATGCACCGATCATCTCAGCCTGCTCGCCGCGCCGGCGACGCTGGATCGCGTCTACGACTTCGGCGCCGAAGCATTCGATTCCATCTTCGATACGCTGCGCACCACGATGCCGTGCATCGTGCTCGATATTCCGCATCAGTGGTCAGGCTGGGCGCGGCGCGCGCTGATCGGCGCCGACGATATCCTGATCGTCGCCTCGCCGGATCTCGCCAACCTGCGCAACACCAAGAACCTGGTCGATCTGCTCAAGGCTGCCCGACCAAATGACCGCCCGCCGCTGTACTGTCTCAATCAGGTCGGCGTGCCGAAGCGGCCGGAGATCAACGTGAACGAGTTCGCCAAGGCGATCGAGAGCCAGCCGATCGTGGCGATTCCGTTCGAGCCGCAACTGTTCGGGTCCGCGGCCAACAACGGCCAGATGATCGCGGAGATTTCCGCCAATCATCGAACCACCGAAATGTTTCTGCAGATCGCGCAGCGCCTGACCGGGCGTGGTGAAACCAAGAAGCCGCGGGCGTCGTTCCTGGCGCCCCTGCTCGAGAAGCTGCGGGCGAAGTAGACCCTGTCGGGTGGAGTACAGTCGTGTTCGGCAAGCGTAGCGGATCGGAAAGCGATAACAGGGTGTCCCGGGCTCCCGACGTCACGTCGGCACCGGCCGCCGTGAAGCCGCCTGCGCCGGCGCCGGCACAGGTCGCCTCGCCGCCGCTCGCCCCGGCCCGCCCCGCGCCGCAGCCGGCACCGGCGCCGGACATGCGGCGCTCCGACACCTACTATCAGGTGAAGGCGACGATCTTCGGCGCGCTGATCGAGGCCATCGATCTCGCCCAGCTCGCCAAGCTCGACGTCGAATCGGCGCGCGAGGAAATCCGCGACATCGTCAACGAGATCATCGCGATCAAGAATATCGTGATGTCGATCGCCGAGCAGGAGGAACTGCTCGACGACATCTGCAACGACGTGCTCGGCTACGGACCGCTGGAGCCGTTGCTGTCGCGCGACGACATTGCCGACATCATGGTCAACGGCGCCGACACCGTCTTCATCGAAGTCGGCGGCAAGATCCAGAAAACCGGCATCCGCTTTCGCGACAACCAGCAGCTGCTCAATATCTGCCAGCGCATCGTCAGCCAGGTCGGCCGGCGCGTCGACGAATCCTCGCCGATCTGCGACGCCCGCCTCGCCGACGGCTCCCGCGTCAACGCCATCGTGCCGCCGCTGGCGATCGACGGCCCCGCCCTCACCATCCGAAAATTCCGCAAGGACAAGCTGACGCTCGATCAGCTGGTGAAATACGGGTCGATCACGCCGCCGGGCGCCGAGATCCTGCAGATCATCGGCCGCGTCCGCTGCAACGTGCTGGTGTCCGGCGGAACCGGCTCCGGCAAGACGACGCTGCTCAACTGCCTGACGCAGTTCATCGATCATGACGAGCGCATCATCACCTGCGAGGACGCCGCGGAGCTTCAGCTGCAGCAGCCCCACGTGGTGCGGCTTGAAACGCGCCCGCCCAATATCGAGGGCGAAGGCCAGATCACCATGCGCGATCTGGTCAAGAACTGTCTGCGTATGCGCCCGGAACGCATCATCGTCGGCGAAGTCCGCGGCCCCGAGGCCTTCGATCTGCTGCAGGCGATGAACACCGGCCACGACGGCTCGATGGGCACGCTGCACGCCAACAATCCGCGCGAAGCACTGTCGCGCTGCGAATCCATGATCACCATGGGCGGCTATTCGCTGCCCTCGCGCACCATTCGCGAGATGATCTGCGCGTCCGTCGACGTCATCGTCCAGGCCGCGCGCCTGCGCGACGGCTCGCGCCGCATCACCCACATCACCGAGGTGGTCGGGATGGAAGGCGACACCATCATCACCCAGGACATCTTCCTCTACGATCTGCTGGGCGAGGACGCCAATGGCAAGATCATCGGCCGGCACCGCTCCACCGGTATCGGACGCCCCGCGTTCTGGGAGCGGGCCCGCTATTACGGCGAGGAGGCGCGGCTTGCCGCCGCGCTGGACGCGGCCGACGTCTCGCTCGACGCGTGAGGTGAGCCATGCAACTCGAAACCCTGGCTCTGGCATTTCTGGCGGCCACGGCGATCGGCGGCATTGCCTGGGTCTTCGTCTATCCGCTGTTGTCCGGCGAACGAAAGGCCGAGAAGCGGCGGGCTTCGATCGCGCGCGCCGACCCGGTGATCGCGAGCCTCGATCGCACCCAGCGTTCGCGCCGTCAGCAGGTCGAAACCTCGCTGAAGGAAATCGAGGAGCGGAACAAGAAGGAGAAAAAGGTCCCGCTCAATATTCGCATCGCGCAGGCGGGACTGTCGTGGTCGAAGCAGAAGTTTCTGACGATCTCCGTCGTCCTCGGTGTGTTCGCCTTCGCCGTCACCTTCTTCTCGGGTGCCGGGATGCTTCCGGCCGTCGGTCTCGCTTTCGCCGCCGGCTTCGGCTTGCCGCGCTGGCTGCTCGGCTTTCTGAAGAAACGGCGCGAGGCGAAGTTTCTCTCCGCGCTGCCCGACGCCGTCGACGTCATCGTGCGCGGCATCAAGGCCGGCCTGCCGCTGTTCGAATCGATCAAGGTGGTGGCGGCGGATGCGCCGGAGCCGCTGAAGAGCGAGTTCAATGCCATCATCGAAACCCAGACCATCGGCATGCCGCTCGGCGAGGCCTGCTCGCGGCTCTATGAGCGCATGCCGCTGCCGGAAGCCAACTTCTTCGGCATCGTGATCGCGATCCAGCAGAAGTCCGGCGGCAATCTGTCGGAAGCGCTCGGCAACCTCTCGAAGGTGCTGCGCGACCGCAAGAAGATGAAAGAGAAGATTCAGGCGATGTCGATGGAAGCCAAGGCATCGGCCGGCATCATCGGCTCGCTGCCGCCGATCGTGATGTTCCTCGTCTATCTCACCACGCCGCAATACATCTCGCTGCTGTGGACCGAGCCGGTCGGGCGCATCATGCTGGCCGGCTGCGTGCTGTGGATGGGGACCGGCATCCTGGTGATGAAGAAGATGATCAACTTCGATTTCTAACGGTTCGCCTGGAGCGTTGCATTCCGTTCACTGGCGATGTGAGGCGAACTTTGTATTCCGGACGCTGGAGGCGGCGCCATGATTGATTTCATCATCGAGAAGCTGCACGACGCGCAGTTCATGACGATGCTGCTGGCCGGCATCGCCGCCAGCGCCACGGCCTATACACTGATCACGCCGCTGTTCGCGGGCCAGGATCTCGCCAAGCGGATGAAGGCGGTCGCCAGCGAGCGGGAACGCATCCGCCAGCGCGAGCGCGCCAACCTCGCGCGTTCGGAGAAGATATCGCTGCGGCAGTCGCCGAAACAGATCGTCTCGCGCGTGGTGGACGATCTCAATCTCGGCAAATGGCTGGCGCAGGAGGCCGCGCGGGACAAGCTGGTGATGGCCGGCTATCGCGGCCAGGCGCCCTATGTCACCTTCCTGTTCTTCCGCATGGTGACGCCGATCGTCTTTCTGGTGGCGACCGCAGCCTATATCTTCCTGCTGGCGAAGATGCAGCATCCGCTGCCGATCAAGCTCGCCCTCTGTATCGGTGCTGCCTATCTCGGCCTGCAGGCGCCGATGCTGTTCCTCAAGAACGCCATCTCCAAACGGCAGCTCTCGATCCGGCGCGCCTTTCCCGACGCACTCGATCTGCTGCTGATCTGCGTCGAGTCCGGCATGTCGATCGAAATGGCCTTTCGCAAGGTCTCGACCGAAATCGGCTCGCAGTCGATCCCGCTGGCGGAAGAGTTCACGCTGACCACCGCCGAACTGTCCTATCTGCAGGACCGCAAGGTGGCCTATGAAAATCTCGCCCGGCGTACCGGCATCGACGGCGTGAAGTCGGTCTGCCTCGCGCTGCAGCAGTCGGAACGCTACGGCACGCCGCTCGGTCAGGCGCTGCGCGTCATGGCGCAGGAAAATCGCGACCTGCGCATGAGCGCGGCGGAGAAGAAGGCGGCCGCGCTGCCGCCGAAGCTCACCGTGCCGATGATCCTGTTCTTCCTGCCGGTGCTGTTCATCGTCATTCTCGGCCCAACTTACATCAAGCTCCAGATGCTGCATTGAGCCGCGAGGCGACCGATGCGCCGCGTCCGGGACACGCGCATTTCAAGCGTGGGTCACGATGGAGTTTAAGAATGCCGCTCCGATGCCGTCGCCGCCTCGCCGACGCGACGCGCCTGCTGGCCATTCAGCATCTGCTTGAGATAGGCGACGTTGGCGGCGGCTTCGTCCGCCGGCAGATCGGCCTTGACGATGCTTTCGGCTTCCGCGAAGCGGCCCTGCAATCCGACCACCAGCGCCAGGTTCTGCCGCACGCGCGAGCCGGCATTCGGCCGCGCATAGGCCCGCCGCAGCACCTGCTCGGCCTGCGGCAATTCCTTGGTCAGCACATAGGACATGCCGAGATTGGACAGCACCGACGGCTCCTCCGGCGCGATCTTCAGCGCGCTGGCGTAATAGCTGCGCGCTTCCTGATGCCGCCCGAGCTGATCCAGCGCGGTGCCCTGCACTGACAGAATGCGCCAGTCCGGATTGGCCGGCGAATGCGCGCGGCCGAGAATGTCATAGGCCTTCTGAAAGTCGCCGTTGTCGACCAGCGCCCTGCCGTAAAGCCCGAGCAGCGGCTTGTCGGTCGGATGCTGCAAGGTCGCCTGCTCCAGCACCGCCACCGCCTGCGCGCGCTGGCCGGCCTTGCGCAGCGCCTGGCCGAAGCGCATCGCGGCCTCGGCGTTCTTGGGATTGGCGCGGTAGCGCTCGCCGTAGATTTCGACGGCCTTGGCCGGGTCGGCATCGGCCCGTGCCTCGGCGCGGCTGCCGAGCGCGCCGGTGATATCGGGAAGACCCGCGGTCTGACATCCGGCGAG
This sequence comes from Xanthobacteraceae bacterium, assembly GCA_035565575.1. Taxonomy (GTDB): domain Bacteria; phylum Pseudomonadota; class Alphaproteobacteria; order Rhizobiales; family Xanthobacteraceae; genus 62-47. The sequence goes on from DATMSE010000126.1 coordinate 27,590, forward strand.
CCCGAAGGACAGCAGCGCGGCGGCGGCGGCCGAGGCCATCAGGCGGAACGCAGAAGGCTGTTGACGCATGACCGATAAACCCGTCAATGCAGAGACACGACTACTCTGGTTAAGGTCTTTCAATAGGCTGTTAACCCTAATGGGCGGTTAATTCCGCGCGCGGCCACGCGCCGCGACCAGCAGCGAGACGTTCATGCATCCCGCCTTCGAGCTCAATCCCGGCACGCCCGCGATCCCGATCCATTTCGTCACGCCGTCCGGCTGGGAAGCCCTCGCCGCGACGCTGGCGGAACCGGGCCGCCGCTTCGCCGCCGCGCAGAACTTCGAGGCCAAGGCCGGACAATGCCTGGCGCTGCCCAACGCGGCCGGCGACATCGCGCAGGTGCTGTTCGGCATCGAGGACGAGACCAGCTTGCGCTTCGATCCGTTCCGCCCCGGACAACTGCCGGGCCTGCTGCCCCCGGGCGTCTATCGCTTCGCCAATGCGCCACACGACGGACGCCTCGCCGCGCTGGCCTTCGCGCTCGGCAGCTATCGCTTCACGCGCTACCGCAGGAGCGCCGCGCCCGACGTACGGCTGGTGCCGCCGGACGGCCTCGACATCGATGATGTCTCGCGCATCGCCGATGCCGCCCGGCTCGCGCGCGATCTCATCAACACGCCCGCCAACGACATGGGCCCGGCGGAACTGGAAGCCGCCGCGCGCGATCTCGCCGCGCGCTATGACACCAGCTTCGATTGCATCATCGGCGATGACCTGCTGAAAAAAAACTTTCCGCTGATTCATGCCGTCGGCATGGCCTCGCCGCGCGCGCCGCGGCTGATCGATTTTTCCTGGGGCGATCCTGCGCATCCGAAGGTCACGCTGGTCGGCAAGGGCGTCTGCTTCGACACCGGCGGCGTCGATCTGAAACCGCCCGGCTCCATGCTGATCATGAAGAAGGACATGGGCGGCGCCGCCAACGTGCTGGCGCTGGCAGCGATGATCATGGATGCCGGGCTGAAGCTGCGGCTGCGCGTGCTGATTCCGGCCGTTGAAAATTCCGTCGCCGGCAACGCCTTCCGTCCGCTCGACGTCTTTCCCTCGCGCAAGGGCGTCAGCGTCGAGATCGGCAACACCGACGCCGAGGGCCGTCTCGTCCTTGCCGACGCGCTGGCGCTGGCGGATGAGGGGAAGCCCGACCTCTTGATCGATCTCGGCACGCTCACCGGCGCGGCGCGCGTCGCGCTTGGCCCCGACCTGCCGCCGTTCTACACCAGCGACGAGGCGCTGGCCGGCGAGCTTGCGCAATGCGCGCGCGAGGAGCGCGATCCGCTATGGCGGATGCCGCTGTGGCCGGCTTACGACGCCTGGCTCGATTCCAAAGTCGCGGACATCAACAACGCGCCATCGAACGGCTTTGCCGGCTCCATCACCTGCGCGCTGTTCCTGCAACGCTTCGTCGACGCCGCGAGAAGCTGGCTGCATGTCGATATCTACGGCTGGACCCCGAGCGCGAAGCCCGCGCGCCCCGAAGGCGGCGAATGCCAGGCCGCGCGCGCCATCTATCGCCTGTTGAGCCAGCGCTATGGATGATCCGCGCCTGACGCCGGCGCGGCCCGACCTCGCCGCGCGCTATCTCGAAGGCAAGGTGAGCGCCGCGCGCTTCGCCGACGGCGAAACGTTCGAGGTGATCGCGCCGCTCGCGCCGCTGCGCGATGCGCCGCGCACGGACGCGATGCTGCAAACCGAAGCCTTGCGGGGCGAGCGTGTGACGATTTACGACCGGCCCGGTGACGGCTGGGCGTGGGGACAGCTGGACTCGGACGGCTATGTTGGCTGGCTGCCGGACGCCGCGCTGGCGCCGGTCGGTCCCACACCGACGCACAAAGTTGTGGCGTTGCGCACCTTCGTGTTTCCCGGCCCCTCAATTAAATTGCCGCCGCGCGCGGCGCTGACGCTGGGCACGACGCTGGCGATCGCCCGCAGCGAAGGCGGCTTCGCGATCAGCCATGACGGCGGCTACCTGCCGGCCCAGCATCTCGCGCCACTTGCGCAAGTTGAGTCCGACTTCGTCGCGGTCGCGGAACGCTTCCTCGGCACGCCGTATCTGTGGGGCGGCAAGTCGAGTCTCGGCATCGACTGCTCCGGCCTCGTGCAGATATCGCTGGCGGCGGGCGGCATCCGCGCCCCGCGCGACAGCGACATGCAGGAAGCCAGTCTCGGCGCCGACCTGCCGCTCTCGCACATCGCCAAGCTCCAGCGCGGCGACTTGCTGTTCTGGAAAGGCCACGTCGCCATCGCCCGCGACGCCACGACCTTGGTGCACGCCAACGCGCATCACATGGCCACCGCCATCGAATCCACCCCCGCCGCGGTCGCCCGCATCGCGGCGGCGGGAAGCGTCGTGCGGCGGATCAAGCGGCTATAGAAGTGGGCCTTACCAAGCAGCCCCGCCGTCACCCTGAGGTGGCGTCGCGCAGCGGCGCCCTCGAAGGGTGGCCGCCGTCGGATGGAAATCTTCGTCATACAGCGTCGTTCTGAGGCGCGACGCGCTATAAGCTCGGAGCCTCGAAGGATAGACGGCCGCCCTTCGAGGCTCGGACATTGTCCGAGCGCCTCAGGGTGACGGCAATCATTCAATCCGTTCTACTCCAATTTCTGATAGCTTGACATCGATTCCATTGCCATCATGAGGTCGAGCGAAGTGAGCCTCGAAGGATGCGGCAATGGGCATCTACGTCTATATGCTCAGGTGTTCTGATGACTCTTATTACATCGGCACCGCGACCGGGGACGATCTCTCCCTCCGCATCGCTCAGCATAACGCAGGCGTGTTTCCCGGCTACACCTTTGATCGTCGCCCTGTGATGCTTGTCTGGTCGGAACACTTTGATCGCGTCACCGACGGTATCGCCGCCGAACGTCAACTCAAAGGGTGGAATCGGGCTAAGAAAGAAGCCTTGATCAAGGGAGATTTGTCGTCGTTGAGAATGTTGGCGAAACGACGTGGTGGCCAACCCCGCAGTGGCGCGTAGCCGTCATCCTTCGAGGCTCGCTGCGCTCGCACCTCAGGATGACGAAGCAAGCGCCTATCCCTGCACCACGCCGCCCGCTTTCACCGCGGCATCATACAACGCCCGCAGCCGCCCCCGGTTGAGCGCCAGCCATTGCAGCGCCGACACCGTCAGCGCATTCAAGATACGCCCGCGCTGCAACGCCGCCAGCGCGTCGTCGATCGGCACCACCAGCGTTTCGATATGTTCGGTCTCGTCAGCCAGTCCACCATGAGTGACAACGCGCGACGAGTCGACGAAACCGACGAAGCTCGTCACCAGCTCGTCGGTCAGTCCCGGTGTCGGCAGCACGCTGTAAAGCCGCACCAGCGCGTCGGGCGCCACCCCAATCTCTTCCACGCATTCGCGCCGCGCGGCATCGGCATCGCTTTCGCGCCCATCGACGCGGCCGGCGACGATCTCGATCATGTCGCCGTTGCCGGTAGCGAGATGCGCCGTGAGTCGGAACTGGCGCAGCAGCACGATACGGTCGCGCGCGAGATCGAGCGGCAGCACGCCGGCGACACGGCCGCCGCGCAGAATGTCGCGCTGCTGCGTCAGCGTTCCGCCATCCGGCAATGGCAGTTGCAACGTGTAGCGTTCGTAGCGGCGAAATCCCTGCTCCGAGAGCGCATGCGGCGGCGACACCGCGACGGCGAGCGGCGTGTCGGCGATGACGCGAGACTTGTCGCTGTCAGCCATTCACATCGTCCACACCGTTGGCCGTTTCCAGCCGGAACGCGGCGGCGAACAGCGCGCGGGTGTAGTCGGTCTTCGGAGTCTTGAACAGCTCCGACGCCGGTCCCTCCTCCACCACCTTGCCGTGGCGCATGACGATGAGGTGGCTCGCCAGCGAGGCCACCACGCGCAGGTCGTGCGAGATGAACATGTAAGTGAGATCACGCTTGCGCTGCAGATCGCGCAACAGATCGACCATCTGCGCCTGCAGCAGCATGTCGAGCGCGCTGGTCGGCTCGTCGAGCACGACGAAGCTCGGCTCCAGCACCACCGCGCGCGCAATGCTGATGCGCTGACGCTGGCCGCCGGAGAATTCGTGCGGATAGCGGAAGCGCGTTTCCGGATCGAGCCCGGCATCGACCAGCGCCTTCACCACCCGTGCCTCGCGCTCGGCAGGCGACAGTTGCGGCTGATGCACGCTGAGCCCTTCGGCGATGATGTCGCCGACCGACATGCGCGGACTCAGTGAGCCGAACGGATCCTGAAACACGATCTGCATGTCGCGGCGGATCGGCCGCATCGCCTTGAAGCGCAGGCCCTGAATGTCCTTGCCGAGGAACACGATGGGGCCATCGGAGGAAATCAGCCGCAGCAGCGCCAGCCCGAGCGTGGTCTTGCCGGAGCCGGATTCGCCGACGACGCCCAGCGTCTCGCCGCGCCGCACCGATACGGTGACGCCGTCCACCGCCTTGATGTGGCCGACGGTCTTGCGCAGCAGCCCGCGCTTGACCGGAAACCACACCTTGAGATCGCTCGCCTGCATCACCACCGGCGCGTCGTGCTGCGGTGGCGCGGGATCGGGCTTGGGTTCGGCGGCAAGCAGCGCCCTGGTGTAAGGATGCTGGGGTGTGGTGAACACCTGCTCCACCGGCCCCTGCTCGACGATCTTGCCGTGATTCATCACGCAGACCACATCGGCGATGCGGCGCACGATGCCGAGATCGTGGGTGATGAACAGCATGCTCATGCCGAGCCGGGCGCGAATGTCCGCCAGCAACTGCAAAATCTGCGCCTGCACCGTGACATCGAGCGCGGTGGTCGGCTCATCGGCGATCAGCAGGTCCGGCTCGTTGGCGAGCGCCATCGCGATCATCACACGCTGGCGCTGCCCGCCGGAGAGTTGATGCGGATAGCTGCCGAGCCGCGTCTCCGGCTCGGGAATGCCCACCTGCGTCAGCAGCTCCAGCACCCGCGCACGGATCGCACTGCCGCGCAGCGGCGCATGCAACTGGATAATCTCCGCGATCTGCGCTTCGATGGTGTGGAGCGGATTGAGCGAGGTCATCGGCTCCTGAAAGATGATCGAGATATCGTTGCCGCGAATGCCGCGCATCTCGCGTTCCGACATCGTCAGCAGATCCTGCCCCTTGAAGCGGATCGTGCCCGAGGGATGCGACGCACTGGGATACGGCAGCAGCTTCAGGATCGACAGCGCGCTGACCGACTTGCCGGAGCCGGATTCGCCCACCAGCGCGACGCACTCGCCGCGCCGCATGCTGTAGGAAATGCGGTCGACCGCGAGCGTCGCGCGTTCGCCCTGGCCGAACGCGACCGAGAGATCACGGACATCAAGCAGCGGCTGGTTGATGGCGTCCATTACGAAAGATCGCGAATGAGAGTGGCAATGTTTGCGGGTTCGGGAGGAACGATGGTGTAACCATCCGGAAAGCGTAGCCGGTGGTCCCGCGAGAGGACTATGCGACAACCGGCACGTATCGCGGTGACCGCGTGGATGGCGTCCGGGAGTTTCAGCATACCCGCAGCCTTCCGGTAATCTGCCGTCTCGATCAAAACGTCGCGGCTCACCGGGTGAAGATCGAATATCCCGCTCCAGAGAATCAGATTCAGATAACTGCGGCGGTCGATGTTACTCGCTTTGGGCAGAACTTCGGCCAAGGTCAGTTCGCTCGTGATGGCTACTGCCTTCTTTACCTTGAAAAGTGCGAACAGGTCCTGAAGGGGATGAAAGATCGCCGGTTCGCCTTCAAGAGCATAGATGAAGACATTTGCATCCAGGTAGAGCCGGGACGCAGCGCTATCTTCAGTCATCCCACTCGTCCCTTTGCCGGCGAATATCCGCGTCGATCTCCTCGGCGGTTCGGAACGGAGGCCGGCGAAGCGCAAAGATCTCCTCGAGCGTCATGACCCGTTCCGGAGCGCTGTCCTCCTGCACGACCGTGACCGTCACCGTCGCGTGAGGATCGACACCTTCCCGCAAATCGTCCGGAAGGCGCGATGCCGGATAATGTTTCCGAATGATCCTGTTCATGGCCATCTTCTCCGAACGCGAAGCCTATCACATCCTCAACCGAACGTCTTGCGCGGGTCGAAGGCGTCGCGCACCGCTTCGCCGATGAAGATCAAGAGCGACAGCATGATCGCCAGCGAGAAGAAGCCGGTGAAGCCGAGCCATGGCGCCTGCACGTTGGCCTTGCCCTGCGACAGCATCTCGCCCAGCGACGGCGAGCCGGGCGGCAGGCCGAAACCGAGGAAATCCAGTGCGGTCAGCGTCATCACCGAGGACGAGACGATGAACGGCAGGAACGTCATGGTCGCCACCATCGCGTTCGGCAGCAGATGCCGGAACATGATGACGCTGTTGGAAACGCCGAGCGCGCGCGCCGCCTGAATATATTCGAAGTTGCGGCCACGCAGAAACTCGGCGCGCACGAGGCCGACCAGCGACACCCACGAGAACAGCAGCAGCGTGCCGAGCAGCACGAAGAAGCCGGGCACCAGGATCGACGACAGGATCAGCAGCAGATACAGCGAGGGGATCGCGGTCCACACCTCGATGAAGCGCTGGAAGGCGAGATCGACCCAGCCGCCGAAATAGCCCTGCACGCCGCCGGCCGCGATGCCGATCACCGACGAGACGATGGTGAGGCACAGGCCGAACAATACCGAGATACGGAAGCCGTAGATCAGCCGCGCCACCACGTCACGGCCCTGATCGTCGGTGCCGAGCCAGTTGTATTCGAGATCGCGGCAGCCTTTGAGGCCCTTCTTCTCGACCACGCTCTTGCATTCGGCTTCCGTCAGCATCCACGTCGGCTTCGAGGGCGCCGGCGTCGGCAGATCGAGATTGTGAGTATCGTAGGAATAGCGGATCGGCGGCCACAGCACGGTGCCGCCCTTCGCCGCGATCTGCTTCTGCAGATACGGATCGCGGTAGTCGGCGGCGGTCTCGAAGTCGCCGCCGAAGGTCGTCTCCGAATAGGTGACGAAGGCGGGCCAGTACCAGTGTCCGTCATAGGAGATGAAGAACGGCCTGTCGTTGGCGATCACCTCGGCGAACAGCGAGACCACAAACAGGATCGAGAAGATCCACAGCGACCAGTAGCCGCGCCGGTTGGCCTTGAAGTTCTGCCAGCGGCGGCGGTTCAGCGGCGACAGTGCCAGGCGGTGGCGCGACGGCGGCACCACGTCGCCGAGCGGGGCCACGGTGGTGGTCTCAATGGGCTCGCGTGCGGAAAGCGACATCAGACCTCCCGCGCCTCGAAATCGATCCGCGGATCGATCCACATATAGGTGAGATCGGAGGCGAGGTTCACCAGGAGGCCGACCAGCGAGAAGATGAACAGCGTGCCGAACACCACCGGATAGTCGCGGTTGAGCACGCTCTCAAAGCCGAGCAGGCCGAGCCCGTCCAGCGAGAAGATGGTTTCGATCAACAGCGAGCCGGAGAAGAAGGCGTGGATGAACGCGCCGGGAAAGCCGGCGATGACGATCAGCATGGCGTTGCGGAAGACGTGGTTGTAGAGCACCTGCCGCTCGGTGCAGCCCTTGGCCCGCGCGGTCATCACGTATTGCTTGCGGATCTCGTCAAGGAACGAGTTCTTGGTCAGCAAGGTCATGGTGGCGAAGGCGCCGAGGATCATCGAGATCAGCGGCAGCGTGAGATGCCAGAAATAATCGAGAATCTTCCAATACCACGGGAATTGCGACCAGCCGTCGGAGGTGAGGCCGCGCAGCGGAAACCAGTCGAAGAACGAGCCGCCGGCGAACAGGATGATGAGCAGGATCGCGAACAGGAATCCGGGAATTGCGAAGCCGACGATGATCAGCGCCGAAGTCCAGACGTCGAAGCGCGAGCCGTCCTCCACCGCCTTGCGGATGCCGAGCGGAATCGAGATCAGATAGGTGATCAGCGTCATCCAGATGCCGAGCGAGATCGAGACCGGCAGCTTTTCCTTGATCAGCTGCAGCACGCTGACGTCGCGGAAATAGCTCTTGCCGAAATCAAAGCGCATGTAATTCCACAGCATCAGCAGAAAGCGTTCCGGCGCCGGCTTGTCGAAGCCGAATTGTTTTTCGAGACTCTTGATAAAGGCGGGATCGAGCCCCTGCGCGCCGCGATATTTCGAGTTCACCGCGTCGCCGGAGGCGCCGACCTGGGTGCGCGCGCCGAAGTCGCCGCCGGATGAGCCGGAGATGCGCGAAGCGCCGCCGGTATCGGCGCCGGACAGTTGCGCGATGACACGCTCCACCGGCCCGCCCGGCGCGAACTGCACCACCACGAAGGAGACGAACAGGATGCCGAGCAAGGTCGGGATCATCAGCAGCAGGCGGCGCGCGATATAGGCGGTCATGGCTTGTTCACCGGCTCCGCCTTTGGCTTGCCGGCCTTCTCCACGGCCGCGGCCTTCGCGGCATCGCTCCACCACAATTCGATGCCGCCGACGCCGCCGAGGTAGCGCGGCAGCCTGTCGGGATGCGCGAACACGTCCCAATAGGCCACCGGGTGGTTGGTGCGATACCACTGCGGCACCCAGTAGCGGCCGGCGCGGAACACGCGGTCGAAAGCGCGGCAGGCGGTGGTCAGTTCAGCGCGGCTCCTCGCATTGATGATCTTTTCCACCAGCGCGTCGATAGCGGGATTGGCAATGCCGGCGAGGTTGTAGGAGCCCTTGGTCGCCGCCGCCTGCGAGGTGAAGAACGGCCGCATGCTGTCGCCGGGCGTCGCCGACATGCTGAAGCGCTCGATGGTCATGTCGAAATCGAAATCCTCGACGCGGGCGCGATACTGCACCGGATCGACAAGACGCAGCGTCGCCGCGATGCCGATGGTGCCGAGATTCTTGATGAACGGTCCGTGATGCGCCTGCAACTGCGGCTCATCGGCGAGAAACTCCACGGTGAACGGCTCGCCGTTCGGCAACAGCCGCCTGCCGTCCTTCACCGCGCAGCCGGCGTCGCGCAACAGTTGCGCGGCCTTGCGCAGCAGCGCGCGGTCCTGCCCCGAACCGTCGGAGACCGGCGGCGTGAACGGCTCGCCGAACACCTCGTCCGGCACCTGACCGCGGAACGGCTCCAGCAGTTTCAGTTCGTCCGGCGACGGCATGCCCTCCGCCATCATGTCGGAGTTCTGGAACGGCGAGACCGTCCGCGCATAGGCGCCGTACATGATGGTCTTGTTGGTCCATTCGAAATCGAAGGCGCAGATCAGCGCCTCGCGCACGCGCGGATCCTTGAACTTGTCGCGCCGCGTGTTGATGAACCAGCCCTGCGCGCCGGAGGGCGTCAGGTCCGGCAGCAGCTCGCGCTTGACGCGGCCGTCCTTGATCGCCGGAAAATCGTAGCGCGTCGCCCAGACCCGCGCGGTGAATTCCTCGCGGAACAGGTAGTTCTTCGCGGTGAAGCCTTCGAAGGCGACATCGCGGTCGCGATAGAATTCGTAGCGTACGGTGTCGAAGTTGTAGCTGCCGCGCATCGGCGCCAGCTCCGCGCCCCACCAGTCCTTGACGCGCTCGTATTCGACGAAGCGGTTCACCTCGAAGCGCGCCACCTTGTACGGACCGCAGCCGAGCGGAATGTCCAGAGTGGATTCATCGAACGGCCGTGTGGCGTAATAGGCGCGCGAGAAGATCGGCAGCCCGGCGACATAGAGCGGCACGTCGCGGGCATGGCCCCTGGCGAAGCGCACCACCACCGTGGCGTCGTCCAGCGCCTCGGCACCGGCGACGTCGCGCATCTGCTGCAGGATCAGCGGATGGCCCTTGGCCTTCAGCGTATTCAGCGAGAACGCCACATCATGCGCGGTGAGTTTGGAGCCGTCGTGGAATGTCGCCTGCGGCCGCAGCGTGAAACGATAGGCGAGACGGTCGCCGGAAATCTCCACCGTCTTCGCCACGAGACCGTACATCGCATCGGGCTCGTCATAGGCGCGCACCATCAGCGGCGCAAAGGTGAGGTCCATGCCCTGCGCGCCCTCGCCTTTGAGGATGTAGGCATTGAACGAGTTGAAGGTCTGGAAGGACTGGTTGTAGGCGCGTACCGACGGCACGGTGGAGAACATGCCGCCCTTCGGCGCCTTCAGATTCACATAGTCGAAACTGGCGAAATCGGCGGGATATTTCAGATCACCGAACACCGACATACCATGTTTCGCCGCACCGAACGTCGCGGCGTCGGGCGTGGGCGTTGTCGCCGCCTGCGCCGCTGTCTCACGCGCGCCGAACCCTGTTGCGAGACCTGCGGCGCCGAGACCGAGGCCGAACACCTGCCGGCGATTGAAGGTGCTGTCACGGGTCATCGGGCGCGGACCGGGCGATCGCAGTGAGACATCATTACCTCTCGGTGTCGTCCCCGCGAAGGCGGGGACCCATACGCCGCGTCGCGAATGTTGCGAATGGCATTCATTCCACCGGGATGACTTGAACTGAGCCGCTGCACTATGACCCTTTACGCTCTGGAATATGGGTCCCCGCCTTCGCGGGGACGACGACGCGTGTGCTTTGATTCCGCCAACTACATTCCGCTCACAACCTTTACCTCAATTCGCGCGAAGGCTGCGTGTCCCGGATGCGCCGCAGCGCGCCAGCGGTGCGGCGCTGATCCGGGATCGTTCCATCGCCAGAGCCCGCGACGGTCCCGGCTCTGCGGCGCGGCATGAAGAATGCCGCACCGCGTCCGGGACACGACATCTCGAATTCAACATCAGCCGCAAAACGACGCATTCGCCCTCACCTCACTTGCCGATCTTCGCGGCCTTCTCGGCGTCATACCACCACACCGTGGGGAACGCCGCCATGCCATATTTCGGCATCACCTCGGGCTTGCCGAAGCGGTCCCAGCGCGCGGTGCGTTGGAACGGATAGGTCCATTGTGGCACCACGTAATAATGATGCAGCAGCACGCGATCGAGCGCGCGGGTGGCGGCGACCAGATCGTCGCGGTCCTTGGTGAAGATGACACGCTCGATCAGCTTGTCGATCGCCGCGTTCTTGATGCCGATCAGGTTGCGCGAGCCGGGGTTGTCGGCCGCATGCGAGCCCCAATATTCGCGCTGCTCGTTGCCGGGCGACAGCGATTCCGGCCACGACGAGACGATGATGTCGTAGTCCCAGCTTCGCAGCCGGTTCTCGTATTGCGTCGGATCGATGGTGCGCACGCCGACGTCGATGCCGAGCCGCTCCAGCGACGGCTTGAAGAACAGCATCACGCGCTCCATCGCCGGGTCTTCCACCAGCAATTCGATGGCGAAGGGCGTGCCGCTCCTGGCTTCCACCAGCTTCTTGTTGCGGACCTCGTAGCCGGCCTCCTTGAGCAGCTTCAGCGCCTCGCGCAGGTTGTTGCGCACCGCTTCCGGGTTGCCGCCGACCGGATTGGTGTAGGGCGTGGTGAACACGTCCGGCGGCACCTCGGCGCGCACCGTTTCCAGAATCTCCAGCTCCTTGCCCTGCGGCAATCCGCTCGAGGCCAGTTCGGTGCCGTGGAAATAACTGCTGATGCGCTGATACTGGCCGAAGAAGATCTGCTTGTTCATCTCCTCGAAATCGAACGCGAAGTTCATCGCGCGGCGCACGCGCGGGTCGGAAAACTTCGGCCGGCGAATGTTCATCACAAAGGCCTGCATGATGCCGGAGGAGCGGTTGGCGAATTCCTCCAGCACCACGCGCTTGTCCCGGACCGCCGGAAAATCGTAGGCCGTGGCCCAGTTCTTGGCGCTGTTCTCAGTGCGCCAGTCGATCTGGTCGGCCTTGAAGGCTTCGATCGCCACCGTCGGGTCGCGGAAATACTCGTAGCGGATCTCGTCGAAGTTGTTGCGGCCGATATTGACGTTGAGCGTCGCGCCCCAGTGATCCTTGACGCGCTCCAGCGTCACCGAGCGGCCGGCGACGAAGCTCTTGATACGATAGACGGCGCTGCCGAGTGGCGGCTCCAGCGTGGTCGCCGAGACGTCGCGCTTGTTGCCGGATGCGTCGGTGCCCTCCCACCAATGCTTCGGCAGCACCAGCAACTGGCCGACGATCTGCGGCAATTCGCGATTGCCGGGCGCATCGAACAAGAACGTCACCTCGCGTTCGCCGGTCTTCTCCGCCTTCACCACGTGGCGATAATAGGCGGCGTATTGCGGGTGGTGCTTCTTGAACACCTCCAGCGAATAGATCACATCCTCCGGCGTCACCGGCTTGCCGTCGTGCCAGCGCGCTTCGGCGCGCAGCCGGTAGGTCGCCGAGGAGTAGTCCTCCGGATAACGCACCGCCTCGGCAAGCAGGCCATATTCGGTGGAGACTTCGTCGAGCGCCGGCGTCGTCAGCGTCTCGTAGATCAGACCCACCGCACCGGCGATCGAGCCCTTCACGCCGGAGACGACGACGTTGAAGCTGTCGAAGGTGCCGAGCGCGATCTGGCGCACCACGCCGCCTTTCGGCGCGGCCGGGTTGACGTAGTCGAAATGCTTGAAGCCCTCGGGATATTTGACGCTGTCGAACAGCGACAGGCCATGGCGCCAGGCAGGGCTTGCTGCGGCTTGCGCCTGCGCTTCGGATATCGGCGGCAACCCCGCCGCGAGAGGAAGAACCGGAGCGGCGGCCAGCGCCGCGCCACTCTGCAACAAAACTCGTCGGGTAATTGCCAAATCGCGATTCCTGTCAGTGCCATTTGCGCGGCAGCCGCGAACGAATCGCCGACCACTTTGCATAATCAATCCTAGAGCTATTTGATCCCCGATTGAATCGGGACTGCTTCCGTCCGGGCTCGCGGCGATCCATCAAACCACCGCGGTCCCGCAGGTCGCCTCAGGATGGTTCATGACAAAGTGGACACCGATTTGACGGCAAGAGCACGTGAAATCGGTGTCATTTTGTTTTGTGCGCGGATTTGCAGCACGAATGAGTCGTCCCCGCGCAGGCGGGGACCCATACGCCGCAGCAGTTCGGCTCCATCACCAGGGCGAGTTTATTTATAGCAACCAACGCCAGGGGTTATGGGTCCCCGCCTGCGCGGGGACGACTCTGAGTTGTTTGTCCCAGCCCTGCGACCAAACGTCCCGCCGCATGGCAGGCGAACCGAGGCGGCCTGCCGGCAACAAAAAAGGCCGGGAAAACCCGACCTTTTTCAACAATGTCTTTTGAAATGCCGCTTACTTCGACGCGGTCGGCAGCGGCTCCGGATGATCCGAAAGCGAATTGAGGTAGGCGATCACGTCGGCGCGCTCGCTGTCCTTGCTGAGGCCGGCGAAGCCCATCGCGGTGCCGGGCACAAAGCCCTTCGGGCTCTTCAGGAACTCGTTCAGGTCTTGGAACGTCCAGGTGCCGCCCTTGGCCTTCATCGCCGCCGAGAAATTGAAGCCGCGGCCTTCGCCCTTCTTTTCGTTGACGATGCCGTAGAGGTTCGGGCCGACGCGGTTCGGACCGCCCTTCTCGAAGGTATGGCAGGCGGCGCACTTCTTGGCGGCGGTCGCGCCCTTCTCCACCGACGCGGTCTGCAGCAGCTTCTCGATCGGCTCCGACTTCTCCGCCGCGCCGCCCTTGGCCTCGCCGCCGGTGGTTTCCTTCACAGCGATCTCGAAGCCCGGCTTCTCCGGCATGACCGGCGCGAAAATCGCCTGGGCGGCAAAGCTGGTGACGAGGACGACGAGACAGGTGGCGAGGATCGCCCCGAGAATCTTATTAAGCTCAAAGGAGTCCATTGCGGATCGGCTCCAGACCGAAAGGTCAACTTGTAGGCCTGCACCACGGCGGCCAAGGAAATTGCGCCCGGAATCAATCTAAATTGATCGCACGGTGGCGATGAGATACCGGTTTGCCCGGCCTCTGGCAACCCGTATAAACAAGCCGCCGCTGGAAAAAGGGCCTGCCATTCCGGCGTTAAGTCGATCGTTCCGGCGCGCCAATAATCCGACGATGTCACAACCGCTTATCCTGATCCCCGCGCGCATGGCCGCCACCCGCCTGCCCGGCAAACCGCTGGCCGATATCGGCGGCCGGCCGATGATCGTCCACGTCCTGCGCCGGGCCGAGGAAGCGGCACTCGGGCGGGTGGCGGTGGCGACCGACTCCGCCGAGATCGCCGCCGCGGTGAAGGCCCATGGCGGCGAGGTGGTAATGACCCGGGCCGACCATCCCTCCGGCTCCGATCGCATCTTCGAGGCCATGGAAAAGCTCGATGGGGCGGCTGCCCACCCGATCGTCATCAATCTGCAGGGCGACTTTCCGACCATCCGGCCCGGCCACATTCGCGCCGTGCTGTCGCCACTGAATGACCCCAAGATTCCCATCGCCACTTTGGCCGCCGAAATCCACACCGAGGAGGAGGCCACCAATCCCAACGTGGTCAAGGTGATCGGCTCAAAGCTCGGCCCCGACCGGCTGCGCGCGCTCTACTTCACCCGTGCCACCGCACCCTACGGCGAAGGCCCGCGCTACCATCACATCGGGCTCTATGCCTATCGCCGCGAAGCGCTCGCCCGCTTCGTCACGCTGCCGCCCTCGCCGCTCGAACAGCGCGAGAAGCTCGAACAGCTCCGCGCCATCGAGGCCGGCATGCGCATCGACGTCACCGTGGTCGATGAAGTGCCGCGCGGCGTCGATACGCCCGCCGATCTCGAAACCGCGCGGCGTGCGCTCGCGCCATAACGACCCCTCCCTTCAGACTTTTCGTTTCACCCCTGGCAAAAGCCGAAACCGCTGTTACAACGCGCCATGACCCAGCCGAAGACCATTTCATTCCAGGGCGAAATGGGAGCCAACTCCCACCTCGCCATCGTCGAAGCCTATCCCGACGCCAAGCCGCTGCCATGCGCGACCTTCGAGGACGCGCTGGCGGCGATCTCCTCCGGTGAGGCCGATCTCGGCATGATCCCGATCGAGAACTCGATTGCCGGCCGCGTCACCGACATCCATTATCTGCTGCCGCGCTCCAATCTCTCAATCATCGGAGAATGGTTTCTGCCGATCCGCCATCAACTGATGGCGCCACGCGGCGCGAAGCTTGAAGACATCAAGACGGTTGAGAGCCATGTGCAGGCGCTGGGCCAGTGCCGCAACGTCATCCGCAAGCTCGGCATCAAGGCCATCGTCGCTGCCGACACCGCAGGCTCCGCGCGCGCCGTCGCCGAGCGCGGCGACAAGAGCTGCGCCGCGCTCGCCTCGCGCCTTGCCGCTGAAATTTACGGGCTCGATATCCTGGCGCAGGACGTCGAGGATGAAAGCAGCAACACCACGCGCTTCGTGGTGCTGGCGCGCGACCAGCAATGGGCCAAGCCGAACAACGGCCCCGTCGTCACCAGCTTCGTCTTTCGCGTCCGCAACCTGCCCGCCGCGCTCTACAAGGCGATGGGGGGTTTCGCCACCAACGGCGTCAACATGACCAAGCTGGAAAGCTACATGGTGGACGGCAACTTCTTCGCGACGCAATTCTACGCCGACGTCGACGGCCATCCCGATGATCGCGGGCTCGCGTTCGCGCTGGAGGAATTGAAGTTCTTCTCCAAGGAATTGCGCATCGTCGGCGTCTATCCGGCGCACCCCTTCCGCGCAACATTCAGCGAGCGCGGCGACTGAGGCGATATTTCAACAACCGTCATTGTGGGGCGCACTCGACGACGCGAAATCAGAGCGGAAAGAGTTGAAGCAACTATCGGCGTCATGGCCGGGCTTGTTGTACGGCCTTGAGAGATACCTGACAGTGTTCGGGGAGATGCCTGACACTCCTGCGGTGAGGCAGGAGGCATGGACATGGTCTGGCGGGAGGTATCAGTGGCGGATCAACGCCGCGAGTTCGTGATG
>DATMSE010000127.1:0-7446 GCA_035565575.1 Xanthobacteraceae bacterium
ATCACCAATCAGCGCGAGACCACCGTGGTGTGGGATCGCGCCACCGGCCGCGCCGTGCATCGCGCCATCGTCTGGCAGGATCGTCGCACCGCGGAGATTTGCGCGCGGCTCCAGGCGCAGGGACTTGAGCCGGACATTGCATCGCGCACCGGGCTGATTATCGATCCGTATTTCTCCGGCACCAAGGTGGCGTGGATCCTCGATCACGTGCCCGGCGCGCGGGCGCGCGCCGAGCGCGGCGAACTGCTATTCGGCACCATCGACAGCTATCTGTTGTGGCGGCTCACCGGCGGCAAGGTGCACGCCACCGATGCCACGAATGCGTCGCGTACTCTGCTGTTCAATATCCATGATGGTGTATGGGACGAGACGCTGCTGCGCATCCTGAATGTGCCGTCCGCGATGCTGCCGCAGGTGCGCGACTCCTCGGCGCATTTCGGCGACAGCGCGGCGGAGCTGTTCGGCGGCAGCATCGCGGTGCGCGGCATCGCCGGCGATCAGCAGGCGGCGACCATCGGGCAGGCCTGCTTCTCGCCCGGGATGATGAAATCGACTTACGGCACCGGCTGCTTCGCGCTGCTCAATACCGGGCCGACGGCGGTGGCGTCGAATAACAAGCTGCTGACCACCATCGCCTACCAGTTGAATGGCCAGCGCACCTATGCGCTGGAAGGCTCGATCTTCGTCGCGGGCTCCGCCGTGCAGTGGCTGCGCGATGGCCTCAAGATCATCGCCAATGCCGCCGAGACGGGACCGCTGGCTGATCGCTCCGATCCGGCGCAGTCGGTCTATCTGGTGCCGGCCTTCGTCGGCCTCGGCGCGCCGTACTGGAATCCGCGGGTGCGCGGCGGCCTGTTCGGCCTCACCCGCAATACCGGCCCGGCTGAACTCGCGCATGCCGCGCTGGAAAGCGTCTGTTACCAGACCCACGATCTGTGGGCGGCGATGCGCGCGGACTGGCCCGGCGCATCCAGCGCCAATGCCGTGCTGCGCGTCGACGGCGGCATGGCGGTGTCCGATTGGACCATGCAACGGCTGGCCGACCTGCTCGATGCGCCGGTCGATCGGCCGGTGATCCAGGAAACCACCGCGCTCGGGGCGGCCTACCTCGCCGGACTGAGCGCCGGCCTCTATCCGGAGCCGGCCCGCTTCGCCGATACCTGGCGGCTCGAGCGGCGCTTCAAGCCGAACATGAGCGCGGCGACCCGCACGCGAAAGCTCAAGGGCTGGGCAGCAGCCGTGCGCGGCGTGCTGGCGAGCGACGAGGGCGACGATTAGTTCGAAATCCACTTAACGTCAGCACCTCGTCGTGCTGCCATATCGAATGTCCTGCGGTGAAGCGCGGGAATGCCGAGTCGGCGATGCACGATGCCGCGAACCGCACAGTAAACGGAGTGAGCTGAACGAGAAGCGGCGCGCGCCGGGCCTGAGCCGTCGCGCGCGCCGCTGATGCACGACATGAGATGACGCCATGCGTGCTACTGACAAAGCTGCCGTTGGCCGTTGGCATTCTTGAACCACGTGCCCGGCTGGCAGACGAAGCCGTTCCGTGCTGCGTAACTCTGTGAGTACTGCATCGCGGTCCCGTTGTACGCATAGGGTGCGTCATAGCCCTCGTTATAGGCATATTCGGGTTCGTACGCGTACGCGCCACGATGGCCGTAAGGTCCCGCGCCGAACGGGGCTGCCGCGACCGCGCCGGCCGTGCCGACTGCGGTGCCGGCGATCGCGCCCGCGGTGCCGATCGCACCACCGACCACATTGCCCGCGAAGTCGAGCGGAGCGAAGCCGCTGTTCATCGGCCGATTCCATTCGTCGCGATAGGTCGCGCTGCGGTCATAACGCGGCTGCCCGACGCGCTCATAACGCTGCTCCATGCGGCTCATGTGTTTGCGATGTCGCGTGGACTTCACCCGCTTGGTGGAGCTATGGCGCATCGACTTCTTCATCGGCTTCGCTGCAGGGGCGGGCGTTGCCGTGTCGGATTGTGTCGTGGTGGACTGCGCCATCTTGCCTGTCGCGGCAGGCGCGGCGAGAGCGGGCGCAGCCACAAGCATCGCCGTGGCGGCTGCGGCGGCGAGGAACATTGTCTTCATGCTGCAATCTCCTTTGAACATCGGGAGTGCCCCGACAACGGGCGGTAGCGCGGCGCGTTCCATCGTTCACATGGGTGTGAGTTCGTGTCTTGCAGGCGCGGCGAGGGCGCTGCCGTCAGGCGCGCTAGTAATAAGAGGAGGGATCGTAACTGGCGCAGTGACGTTATTGCGGGCCGGATCGTGTGATCCGATCAGACGGGGGATTTAATTGAGGCGGAAATGTGTTGCGCTTCCGACGCCAATACCTTCGTGGCGACGGAATATCCTGCGCAGCGCCGGAAATAAGCGAGGTCTGAGTGAGTGATCAGCAAGCTGAGCTGGATCGGCATTTTGCCTGGTTGGAGAACAAGCTGCCGCCGAAACCAGCCCGTTTCCTGGCCTGGCTGCGCCGGCCGTCGTCGCGCCTCGTGCGCCTGCCGCTCGGATTTCTTCTCATCCTCGGTGGCATCCTCAGTTTTCTGCCGGTGCTTGGGATATGGATGCTGCCACTCGGTCTGATGCTGATCGCCCAGGACATTCCGATTCTGCGGGGGCCGATCGTGCGCCTGCTCGCTTGGACCGAGCGCAAGTGGCAGGACTACCAGCGCGCCCGCGGCCGCGCGGCCGATTGACGCGGGCGAGCGACCGCGCTGTTGCAGTGCATGGTGTGACTCGAAAGGCCCACTCGGCGATCAAATCTCATATGGTCGAAGTATTGCATCGCAGTTTCCACTTTAACGAATCAACAACCTGATTCACTTTCGTCTCCTGGGGTCAATCTGGAGGCCAAGGTATGAACGTCATTGTTTTTGCATCCCGCAAGGGGGGCTCGGGGAAAAGCACCCTGACGGCTCATCTTGCCGCTCACGTCCATAAACCGTCGCGTCCCTGTCTTCTTGTCGATGCCGATCCGCAGGGCTCGCTCACCCTGTGGCACAAGCTGCGTGGCACCAACGAGCCGCCGCTGAAAATCGCCAGCCGCTCCGTCAGCGAGATCGTCGCGAGCGCCAAACGCGACGGCTACGAGTGGGTTTTCATCGACACCCCGCCGAACATGTCGGCTGTGGTGGACGACGCCGTCCGCAATGCGACGATGGTGATCATTCCGGCGCGCCCCGGCGTTTTCGACGTCAACGCCGTGCAGGAAACCATCCAGACCTGCCGCTCGGCGCGCAAGCCCTATGCCGTGGTGATGAACGGCGCACCGGCGCTGCGCGAGGGCGTCGAAAGCCCGATCGTGACCATCGCCCGCGAGGCGCTGGCGAAATTCCGCGCACCGGTGTGGAGCGGTCAGGTCACCAACCGGGCTGACCTGCTGCTGGCACTGGCACATGGCGAGGGTGCGCAGGAATATTACTCCGAAGGTCGCGCGGCCTCCGAGATCAGCCGCCTGTGGTCGGCCATTGATCGTTCGGTCAAGGCGATCCGCGGTAGCGCCTCCGCCAACGGAGCCATGCACAAGCAAGCGGCGTAAAGTGCGCCGCTTCGCTTTTCGGACCTGGTCAAACGCGCGCCTGCCGCGCGTTTTTTGTGTCTGGCGACGAGTTTTTTCGCGTCCGTTACCGCGGCGACTGCGCATCTTGAAGCAGCATGAGGCTGCGGCTCCGATGCCATCGGAGCCGGTGCGCGTCACGCTGATTGCGCCAGCAGGAGCGGGGCGGGTAGCGCATCCCCGTGCGTGAATTCGCGATAGGACTCGATCCGCGAGGGATGGCCGAGCAGATAGCCCTGCACGGTCTCGCAGCCCTCATTGCGCAGGAACGACAGTTCGGCGCGCGTCTCCACGCCTTCGGCCAGCACCGGCAGGCCCAATCCGCGGCCGAGCCCCAGAACGGCGCGGACAATAGTGGCGGCCTGCGCATTGGCATTCACCGACTTCACGAACGATCCGTCGATCTTGATCTTGTCGAACGGGAAGGCGCGCAAGTTCGACAGCGACGAATAGCCGGTGCCGAAATCGTCCATGGCGATGCGCACGCCGAGCGCCTTAATCTGGCGCAGCGTCGTCAGCGCACGGGTCAGATCGCGTACCAGCGCCGTTTCGGTGATCTCGAGTTCGAGCCGGCGCGGCGACAGCCCGGTATCGAGCAGGATCTGGTGCACCGTCTGCGCAAAGCCGGTGCTGTGGACCTGGACCGCCGACACGTTCACCGCGATGCTGAGCGGCTTGTCCCATGAGGCGGCCTCGCGGCAGGCTTCGCGGAGCACCCACGATCCGATGTCGAGGATTGCCCCCGTCTCCTCCGCCAGAGGAATGAACACCGCGGGGGAAATCGATCCGAGCTTTGGATGATGCCAGCGCAGCAGCGCCTCGAATCCGGTGATCTCATCGCTGTGCAGGTCCTGCTGCGGTTGAAACACGAGGGTGAGCTGCTGGCGCATCCGGGCGTGGCGCAGTTCGTGTTCGAGTTCGCGGCGCTCGCGCACCTCGACGCCCATGCGAGCTTCGAAGAAGCGATAGGTGGCGCGGCCCTCGCTCTTGGCGCGATAGAGCGCGGTGTCGGCCTGCGTCAGCAGGTCCTCGCGATCCGCGGAGTCATCGGGGAAGATCGCGACGCCGATGCTGCACGTCACCTGCTCGATATCCGACGAGGTGCCGCTTTGACGCAGCGTGTCCAGAATTTGTTCGGCGAGTTGCCCCGCATCGGCCGGATGGACAAGGTCGGGAATCATGATGGCGAATTCGTCGCCGCCGAGGCGCGCCAGCATCCAGCGTTCGTTCAACAGGGGCGCCACGCGTCGCGCGACGGACTGCAGCAGCTTGTCGCCCGCGGAGTGGCCGAACAGATCGTTGACCTCCTTGAAGCGATCGAGATCGAAGCAGAGCACGGCGAGCTTCTGGCTGGAGGCTCGCGCCTGTTCGAGTTCGCGATCCAGCTTGGCATTGAAGTGGGTGCGGTTGGGAAGCCCGGTGAGCGCATCGTGGTGGGCGAGATAGCGGATGTGCTGCTCGGCCGCCTTGCGCGCGCGCAGATCGCGCACGGCGATCACGTGATGCGGCTTGCCCTGATAGTTCATCGGCCGCCGGATGATTTCGACCGGAACGTTCGATCCGTCGGTCCGGCGCAGTTCGGTTTCGACCGGCTCGTTGTCAGTGCTCTGCAGGCGATGGCGAACGGCGTCATCGGGGAAGAAGGAGGCAAGCTGCCATGAGGGAAAGGTGGCGCCGTGCAGCCCGGCCAAAGCGGCAAAGCTGTTGTTGATGGTGACGACACGCTCGGCCTGGCACAACAGCAGGCCTTCAACGGCGGCATCGGCGAGACTCTGGATGCGGGTGGTCTCCAGTTCGCTGCGCTGACGGTCGCGAAGGTCGAGCGCCACGCCGGCCAGCGCGAGCAGGATGATGATGAAGCTGCCCAGCGCGACGCTGATGGCAAGGAGCCCGGTTGGCAGCGTCGCCGGCGGGATCATCATCGTGGGATCGGGAATGATGGAGACGGCGCCCATTGCCGTGAAATGATGGCTGGCGATCGCCAGCGTCAGCAACGCGGCACCACAATATTTCCATGCGGCGGAGCCGCCGCGCAGCGCCACCGGCAAGGCGGCGGCGCCGATCACCGCCCCAAGGATGATGGACGCCGCGACCAGCATCGGGTCCCACAGGATCACGCCCTGAATTTCGAATGCGGCCATCCCGGTGTAATGCATCGCGGCGATGCCGCCGCCGACCGCGGCGCCGCCGAGCCAGGGGCCGGTGCGCCAGTTGGCGATGAGCGACAGCGCGAAACCCGCGCCGGTCAGCAGCACGGCGGCGAGCAGCGAAATGAAGGTCAGCGCGATGTTGTAGGCGCTGGGAATTCCCGGCGTGAAGGCCAGCATCGCGATGAAGTGCGTCGCCCAGATGCCGAAGCCCGTGGACATCGCCGAGATGCTGAGCCACGTCAGCCGCATATGTCCTTCGGTGGTACGCGAGTGCCGAAGCAGGTTGACGCCGGCGCACGAGGCCAGGGCACAAATGATCACCGCGAGGCCAACGAGACGCAGATCATGCGCGTTGGCGATGCAGCTATAGATTTTAGACATGCAACACCTGAGGAGGGACGCTAATCGCGGCGCAACCTAGGGATAGTCCGATAAGCGGAGGTAAATTTATTCGCCGCAGAACGAGCTCTTCCGATCAAGGTAAACCAATCCTCGTGGCGTCGCGCGGTGGTCGCTTGCCTTCGGGATTCGCGACTTGATCTGCTCGCTCTGGCGGGACGGCGCCGGCGGCGATTCGGGAGGGCCGATGCGGCGGCTGTCGCGCGGGTCTTGGGCACATCCGGCTTGGCCGCATCAGTCTCGGGCGCATCAGTTTCGGGTCATCGGGAGTCTGCGCGCGATCATGGCACCTAAGTGACATGAAAAAAGCCGGGCTCGGAGGAGCCCGGCTTGAGGTATTGGCCACGTGAGGCCGACACAATCACCTTCCAAGAGGGATAACCGAACGCCCGCACCGCTAGAGGAGGGGGACAGATGCACGGTGCGACCGTTCAGTGAAAGGAGTATGGGCCTTATCACAGCGTTGCGGCAACAAGACATGTCGCATGTCAGTCATGCGAGCATTGAGGGCGTGCAAGGCTGCTATTCACGAGGGCCAGCGCTGCGCCTTGCTCACGACAAAATCCCGAAACGCCTGTACGCGCGCGACCGATTTCAGCTCTTCCGGATAGACAAAATAAGTATCGAGTTGAATCGAGTCCGATTCACCGAAGAGCTGTACCAATCGGTTGTTGTCCTCGACCAGGTAATCGGGCAGTGCCGCGATACCGAGGCCCTGCTGGCAGGCGCGAACCAGGCCAAGGATGTTGTTGACCTTGAAGAACGGTTCGCGCGGGCCCGAGCCGTTGCGTCCGGCCTCGATCAGCCAGTTGCGATTCTGCAGGTGTGGCGGCACCTGCGTGTCGCTGAGCATGATGATGCGGTGACCGTCGAGCTCCTCCAGCGTGCGCGGCGTGCCGAAGTGCTTGATGTATTCCGGCGAGCAATAGGCGTGAAAGCCCATCGCGAACAGCTTGCGCTGGATCAGGTCGGGCTGAGTTGGCTTGCGGGTGCGGATGGCGACGTCCGCCTCGCGCATCGACAGATCGAGTTCCTCGTCGGTGACGATCAGAGAAATGCGAATCTCCGGAAACAGCGCGGTGAATTCGCCGAGGCGCGGAATCAGCCAGTGAATGCCGACGCCGGGCGTGGTGGTCACCTTGAGATCGCCGCTCGGCCGCTCGCGGCTGTCGGTGAGCTTGGCGCGCGCCGCCTGAAGCTGCATGAACACGTCATGCGCCGTGCGGAACAATAAATCGCCCTGCTCGGTGAGGATGAGACCGCGCGCATGGCGGTGAAACAGCGATACCGCCAGTTCCTGCTCCAGCGCGCTGACCTGGCGTGACACCGC
>DATMSE010000128.1:0-8961 GCA_035565575.1 Xanthobacteraceae bacterium
TCCAGATAGACGCCGTCCAGGGCGCGCGTCAGCGCCTCCCGGGTCGGCGGCAGGCCGAAGCCACGCGCTGCGTTGCTGCCGGTGAAGACCAGCGTCAATCCGCTCGCGCCGTTGGCAAGATCCTCGAGCGCCTGCCTGTTCGCGACCGTCGGATCGGTGTGGTCGATCCGCTGCATGACCTGCCATGGCGCGGCCAGCGCGCGGCCCGCGACCAGCGCGGCATCGGATGCACGGGGGTAGATCGGCTCGATCCGCAGACCGTCGGCGGTTTTGCTGACCAACTTCTCGAACGGCGCGCCCTTGAGGACGCCATCGACCAGTTGCCGCCAGTTGTCGTAGTTCGCCGGCGCGAAATCAGCCGCCAGTTTCAGATCCTCGGTGGTCGCAGACATTCGGCAGGGTGCTCCCTCAAGGCATATTGTCCTGTTTCGATCCGGAAAGTGCCATGCCGGATGACCTGCCGCAACCTGCCACAGGATTGTCGCAAGAATCCCGAGGCCGCAAATCGGCACAACCGGTTGCGGAAATCTGCTCAGCCGAGGTCGGGCAGGCGCTCGATCCCTTCGGTCGGCACCTGTGACAGCGCGGCAGCAACGGAACGGCCCGCAATGATGCGGTCGGGCGCGATCTCCGCGAGCGGCACCAGCACGAATGCACGCTCGAACATGCGCGGATGCGGTAGCGTCAGGTCCGGCTGATTGATGACGGCCTCGTCATAGGCCAGGAGGTCGAGGTCGAGCGTGCGCGGACCCCAGCGCAGCTCCTTGGCCCGATCGCGGCCGAAGCGCTTCTCGATCTTCTGAAGCGTGAAGAGCAGCGCGTGCGGATCGAGGCTGGTCTCGATCTCGATGCACGCATTGACGAACGGCGCTTGCGCTTGTCCGCCCCATGGCGGCGTCCGGTAATCGAAGGATCTTGCCAGCAGCGTCGCCTGCGCCATACCGCAGATGTGGGCGATGGCCTTGCCGAACGTGCCGCGCACGTCGCCGACATTGCCGCCAAGCGCGATCAAGGCTCTGCCCATCGATGCTACCTGGTGCGCGTGAGCACGACGCCGACGTCGTCGAAAATCGCGGCGATCGGGGCGTGCGGCTTGTGGACCGTGACTTTCACCGCGGTGATGCGGGGGAAGGCGGCGAGAATGGCTTCGGCGACGGCGCCGGCGGCCCGCTCCAGCAGCTTGTAGTTAGTGTCCTTGAAGGCCGCGCTGGCGCAGGCCACCACATCGGAATAGGAGACGGTGTCGACGAGCCGATCCGTGCGCGACGACTCGGAGAGGTCCGCCGTCAAGTCAAGATCGACGACGAAGCGTTGCCCGACTTCGGTTTCGTGGGCCATCACGCCGTGCCGCGCGTGCATCACCAGACCGCGGATGAAGATGGTGTCGCTCATCGTTTGTCCTTGATGGCTGCAGTCACGCGCAATGCCTGTACGGTCTCCGCGACATCGTGGGCGCGGACGATGCGGGCGCCGCCTTCCACCGCCAGCAAATGCGCGGCGATGGAGCCGCCCAGCCGGTCCTGCGGCTTCGACGGCGTGATGGTGTCGATAAAGCGCTTGCGCGATGCGCCCACCAGCAGCGGCAAGCCGAACACCGCCAGTTCGTGCTGACGCGCCAGCACCGTCATGCTCTGGTCGTGCGTCTTGCCGAAACCGATGCCGGGATCGAGGATGATGTTCTCCCTGGCGATTCCGGCGCGTTCGGCGATCGCCAGCGAGCGGGTGAAGAATGCGACGATATCCTGCACGATATCGATGTTGGCGTCAGCGCGGTCGCGATTATGCATGACCACCACCGGCGCCTGATGCGCGGCCACCACGCGGGCCATATCCGGGTCGCGCTGCAGGCCCCAGACGTCATTGGCGATCGTCGCGCCCATCCGCAGCGCCCAATCGGTTACGTCCGCCTTCATGCTGTCAATGGAGACGGGCACATCCAGCGCGATGATCTCCGGCAATACCGGTTTCAGCCGCCGCATCTCTTCGTCAGCTGAAATGGCTGTCGCGCCGTAAGGCCGGGTGGACTCCGCCCCGATGTCGATAATGTCGGCGCCATCCGAAATCATGCGCCGCGCCTGCGTGAAGGCGTGCTGCGGTTCGAGGAAAAGCCCGGCATCTGAAAAGGAATCCGGCGTGATATTGAGAACGCCCATGACCGCCGGATAAGGGCGAGAGAGCAGCGTCCGCAAAAGCCGGTGGCCGGTCAATGGCGCTGCTCTGGAGGCCCTGGAAGTCATGCGCCCGCTTTGCGCGGTTCACGCTTCCGAGTCAATATTCAATATGTCGGATTTTCGAGATCGGCAGGACCGGAGCGAGGTCGTCTCGGCGTCAGTAGCTGATCTTCAGAGGCAGTTTGCGGGCGCGCTCGATCAACTGCCCGATCGACTTCTCGGAGGGGAGGACCTGCACCAGTTTGCGCTTGCTGTTGGCTTCCTTCATGGCCTGGGCCAAGCGCGCTGGATTGCGATGCGTAAATTCACGGACCGTCGTGACCCCGGCGGCGCGCAGCAGTTCGGCTTTGGCCTTGCCCATACCCGGGATGCGCATGCAATCGGCGATGTTCGCCCATTCCAGCAGTTGTTGTTCAGTGAAGTTGGTTTTGGCCGCGAGGGCCTTGCGACCCTTGGCCGTGCGCGCTGCCTCCAATAAGCCTTCGGTGGTGCGAATGCCTGCCGATTTGAGCTTCGACGCGGCAAAGGCCGTCATGCCATCGATCTTGGAGATAGGATATGTCATGGTACTCGACGATAGATATCAAGGTGCTTATGCGAACGGTGTGAAGGCCGAAGTGGCTGCAACGAGAGTCCCTGCGCCGATCGCGCCCATGCAGCCGGCTTCAACTCTGTCGTGATAGCGTCGGAAAAGTTCATCGCCGAAACGCGATTTTGCAGCGGTTCCGGCAGATGTTGGAGGAGCGATACGCGACGCTTCTTGCAGAGCGATCAGGCGCAAGGGGCTGTTACGTTTCGTTACGGCCAAGCCGAGGCGGCTTTGCAATTTGCCATTCGCCTGGCGGTCGCAGCAGTCCCGCGCTGCAACGCTCAAACAGTCTTGACTCATACGCCTGCCCCAGCCGGTTGATTATCGGCACGTTGTTGATCGGATCATTCTGGGCTTTTGCGATAGGAAACACAAGCGGTGCTGGCGCATCCGCGGTCATTGCGTAACAATCGCGCAAGGAGTGTTGCAGTAATGCAAGAGCAAATGCTCATGCAAGACGAAAATCCCATCAGCGAGAATAATTTTCAGATCGCAAGGCAATATGATGCATTTGTGCTTCCGAAGGGATGCATTTGTGTTCTCGAAAACCTTGGCCGGCGCGGGGACGCCCGTTGCGAGACCGATTGCCCGGTTCAATCGGTACGCGAGATGCACTAATATAGCCGCGTTCAGCCACTCCACCCGAGCGCACGAAGAGGCCAAGCGATGGCGACGACTGAGACGACAACCGATACCGACGATGCAATCTTCATCGGCAGAGGCGAGCAGCCGGCTTGGTTGTCGTTAGGCCTCGCCAACCGGCACGGTCTCGTCACCGGGGCAACAGGAACCGGAAAAACCGTTTCCTTGCAGGTGATGGCGGAAGGCTTCGCACGGGCGGGAGTTCCCGTATTCGCCGCCGATATCAAGGGTGATCTGTCCGGCATCGCGGAAGCCGGTGCGCCGAAGGACTTCATCCTGAAGCGCGCCAAGGACATGGGGCTGGACTTTCAGCCGGATCAGTTTTCGACGGTGTTTTGGGATGTGTTCGGCGAACAGGGACATCCGGTTCGCGCCACGGTATCGGAGATGGGGCCGCTGCTGCTGTCGCGCATGATGGATCTCAATGACGTGCAGGAAGGCGTTCTGAACATCGCCTTCCGCGTCGCGGACGACCACGGGCTGTTGCTGCTCGACATGAAGGATCTGCGGGCGATTCTGAGCTTCGTTGGAGAGAATGCGGCGCAACTGACCACCCAGTACGGCAACGTCTCGAAGCAGTCGGTCGGCAGCATCCTGCGCCAGCTGTTGGTGCTGGAGACGCAGGGAGGTGAGAAGTTCTTCGGTGAGCCGGCACTGGACCTGAAGGATTTCATGCGGACGGATCGCGATGGCCGCGGGATGGTCAACATCCTCGTAGCGGACAAGCTGATGCAGAACCCGCGGCTTTACGCGACGTTTCTGCTCTGGATGTTGTCGGAGCTGTTCGAGCAGCTCCCGGAAGTCGGTGATCCGCCAAAACCGAAGCTGGTTTTCTTTTTCGACGAGGCGCATCTCCTGTTCAACGATGCGCCGAAAGCGTTGATGGAAAAGATCGAGCAGGTGGTGCGGCTGATCCGCTCGAAGGGGGTCGGCGTTTATTTCGTCACCCAGAATCCGATCGACGTTCCGGACAAGGTGCTGGCGCAACTCGGCAACCGCGTCCAGCATGCCCTGCGCGCCTTCACGCCGCGCGATCAAAAATCGGTTGCGGCGGCGGCACAGACGTTCCGCCCCAATCCAAAGCTGAACACCGCGCAGGTCATCACCGAACTCGGCACCGGCGAGGCCCTGGTGTCCTTCCTGGAACAGAAAGGCACGCCCTCAATCGTCGAGCGAGTCATGATCCGGCCGCCCTCGGCGCGCATCGGGCCGGTGACGCCGGAGGAGCGCAAAGCGATTCTGGCGAATAGCCCGGTGAAGGGTAAATACGACACCGCCATCGACTCGGAATCGGCCTATGAGGCGTTGCAGAAGCGCGTCGCCGATGCCGCGGCGCCGGCCAGCGGAGCCGGAGGCGGCGTTTTCGGTCAGATCGGATCGATCGTCGGCACCATTTTCGGCACCAACACACCGCGCGGCAAGCTGACCACCGGACAGGTGATAGCCCGCGATGTCACCCGCAGCGTCACCAACAAGGTGGTCGGCGGGATCGTTGCCGATCTCGGCAAGTCGGTCGGCGGCTCGGTCGGCAGTTCGATCGGCCGCTCCATCGTGCGCGGCGCGCTCGGCAGTCTGCTGCGGCGATAGTTTTCCATCGTGCAGCGATCTCCCGCGGCCGTGTCCTGCTGCGATTTTCGAATTTTGCGGCCGTCATCCGGCCTTGAAGGATCAAAGTGATGTCGACGACAAATCTGGCTGCGGTACTCGATCATATCGATGCGGATTTCGATCACAGCCTCGAGCGGCTGTTCAAGCTGCTGCGCATCAAGTCGATCTCGGCGGACCCCGCCTTTGCCGGCGATTGCAAGACGGCGGCCGAGTATCTCTCGGCCGATATCGCCTCGCTCGGCTTCAAGGCCGAGGTGCGGCCGACCGGCGGACACCCGGCCATCGTCGCCAAGCCCGATGGCAAAACAGACGGCGCGCGGCCGCACGTGCTGTTCTATGGACACTATGACGTGCAGCCGGTCGATCCGATCGAGCTGTGGCATTCGCCGCCGTTCGAGCCGGTGGTCACCGACCATGCGGACGGGCGAAAGATCATCGTCGCGCGCGGCGCGCAGGACGACAAAGGTCAGCTCATGACATTTGTCGAGGCCTGCCGTGCCTGGGTTAAGGTCACCGGCGCGCTGCCGCTCGATGTGACATTCCTCATCGAGGGCGAGGAGGAAGTCGGCTCGAAGCATCTCGTGAGTTTTCTGGAAAACAACCGAGAGGATCTCAAGGCGGACTTCGCGCTGGTGTGCGACACCAGCATGTGGGATCCCAACACGCCGGCCATCACCACGGCGCTGCGCGGCCTGGTCTATGACGAGGTGCGGATCACCGCGGCCAATCGCGACCTGCATTCCGGCCTGTTTGGCGGAGCTGCGCAGAATCCGATCCGGGTGCTGACGCGGATTCTCGGCGAGCTGCATGACGACAACGGCCGGGTCACCGTTCCCGGCTTCTATGATGGCGTGAAAGACTTGCCGCCGGATATTCTGGCGCAGTGGAGGGCGCTCGATTTCACGCCGGAGAACTTCCTGAAACCGATCGGGCTATCGATTCCCGCGGGCGAAAAGGACCGCCTGCTGATCGAGCAGGTGTTCTCGCGGCCGACCTGCGACATCAATGGCATCTTCGGCGGCTACACGGCCGAAGGCTCGAAGACGGTGATCCCGTCGCACGCCACTGCCAAGATTTCGTTCCGGCTGGTTGGCGGTCAGGACCCCGACAGGATTCGCGCCGCGTTCCGCGATTTCGTCAGGGCGCGCGTGCCAAAGGACTGCCGTGCCGACTTCATCGACCATTCCGGCGCGCCGGCGGTATCGCTGGACTGGAACATGAAGCCGCTTGCTGCCGCGAAGCGCGCCCTGACCGAGGAGTGGGGTCGCGAGGCGCAACTGATCGGCTCGGGCGGCTCGATCCCGGTGGTCGGCGATTTCAAGCGCGTGCTGGGTCTGGACAGCGTTCTGGTCGGATTTGGTCTCGACGATGACAACATTCATTCGCCGAACGAGAAGTACGACCTCAAAAGCTTCCAGAAGGGAATTCGCTCCTGGGCGCGCATCATCGCCGCGCTGGCGGAGGCGCCGAAGGCGTGAGCCTCGGCGCAAGAGCATGATCGGCTTGGGAGGGTGACAACTCGGATTTTTGCGGCGGCAGATCACGCTCCGGTCAGAGAGGGCCCGGCGTTAAAACGCCACCCGGGATTGGGCGGCGTTTGAAAGCGTGTAGAGGTTTGCGAGCGCCAGTCTACACCAGGCGTCAGGTTTTGTAACTGGGGTCGAGCCGATCCAGCTTGCGCAGCAGCGGTGGCCACACCAGCGTGGTGGCCCGCAGTTCGGCACGGTCGCGGTTCTGCAGCAGGCGAGCGTTCTTTTCGACCACGGCGGGATCGACCGGATAGGCGGTCGGGCCGAGCATTCGCGTCCGCACCTGCATGGTGCAGGCGCGTTCCAGATGGAACATGCGCTCGAATGCGGACGCAACGGAGCGGCCGACCGTCAGGGTGCCGTGATTACGCAGCAGCATATGGTTCTTGTCCCCAAGATCGCGCTGCAGTCGCGGCCGTTCGTCATGATCAAGCGCGATGCCTTCGTAATCATGATAGGCAAGGTCGTGGGTGACGAGCTGGGCGGTCTGGTTCAGCGGCAGCAGTCCTTCCACGCAGCTGGCGACAGCGGTGCCATCCGGCGTGTGGAGATGCAGCACGCAGCCGGCGTCCTCACGCACCTCGTGAATCGCGGAGTGGATGGTAAAGCCGGCCGGATTGATGCTGTACTCGCTTTCGGTGAGCTGATTGCCGTCGAGATCGACTTTCACCAGGCTCGACGCGGTGATTTCATCGAACATCAGTCCGTAAGGATTGATCAGGAAATGGTGCTCCGGCCCGGGCACGCGCGCCGAAATATGCGTATCGACGAGATCGTCCCAGCCATAATAGGCGACGAGACGATAGGCGGCAGCCAGATTGACCCGCTGACTCCATTCGGCTTCGCTCATCGTTGCGGGAACGTCCTTCAGTCGGGCTTCCGCTGGTGACATGTTATCATCTCCGTCGCGCTTATTGTTGTGTTCTCGAAGCGTAGTCGTGCGTCCGGGACCCGGCAAGCCGTGCAACAGGTGCGGCAGCCATGTTTCCGAAGGGTATCGGCGGCTGCGCATCGATTGAAGGTGGGAACCCGCGCAATTGCCGTTGGCGGCTCGCCTTGGAAGCAGCTATCGTAGGTTTGGATGTGCGCATACCTTTTGGGGCGCAGTGGGGGTGGAGCTCGACATGCCATTGCTGATGATTGCCGGTATCGCCGCTCTTCTGGCAGGCGCAGCGGCGATCTGGGTGGGAATTCCAGTCAAGGAATTCAGCTTCGGCAACACCATGATTCTCGCCGGCGCTGTGGGCCTGTGCAGCGGCCTGCTGCTGATCGGTCTGGGTCTCGTTGTTCGCGAACTCAAAGCGATCCGGCGCCATCTGCAGGATGCCGCCTTCGAACCCCGTTCGCGCGACGACATGGATGGACCGTTGCTGCCGGCTGGCTCGCTTGCCGGACGTAGCGGTGGTGACAGTGACCGGTTGGGCACCCGGCGCATCGCTCCCGGTCCGGGGGATGCCCAGCCGACGGCTGTCGCGCGGCGTGAGGATGAGACGACAACGCCGAGGCCCGTTGTCGAATCCGCCGACAGATCTGGCCCCGGTGAGGCCGGGCCGGACGTTGTCGCTGCGCCGGTGCCGCCCGCGAAACGGCGCAATCTGCTCTTTTCGTCCTCGCGCCGGAGCGAGGCTTTGGCCGGGACCGGCTCAGCGGCGCGACCGGGACCTGACGCTTCGCCGAAGGCAGCCGCCGAGCCGCATCCCAGCTTCAGCGGCACCTGGCCGCGGAATGAACGCGCCTCGCGCGGTGGGGATGTGACCGCGCGCCGCGAGCCGGTCACACCGCCAACCCCTCCTGCGCCGGCGGCGACGGTCGTGAAATCCGGCGTGGTCGACGGCATGGCCTATTCGCTTTACTCGGACGGTTCGATCGAGGCCCAGATGCCGGAAGGCATGATGCGGTTCGCGTCGATCGAGCAGTTGCGCGCCCATCTGGATCGTACCGCCTGATGCCGCAATCCGTTGTCCAGCGTGGCCGGCTCTAAGAGGAAAGAAAACATCCATGGTTGAACCGCCGGGCAAGAGCTTCATCGATCTGACTGCAAACATCGTTTCCGCTTACGTCAGCAACAATCCCACTCCGGCGGCCGATATTCCGGCATTGATCAGTCAGGTTCACGCGGCCCTGGTACGCGTCGCCGCAGGGCGGACGGAGGCTCCGCTGGAGCCGACGAAGCCGGCCGTCTCGATCAAGAAGTCGGTGACAGCGGAGTATCTGGTCTGCCTTGAAGACGGTAAGCGGTTCAAATCGCTGAAGCGCCATTTGCGAACTCAGTACAACATGACGCCTGAGCAATATCGGGACAAATGGGGTTTGCCTCCGGACTACCCGATGGTAGCGCCCAACTATGCGGTAGCGCGCTCGCAACTCGCCAAGAAAATGGGTTTGGGTCAGCAACAGCGTCGGCGCAAATAGCGCCGCCGCC
>DATMSE010000129.1:0-12085 GCA_035565575.1 Xanthobacteraceae bacterium
GAGGTTATCGGCGCGGCTTGATCTCGCCCAGCCAGCGCGTCATTGATCTGGCGGCGCGCTCGGCAGCAATCAGCCCGCGGCCGCGCCATGTCACCGCTGCGGCCAGATCGCGAAGCGGCACGTCGGCGACGCCAAAGCGGCGTTTGTATTCATACGTGCCCACGCTGAAATCGAATGATCGGACGCCGTCAGCGTGCAGGGCCATCATGGTCCGCTCGATGATCAGGCGTCCCGGCGAGCAGTTCGCCCAGGCTTCGCCGGCATTGCTGATCCGCAGCATCAGATAGGTCGAGGAGAGCCGCAGCCCGAGCAGCGCCGCGACGATGGTTTCGCCGCAGGTCAGTGCCGTCAGAACAACGTAGCCGTCCTCGATTCCGCGCCGGATCAGATCGCGATGAAAGGCGGAGCTCGCCTCGTCGTCGAGCGTATAGTCCTTTCCCAAATCCCGCATGCGTTCGCTCTGCTGGGCTTCCAGCGTCGCGAAAACTTCCAGCGCGCGCGATCGATCGGTAATCCGCTCGAAGCTGGCGCCGTCATGTTTGGTGAAGACCCGCCAGCTTCGCTCAAGCTCCTTGCGATAGCGGCGCTCGCGCGAGAAGCGATGAGCTTCGTAGTCCTCACCCGGCTCGAGGCGATGTCCCAGCAATGCGCAGGGCGTGGTGCCCGGCAGGAGAACGAGCGGGTTCGGTAAAGAGCCGATCGCGGCCGGCATTTTGCGGAAGCGCACGATGTCGCAACCGTCCGGCGCGGCGGCAAGCGCGCGACGGATTGCTTCCCAGAAGGCGTGCGGCTCGACGGGCGGGTCGGCCGGGTCTGCCAGGAGAATCGGAGCGTTGTAGTCGGCACCGCCGGCCGGTTCGGCGATCCGCAGCCCGCGCCGGTGCTCAATCACGAGCGGCAGGACGGCCAGCATGCGCGGCTGACCTTGCTTCCGCACGACCGCGATCAGCGGACGGCGCTGCACGTTCCACTGTTGCCCGTCGAACCAGGCGCCGAGCCAATGCGGATGCTGAAACGGGGTCATCTGCGCGCGGGCCGCGGCACCGCGGAGCAGCGACGCCGCATCCTTCCAGCTTCGGATCAACTCGACATCATAGCGCGGCACCGTACTGCGGCGACTGTCGCGAGCACGGGTGCCGACATCGATCTCCAGCGCAGACATCACGCCGCATCGGCCAGCTTCGGCAAGTCGACGATGCTGCCAGGCTTTTTGTCGTCAAGCTTGAAATCGACAGATTGCCGAACGGCCCGTTCGCGTCGCAGCCATGAACTGTTGCGGAGCGCCCGTTGCAGCACGCGCTTGGCGAGGAAGGAGGGGCCGGAGGTGGCGCGGCTCCTGGCGCGATAGCCGAACTTGTGCCGCAGCAATCCGTTGGTGAAGCTCACCATCTGCAGGCGCCGGATCTGCTCGTCCGTATAGGAGATCGTCATCGAGATGTTGACGGTGTTGAGATTCTCTACGCGATGCGGCGCGTTCAGCGGCCAATGCAGCATCTGGCCGGGTTGGAAGTCGTAGACCGTCGCGTGCCGGTCGTACCATTCGGCGTAGGGCATATCGACTTCGATCCCGAACAGCGCAATGTCTTCGAGCTGTTCGGCGGTGAGAAACGGCGGGGTCGTCGGATAGAGATAGACGCGCTTGCGGCCGAGAATTTGGATCAGCCCCTGACCCGGGAGGTCGGCGTGATAGTAAACTTGCGCCCTGGGCGAAGAGATCAGGATGCCGGCGCTGTGTTGAGGTGCGCCGAAGCCCGGAACATGGCCGTCGATCTCGCGAAACAACTGGTTCACCACCTCGCGATAGCGGGCGTCCACGGTGGTAACGTTGCGAAGGTTCAGCCACAGCGTCCCGGCTTCGATGGCATCGATGATCTGCTCGCCGCGCAGATTGCCAAAATCGCCTTCGCGCCAGACCCGGCGGCTTTCGCGCGGGCCCGTCTGCACCAGATTGTAATGTTGCCGCGGATAGGTCTCGATCAGGTCCGCCAGCGCTTTGCGCGAGAAGAGCGGGGACTGATGCAGGTTGTGATGGAGGAGAATCGGCTGATGTCCCCAAAGCGACGTGTTGGTCTCGTCCCACTCCGTCAAAATCTGATCGACCATCGTTCCTGCTCCATCCATCGCGTTCCTGATCGCGCGGGCCTGTGTCCCACCTGTGTCATTCGGGGACGGTCGGCCCGCGTCTGCCCGAGACGATGCAAGCACGGGGCCAGTCCGGCCGCCGGGGCTCCGAAGTGGTTCGTAAGGTTACCGACGTCTGAACGGTCGATACGCGCGGCACAGCTGTCAGCCGGGCGCTGGCGCAATCGATTGCTGCCGCCTACAATCGGCCGTGGGTTCGAACGCGGAGGATTCGGGAAGGATCGGGCGCAAGCCTGGTCACCGCAGGAGGCAGGAGCGGAGACGGTGGTTCGGACGAAGCTCGCGGACGTGGCGCGGCTGGCAGGCGTTGATATTTCGACGGCGTCGCGCGTGCTGCGCGGCGAAGCGACACAGCGGATTCGGCAGGAAACGCGCGAGCGCGTGCTGCAAAGCGCCCGCACGCTGAATTACGCGCCGAACCAGCTTGCGCGTGGCCTGCGCATGGCGCGCTCGGCGACCTTCGGCATCGTGGTGCCGCAACTCGATAATCCGGTGTTCGCCTCCGCCATCTTCGGCGCCGAGAAGGCGACGTTGCGCCACGGCTATTCGCTGCTGATCGCGCATCGTGGATCGGATGCCACCGATTCCGTCTATCAGCGGATGTCGCACGGCAATCGCGTCGATGGCTTGCTGGTGGCAAGCCTCGACGACGACAAGCTGTTGCGGAACGAACTGGAAGCTGCGCAAGTGCCGTTCGTGCTGCTGAACCGACAGCTTGCTGACGCTCCGCATGCCGTGGTGCTGGACAGCCGCGCCGCGGCTGAAATCGCCGTTGATCATCTCGTCGCGCTCGGCCATCGCCGCATCGCGCATCTGGCGGGGCGTCCCGGCGGGTTCAATGCCGGCGAACGTCTCGCCGGCTATCGCGGCGCGCTGGAGCGTCACGGTATCGGTTTCGATCCGGCATTGGTCGCGGTGGCGGGCTACACAGCCGAAGGCGGCGCGCAGGCAATGCGGCAACTGCTCGCGCAGCGCCCCACGGCCGTCCTCGGCGCGACGCTGGTCACAGCGGCGGGCGCAATGGCCGTGCTGCACGAGGGCGGCTTGCAAATTCCGCAGGATGTTTCGGTCGTCGGCCTGCACGACGCGCCGGTCGCCACCATGCTGTATCCACAACTCACCACGGTGAAGATGCCGACCGAACGGATGGGCGAACTCGCCGCTGATCTGCTCATTGCCCTTGTTGATGGCCGCACGCCCGACACCATCGCGCCGCTGCCGCCCGACGGCATGGTGATCCGGTCATCCACCGGTCCCGCACCTTTCTGAGAAATTAGGGATTGACGGTGAAAGCAGTTTCGGTCACCCTTGAACAAACGATTGCTCACGGCGAGGTTGCCAGCGCGGCCACCTGGCCTGACGTCGTGCAAGATGGATCAACCTGCGGAGAACGTCCTTGGAAGCGAGCACTATCGCGGCGGTACGCCAGCGCGACCGGATTGACGCGGACATCGCCAAGGCGTTTGCCGCTATCGTCGGCGAAGCCCATGTCCTGACATCGTTCGACGAACGTCTCGCATATGCGCGCGACCGCCTGCCGTTCGCGGTGTTCGAGGAGCGCGCCGGCGAGATCGCCGGCGACGTGCCGCGCCTGATCGTGCGTCCCGGCACTGCCGACGAGGTCGCCAGGGTCGTGGCGCACGCGCATAGCGCGGGAATCCCGATCATTCCTTACGGCAACGGTTCCGGCGTGCTCGGCGGCGCCATTCCGCTCGGCGGTGAGGTGACCGTGGATCTGCGGCGGCTGGACAAGATCGTTGCCGTCAATCCGGTCGATGCGACGGTCACGGTGCAGGCCGGTATGAACGGCGCCGTGTTCGAGCAGGAACTGAACGCGCAAGGCTTCACCACCGGCCACTATCCGCAGTCGATCGAGATTTCGACGGTCGGCGGCTGGGCCGCATGCCGTGGCGGCGGTCAAGCCAGCAGCCGTTATGGCAAGATCGAGGACATCGTCGTCGGTCTCAAGGCCGTGTTGCCGGATGGGACCCCGTTGGAAGTGCGCCCCGTCGCGCGCCGCTCGGTCGGCCCGTCAGTGCGTGACATCATGGTCGGCGGCGAGGGTGCCTTCGGCATCATCACCGAACTGACGCTGCGCATCTGGAAGAAGCCGGAGGTCGAGCGCGGCGTCGTGCTGGCGTTTCCGTCGCTGCAGGCGGCGTGGGATTGCGCGCGCGCCATCATGCAGGCCGAAATCCGGCCGCAGATCGTGCGCCTGTATGACCGCGCCGAAAGCGACGATCGCACCAAGGACATCGCGCTGTTCCGCACCAAGCCGATCCTCGCGGTGCTCGCCTTCTGCGGCAGCGAGCCGATGGTGAGTGTCGAGCAGGAGATGGCGCTGAAGATCGCGGCGACGTTCGGCGGCGAAGTCGCGCCGGACGGGCCGTATCATCACTGGAAGCAGAACCGTTACGTCGCCTATTCGCAGATGTGGCACGACAAGGGCTACTTCAACGACACCATCGAGGTGACCGCGAACTGGTCGAAGATTCCGGCGCTCTATGACGCCATCGCCAAGGCGGTGCGCGCGGTGCACCCGGAGGTGCATTTCGGCGCGCACTGGTCGCACGTTTATCCGGAAGGCGCGTGCCAGTACATGACGATGCGACTGCCGCCAATGCCGGAAGCGCAGGCGCTGCCGCTGCATGCCCGCCTCTGGGATACCGTGGAAAGCCTGACGCTCGATCACGGCGGCTCGATCGCGCATCACCACGGCGCGGGCCTGTTCCGCAGCCGCTGGATGGCGCGTGAACTCGG
Source organism: Xanthobacteraceae bacterium (assembly GCA_035565575.1). Classification (GTDB taxonomy): domain Bacteria; phylum Pseudomonadota; class Alphaproteobacteria; order Rhizobiales; family Xanthobacteraceae; genus 62-47. Next base: position 4,903 of record DATMSE010000129.1, read on the forward strand.
CACCGGCCTCGATGTGTTGCAGAAGATCAAGGACGCGCTCGATCCCGACAATCTGCTCAACCCCGGCAAGCTCGGCCTGCGCGCCCGTCCCGGTGCCAAGAACATCTATGCCAAAGGCGCGCGTGGTGGCTAAGCCGGCCGCTCGCAACAACACGGAGGCCGGCCATGGCGGCTGACCCTTTGCTCGTCGGCATTGATCTCGGCGCGGGCTCGCTCAAGGTGAGCGTGATCCGCGCCGATGGCTCGCTCGTCGCGGAAGCTTCCGAGGCGGTGCCGACCACCTCGAAGCATCCGGGCTGGAGCGAGCAGGATCCGCAGGACTGGTGGAGCGCCGCCTGCAAGGCGCTGCCGCGCGTGCTTGCGCTGACCAAACGGCCCGCGACCGACATCGCCGCCATCGCATTTTCTGCCGGCGCGCACACACAGGTGCTGACCGACGCCAATGGCCAGGTCATCCGCCCGGCGATCCTGTGGAACGACCAGCGCAGCCATGCCGAAGTCGCGGCGCTGCGCAAGCAGGCCGACGCGCGCATTCTCGAAATCGGCGCCAATCGCGCCAACGCCACCTGGACGCTGCCGCAGATGCTGTGGCTGCGACATCACGAGCCGGAAGCGCATGCGCGCGTCAAGCGGCTTTACGTCGCCAAGGACTGGCTGCGCGCGCAGTTCACCGGCACCTGGGAAACCGACACCATCGACGCGCTCGGCACTTTGATGCTCGATGCGAAAAGCGGTCAGTGGTCGCAAGAACTTTGCGAAATGATCGGCTGGCCACTCGACACGCTGCCGCCGATCGTCGCGCCGACGGCGGTGGTCGGCAAGGTGACGGCGGAGGCCGCGCGCGCGACCGGTTTGGCTGAAGGCACGCCGGTGGTGTGCGGCACCTCCGACACCGCGGCGGAAACCTACGGCGCCGGCATGGTGCGCGAAGGCCTCGGCGTGGTGAAGCTCGCTACCGCGGCGACCGTCAACGTGCTGTCGCCGACAGCCCGGCCCGATTTCGAACTGATCAACTATTACCACGTGGTGCCGAACCACTGGTACATCATCACGGCGACCAATTCCTGCGCCTCGGCGCACAAGTGGCTGCGCGATACGTTCTTCCGCCGCGAGGGCGACGACGGCCGCGCGGTGTTCGACGCCATGGACCGCATGGCGGCGGCGGTGAAGCCGGGTGCGGAAGGCCTGTTCTTCCATCCGTATCTCAATGGCGAGCGCAGCCCGTATTGGGATCCGCTGCTGCGCGCCGATTTCGTCGGTGCCGGCTTCAATCACGGTCCCGGTCATTTCGTCCGTGCGCTGTATGAAGGCGTCGCCTATTCGCTGCGCGATTGCCGCGACGTGCTGCGCGCGAAGGGCCTGAGCTTCGCGACCGCGCGCCTCACCGGCGGCGGCTCCACCAGCGCGCTGTGGCGGCAGATCGTCGCCGACGTGCTCAATGTGGAGGTGGAATTGCCGGCGGTGGCCGATGCCTCGTTCGGCGCGGCGCTCCTCGCCGGTGTCGGTGTCGGCGTGTTCGCCGACGAGCGGGCGGCGGCGGAGGTGGTGCAGATCGTCTCGCGCGCGAGCCCCGATCCGGCGCGCGCGGAAGTCTACGATCGCGGCTTTCCGATCTATCGCGACATTCAGGCGGCGCTGGCGCCGCTCAACCATCGCATCCACGATTTCGTCAAAGGCGGATCATGAGGCAGGCAGGGAGCAGGGTGGCCCATGGCTGAAATCCGCCTTGAAAAGGTCCGCAAGGCCTATGGCAACGTGGTCGCGGTGCATGGCGTCGATCTCACCATTCGCGATGGCGAATTCGTCGTGTTTCTCGGGCCGTCCGGCTGCGGCAAATCCACCACGCTGCGGATGATCGCCGGGCTCGAAGAGGTGACGTCGGGCACCATCCGCATCGGCGCGCGCGACGTCACCGGACTGGAGCCGAAGGATCGCAACATCGCGATGGTGTTCCAGAACTACGCGCTCTATCCGCACAAGACGATCTACGAAAATCTCGCCTTCGGCCTGCGGATGCGCAAGATGGACGCAGCCGAGATCGACACGCGCGTGCAGAAGGCCGCGCGCATGCTGGGGCTGGAGGATTTCCTCGCCCGCAAGCCGAAACAGCTCTCCGGCGGCCAGATGCAGCGCGTCGCGCTCGGCCGCGCCTTGGTGCGCGAGCCGGACGTGTTTCTGCTCGACGAGCCGCTCTCCAACCTCGACGCCAAGCTGCGGGTGCGGATGCGCGAGGAGATCGCGCGGCTGCATCAGGACGTCGGCACCAGCATGGTCTACGTCACCCACGATCAGGTCGAGGCGATGACGCTTGCCAACCGCATTGTCATCATGCGCGACGGCCATGTGCAGCAGATCGGCGCGCCGCTGGAAGTCTACGACCGGCCCGCCAACCTGTTCGTCGCCGGCTTCATCGGCTCGCCGGAAATGAACCTGGTCGAGGGGCGCATTGAGGCTGGCCACTTCGTTGCGGGCAATCTCCGCGTCGCGTTGCCCGCCGGCACGCAGGCGAGCGGCGAAGTGGTGCTCGGCATTCGCCCCGAGCACCTTGCGCTGACCAGCGAGGCCGGTGGCGTTGCGTTTACGGTGCGGGTGATCGAACAACTCGGCGCCCAGACGCTGTGTGTCGGCGAGGCGGGTGGGGAGCGCCTGCGCATTCTCGTCGATCGCGTCGATAGCTGGTCGCCGGGCCAGACCATCAATATCCGATTCCCTGCCGCGCGGCTGCATCTGTTCGCCAAGTCAGGCGGGCAGCGCATCGAGCTCAACAGACCATGACCAACACGGGAGGAAGGCCATGACTGACAAGACGAACCTGCAGAAAACAAAAGACGGCGTCAGCCGCCGCACACTGATCAAGACCGCCGGTGCGCTTGGCACCGCGCTCGCCACCGGCACCCTCGGCGCGCCCGCCGTATGGGGGCAGGGCAAGAAGACCATCCGTTTTCTCAACACCGAAACCTCGATCGACAGCATCCGCGCGCTGAAGGTCGCCTGCGCCGAATACGAAAAGCAGTTCGGCACGCAGGTCATCGTCGACTCGGTTCCGCTCGATGACGCCTTCACCAAGGTGACGACGTCGCTGCGCGGCGGCCAACCCTATGACATCGCGACCTTCGCTTTCGTCGGTCATGTGCTGCTGCTGCAGGGCGAGGGGCACTTGATGCCGCTCACCGAACTCACCAGCAAGCACAAGTGGGGTCCGAAGATCCTCTTCCCGGTGAAGGACGAGGTCTACTGGTACCCCTACGACTACAATCTGGCGTGGATCTATTACCGCAAGGATCTCTACGAGAAGCACGGCCTCAGCGCGCCCAAGAGCTACGCCGAGATGCTCAAGAATTCGCAGACGCTCACGGCGGATGGCCGCTTCGGCTCGCTGTTCCCGATCGGCAGCAACGGTGCGACCAACTGGCTGGCGCCCGGCTTCATGTGGGCGGAAGGCGTCAAGCTGTTCGACGACAAGTGGAACGTCGCGCTCGACAGTGCGGAGATGGCGCCGCGCGTGACGCGCTACCTCGATTTCTTCGCCGAGCTTTATAAGACCATGCCGTCCGGCGCGAGCCAGGCGAGTTTCGGCGAAGTGCTCAGCAACTTCTCCTCCGACAAGGTCGGCCACGCCGCCTATGCCGGCCGCATCATCGAGGCGCTGGAGCGCAACGCGCCGAAGCTGTCGACCCAATACGGCATCACGCCCTACATGGACTCGACCGGCAAGGCCAAGGCCGTCAACCACGGCTATGACGGCTGGGTGGTGCTGAAGACGCCGAACTCCGACGAGTCGATGAAGTTCATGGCGTGGTTCACCGAGAACCAGTATATCAACTTCCTGCATACCGCCCCGCTGCACTTCCAGCCGCCGCGCCTCGACGTCTACGACGATCCGCGCTGGCGCGCGCATCCGCTGATCGAGAAGCACAAGGACGCGGTGGAGACCATGCGCGGCTTCATCACCGACAAGTCGATCATCCTGACCTCGATCGATACCGAGGGCCCGGCCCCGGACCTGCGTCCCGGCAAGGTGTTCGAAGGCTTCGTCATCCCGGAAATGCTTCAGAACAAGATCCTGAAGAACATGTCCTCGGCGGAGTGCATCAAGACCGCCGCCGACAAGATGCGCAAGCTGATCGCCTGATCGGCTGTCTCACTCGAAATGACCCGGCCGGATCGCTCCGGCCGGGTCGCCATGCGAGGCGCCTGCCGTGAGTTCGAAGACGACGATCTATGGGTTTCTGTTTGTCGGCCTGGCGGTGACGCTGGCGCTGATCGTCGCGCCTGCGGTGTATGCGGTCAGCCTCAGCTTCTACCAGATGGATTCTTTCGTCGGCGCGCCGAAGTGGGTCGGCTTCGCCAACTACGCGGCGGTGCTGCAGGCGCCGGAGTTCTGGCGGGCGCTCGTCAACGGCGCGATCTACGCGCTCGGCTCCATCGTCTTTCAGGTCATCCTCGGCATCGGCTTCGCGCTGGTGCTCAACGAGGTGTTTCCCGGCCGCAACCTGGTGCGCGGCCTCTCGATCCTGCCATATCTGCTGCCGACGGTGGTGGTGATCCTCACCTTCAAATGGATGGTGGACGGCGGCATCGGCATCGTCACCAAGGCGGTCGAAGCCATGGGCCTGCCACCGATCAACTGGTTCGAAAGCCCCGGCGCGGCGATGGCCTCGACCATCCTGGTCAGTGTCTGGATGTGGACCCCGTTCGTCACCACCTGCTTCCTCGCCGCGTTGCAGACCGTGCCGCAATCGCTCTACGAGGCCGCGCGCGTCGACGGCACCACGGCGGTGCAGCGCTTCTTCCACATTACACTGCCGATGCTGAAGCCGATCCTGACCGTGGTGGTGCTGCTGCGCGCGATCTGGATGTTCAATAAATTCGATGTCATCTGGCTCCTGACGCGCGGCGGACCGGTGGGCGCGACGGAAAACCTCGCCATCCTGTCCTATCGCCACGCATTCAACCTGTTCGACATCGGCGGCGGCGCGGCCATCGCCACCATTTCCTTCGCGCTGCTCTCGGTCGCGGTGCTGGTTTATTTCTGGGTATTCCCGCTGGAGGACGACTGATGGGTCGCGCCAAAACGCTGCCGCGCCGTCTCGGCCTTTATGTCGCCGCGCTGGTGATCGCGGTCTATTCGGCGTTCCCGATCTACTGGATGGTGGTGTCGAGCCTGCGCGAGCCGACCGAGCTGCTGACAAATGTGTCGCTGATCCCCAACGTGCTGTCGCTGGAATCCTATCGCAACCTGCTCGAACTCACCGACTATCCGCGGCACTTCTTGAACAGCGTCATCGTCGCGGTGGTCGCGGTGCTGGTGACGATGGTGTTCTCGGTGATGATCGCCTATGCGGTGACGCGCCAGCGTATTCGCGGCAAGAAGGTGATCGTCGGCGCGATGCTGTACGCCTACATGTTCCCGCCGCTCTTGATCGCGATCCCGATCTTCACCATCTTCGCGCGGCTCGGCCTCGGCGACACGCTCACCGGCCTGATCGCTTCGCACCTGACGCTCACCTTGCCGCTCGGCGTCTGGTTCCTGTGGGGGTTCTTCAAGAGCATGCCGTTCGAGCTGGAAGAGGCGGCGATGGTTGACGGCTGCACCCGGCTCGGCGCGTTCCTGCGCGTGGTGCTGCCGCTGGCGCTGCCCGGCCTGATCACGGTCGCGATTTTCTCGTTTCTGCTGTCGTGGACCGACTACACCTTCGCGCTGGTGATGATCGGCAGCGACGCCAACAAGACGTTGCCGGTGGGGCTCGCCTCGATGGTCGGCTCGTTCGATCTGCGCTGGGGCGAGATCATGGCCGGCTCGACTTTGATCGCGCTGCCGCTGTTCGCGGCCTTCGCATTGATGTCGCAATATTTCATTCAGGGCCTCGGCGCCGGCGCGGTGAAAGGCTGAAGGAGACGAGATGGACTTAGGAATTGCAGGCAAAGCCGCACTGGTGACCGGCGCGGCGCGCGGCATCGGCAAGGCGGAAGCGACCGCGCTCGCCGCCGAGGGCGTCGCGATCGCCATCAACGATATTGACGCGGCCGCGGCGGAAGCGACCGCCGCCGAGCTGCGCGCGAGCGCAAAGGCCGTCGTCTGCATCGGCGACGTCTCGGACGAGACGAGCGCGGAGCGCGTGGTGCGCGAGGCCGCCGAGGGGCTGGGCGGACTCAACATTCTCGTCAACAATGCCGGTGCCGGCGGCAAGTATCTCGGTCGTCATGCCGCCGATATGTCGGTGTCCGACTGGGACATCATCATGAACACGCATTTGCGCAGCACGTTCCTGTGCAGCAAGTTCGCGGTGCCGTTTCTGCGCAAGACCGGTTATGGCCGCATCGTCAACACCTCGTCGATGAACGTCACCGGCGGCGGGCGGCCCGGCGTCACCAACTATTCCGCCGCCAAGGCCGGCGTGATCGGCTTCACCCGCACCATGGCCAAGGAAGTCGGCGGCGATGGCATCACCGTCAACGCCATCGCGCCGGGCTATGTCGAGACCGACCTGATCGCGGGTTTCTCGGACGCCAAGCGCGAGGTCATCGCCGGACAGAATCCGCTCAAGCGTTTCTGCCAGCCGAGCGAGGTCGGCGCGCTGATTGCGTATCTCTGTTCGGTGCAGGCATCTTTCATCAACGGCGCGCTGATCTGCATGGATGGCGGACGCCGCGATTTTGACTGGGGCAACACATGACGATGCGCATTTTCGGTGGGCCGCACCGCTATGTTCAAGGCCCCGGCGCGCTGGCCGAACTGGGACCGCTGGTGGCGCTGTACGGCCGTCGCCCCTTCATCATCGTCGATGCGGCCGTGATGGACCTGATCCGGGCGAAGCTGGAGTTGGTGTTCGCGAATTCCGACGCCACGGCGACATTCGCGGCGTTCAGCGGCGAATGCACGGCGGAGAAGATCGACGAGATGGCGCGGCAGGCGGAAGCCGCGCAAAGCGATGTCGTCATCGGTGTTGGCGGCGGCAAGACCATCGACAATGCCAAGGGCGTGCGCATCGCGCGTGGCGGCGCACTGTTGATCGTGCCGACGGTTGCCTCCAACGACGCGCCGACCAGCCGCCTCGTGGTGCTCTATCGTGAGGATCATTCGCTCAGCGAAGTGCGGCTGATGACGACCAATCCCGATGCGGTGGTGGTCGATACCGCGCTGATCGCGGGCGCGCCGCGCCGCTTCTTCGTCGCCGGCGTC